>PLBS01000025.1 GCA_003134595.1 Gallionella sp. | reverse complement strand
GATTTGCTCGAAAGGCATATAACGATTCACCACGAATAGCTTTTTCGCCTTGATCGAAGGCGCGTCATAAAGTATCGCGTTGCTCTCGCTGACTGACACATACTCCACCGCATGGATCGCACTCGCACTAAAAAACAGCACAAACAGAGCAACCCAACGGTTGGAACCAAGCGGTTTCATTAGGTTCCCATTAGTGAGTAGTCGTTGATGCGGTGGCCTGTGCCTGTTGCTGCTTCTGTTGTTGGTAGAGCGCATCGAAGTTTATCGGGTTCAGCAGCACCTGCGCGAAACCGCCACGCACCACCACATCAGAAACAACCTCGCGCAAATACGGGAACAGAATGTTCGGGCACATCACCGCCAGAATCGGCTCCAATTCATCGGTCGGCACATTGCGTATCTGAAAAATGCCCGCCTGCTTAACCTCGATCAGGAACATTATCTTTTCGCCGATCTTGGCAGTGACAGTAGCCATCACTAACACCTCAAACAGGCCTTCTTCAACAGAGCTGGCCTGGGTGTGCAGCTGAATATCGACTTGCGGATTGTCTCGCTCCATAAAAATTTTCGGTGCGTGCGGGATTTCCAGCGAAAGATCTTTCACATAGATTTTGTCCATATTGAATATGGGCTGCTTAGTCTCTTGTGCTGCTCCGGTCATGTTGTTTCCCTTAAAATATTAT
Organism: Gallionella sp.; assembly: GCA_003134595.1. Lineage (GTDB taxonomy): Bacteria > Pseudomonadota > Gammaproteobacteria > Burkholderiales > Gallionellaceae > Gallionella. The sequence continues at coordinate 16,223 of PLBS01000025.1, read as the reverse complement.
TAGAGGTACCCATTACTAAAATCCGGATTTTGCCAAAAGCTCGTCCAGTCCACCGGCGTGATTAAGTGATGCAAGATCATCATAGCCGCCGACATATATACCGTTGATATAAATTTGCGGTACGGTGCGCCGTCCGGTTTTTTCCATCATCGCGACGCGCATTGCAGGTTGTAAATCGACACGTATCTTCTCAATCTCCTGCACACCTTTGTGCTTCAGCAACTGCTCGGCACGAACGCAATAAGGACACACGGCTGTGCTATACATCAATACTTTTGCCATACTTATTTTTCCAGCGGCAAATTGATTTTTTGCCAGGCCTGCACACCGCCCGCCAAATTGTAAACCTGGGCAAAACCTTGCTTACCCAACAAAAAACAAGCCGTACCGGAGCGATTACCGCTGCGACACACCACCACGATAGGCTGATCCTTGTGCTTTTCCAATTCGCCCATGCGCTCTTTAAGCTTGCCCAAGGGAATCAATCTGGAATTCAAAACATGCCCTGCGTCGTATTCGCTTGGCTCACGCACATCCAATACGATGGCATTCTTGTGATTGATGAGTTGCAACGCAGCCGCTGAATCCACTTCCTTGATACCGCGAAAGCGATTTCCAAACAACGACCACAACAGCATGATGCCACTAAACATGGCGATGAAAATCGGGAGGATATTATTACTGACGAACTGCACGGGCATGCTCCTGTTCTTTTTGGGCAGCGAATTCTAACAGAGCCGAAAAATGCGCGGGGTCTTTCTCCGCCAAACTCACTAGCAGTTGATGCGCATTGCCATTGCCCGGATACGACCAAATGGCCTGCTCCAACAGCTGTTTAGCCTGCGCCAATTGGCCGTCCTGCGCCAGAAAAAATGCTTGCCGGTAAACCACCGGGGCAATTGGAGAAAAGCGCATTACATTGGAGCCCAGAGCGAGCTTTTGTTTGATGAGATCAGCATTCACCTCGGTGTCCAAGAGGATATACAATTCGGCATAAGGCGATAGCAGCGACCCGCCATGCACCGCAACCAAGCCCTCGCGGGTGCGCTGAAAGGCTTCGGCGACATTACCGGAAACAGGGCGTATCGCCAGGGTATCTTTCAGTTGCTGATAACCGCTGCGCAACTGTAGCAGCGTCAGCAAACCCAACAGCAAAATCATCACGAACGAAAGCCGTCCGACATTACGCAGTTCCAGGCGGTAACGCGTTTCATCGAATGCGCCCAGCAGAATCGCTGCGATTGCCACGAAGTAGGTGTACCACAATGGATACTCGAGCAGGCTGTGGATGCCCAGCACGCCCAACACGGCATAACCCCACCAATGCGCCGCACTCAGCGTCGCACGCCTTAGACCATAAAACCAGATTCCCAGCGATCCAAACAACGCCAACAATCCACCCAAGCCCGCTTCCGCACCGAGCTGGAAAATCAGGTTGTGCGCATTGTTATAAAGACCAAAAATGTAATTTACTCGCAACACCGGCAACAACTGAAAGTGATGCCAGGCAAATTGCCCAAAGCCTACCCCCAGCCACGGCGATTGCGTGAACATCAGCCACGCCTCGTGCCACATATAGAATTTCATCCAAACGGTACTGGATGCACCGGCATCATTATTAAACACATCAGACAACCGCTGCATGGTATTAGTGCTGTCAACTCCCGCCATGAAGGGTAGCTGCACGACCAAATGCATCAGTCCAAACCCGGCAATCAATGACAGGCTATATTTCAACAACGGTCGCAACGCCGCATCACGCCGCGCCCACCACCATGCCAAACCACTCATCATCAGCAGATACAGCCAAGAGCTTTTTGAACCGCTCAGCGTCAACACGAACAGCAATAACGCAGCCAGTCCCACCACATAGACCGCCTTCAGCCTGCCTTGTTGAAACAGCAAGCCCAGCGAAATCAAACCCATCGCAATGTAATTGGCAAAGTGATTGTGTTGCGCGATATTGCCGTACAAATGGGACGACATTTTCGCCGCAATCACCGAATCCAGCAGCGTGTGCCAGTGGAAATGTTGCAGCACACCGATCACCGCGCTGAGTGCCGCGCCGATCAACAGAAAAATCGCCAGCACCTGCGCCAGTCTTGTCAGGCCGAAGCAATCGCGCAACCTGGCTCCAAGCACCATCAGCAATGCCGCGAACAGAAAATACATGGCATACAGCAATGCCTGATCGAAATAGGCCACCTTGCTCAAAACCAATTGCAACAGCACCACGACGATCAACGCGGCGGGCAATTGCGCGATACGCGGAATTTCAGGTTGCTGCCAGAATTCGCGCGCGGTCAAAAGAGTCAGTGCGAGCAAGCCCAGCATGGCACTCCACCACTCCTGATCAAACGATGTCAGCGGATTTTCATGGCGGTAATGCAGAAAGGGTAAAACCCACATCAGTCCGACCAGGGTTAAACTGATATGTGCCCACTTGAGATCAGAAAGGCGAAATAGTTGCCGCGTGTTCTGTTTCAACTTCACACCCGGCTTGCCGGGTAGGGTCTTGCCTGCCTTTGCCATCAGCACGAACTGTTTTTTATGCCGCATTTTGCGAGAATATTGTTCAGCGGACATAATTTGGTAAAACCGCTTTGGAACAGATTCAGGCCAACGAAGGCGGTGAGGAATAAAAAGTATTTGCTCGCAAATATCGGGCTGGCTTCTATTCCCAGCGCCAACGACAGCAAAATGAAAGAACCGGCGACGATACGAACAATGCGTTCTGCGTTCATGCTTTGAAGCTCCTAAAGTTGAGTGAAACTGATTTTACTGGAATTTTTTGTACAGGGTGGCGTAATACAACACCGGTATGACCACCAGCGTCAACACGGTGGAAACCAGAATCCCGAATATCAATGAAATTGCCAAACCATTGAAAATCGGATCATCCAGTATGAACAGCGCGCCCAGCATGGCTGCCAGGCCGGTCAAAACAATCGGTTTGGCACGGGCACTCGCCGCCGCGATCACCGCATGTTGGGGATCCGCTCCTTCGCGAATTTGCATGTTGATGAAGTCCACCAGCAGTATCGAATTGCGCACGATGATGCCCGCCAGGGCGATCATGCCTATCATCGAAGTCGCGGTGAACTGGCTGCCCAACAGCGCGTGTCCCGGCATTACGCCGATAATGGTGAGCGGAATCGGGGCCATGATGATCAGCGGAACGAGGTAGGATTTGAACTGCGCCACCACCAGCAGGTAAATCAGCAACAGGCCCACGCCGTAAGCGATGCCCATGTCGCGAAAAGTCTCGAAGGTCACCTGCCATTCACCGTCCCACTTCAGCGCGTAACCCGCATAAGGATCGCTGGGTTGCCTGAAGAAATAGCTCTCCAGTTTTCCGCCTTGCTCCAGTGGTATGTTGCTCACTTTGCCGTTGATGCCGAACATGCCGTACAGCGGGCTGTCCAGCTTGCCCGCCATGTCGCCGAACACATACACCACCGGCAGCAAATCCTTGTGGTAGATCGGGTAATCGCGCTGCATGGTAACCACCTGCACGACCTCCGAAAGCGGAACTAGCACACCTTTTTGGGCAACACCGTCGCGAGCTCTGACTTTGAGTTTCAGCACTTCATCGATGCGGCTGTGCGATTCGGCGGGCAGGCCGATGCGCAATGGCGGGGCATATTTCGCGTCGGCATCGTGCAGCGAGGCGACATCCTGACCGGACAACGCGACGCCGATCGCATCCACGATGTCGCGCGGTGCAACGCCAAGCAATGCTGCCTTGCTCTGCAATACTTGCAACAGCAACTTGGGCGCGGCTTCGGTCACGCTATCGTCGATACCGACAATGTCCGCAGTTTTGCCGAATTGTTCGCGCACCCTGCCCGCCACTTTGCGCGCGCCCTCATAATCAGGCCCATAGATTTCCGCAACGATGGGTGACATCACCGGCGGACCGGGCGGCACCTCGACGATCTTCACATTCGCGCCCCAGGTCTTGGCGATTTTTTGCATCGTCTCCAGCGCGGCACCGGCAATCTCATGGCTGCTGCGGCTGCGATGATGCTTGTCGCGCAAGTTCACTTGTATGTCGCCCTGCTCGGCGGCACTGCGCAAATAGTATTGACGCACCAAGCCGTTGAAATTGATAGGCGAAGCCGTACCGGCGTAGGCCTCATAATCGGTGACTTCCGGTACGGTTGCCAAATAGCCGCTGATTTCATGCAGCACCGCACCGGTCTGTTCCAAGGGTGTGCCGGCAGGCATGTCCACCACAATCTGAAATTCCGATTTGTTGTCGAACGGCAACATTTTCAAAATCACCAGCTTCACCACCCCCAGCGATACGGCCAGCAGCAGCCCGCCCAAGATGGCCAGCCACAATTTGCGTCGCGCCGGCTTGCCATGCACGCCATTCAGGAACGGGGTTAAATACTTTTTAAAGAAGCGATGGATTTTAGTGTCGCGTTCATCGTTAACGTGAAACTCGCGCAGAGACTCGTTCGCTCCCTCTACCGGGGATTCAAAATTGCCTTTCTCGTTTATCCTTTCTCCCGCTTGCGGGAGAGAGTTAGAGAGAGGGGCTCTTTGCGGGGGAGGGTTGGGGAGGGGGAAACGGGCATGGCAAATTTCAACATCAGGAGTTGTATTTTTGTTGTGCCCGTTCAGCACCTCGTGATTCGCACCCGCAAAGCGCAACACCAGCCAGGGCGTGATGACGAATGCCACTGCCAGCGAGATCAGCATGCCCATGCTGGCATTGATCGGGATCGGACTCATATATGGCCCCATCAGTCCGCTGACGAAGGCCATCGGCAACAACGCGGCGATCACCGTCAGGGTAGCGAGTATGGTCGGGCTGCCGACTTCGTCCACCGCTTCGGGAATGATTTCCGACAGCGGCTGATGGGTTGCCAGAGCGCGACGACGATGGATGTTCTCCACCACCACGATCGCATCATCCACCAGAATGCCGATGGAGAAAATCAATGCGAACAGCGACACGCGATTCAGCGTGAATCCATACGCCCAAGAGGCGAACAAGGTCGCTGCCAGCGTCAACATCACGGCGATGCCGACTACGAAAGCCTCGCGCCGTCCCATGGCAAGCCACACCAGCGCGACCACGGCAACCGTGGCGAACAACAGCTTCTCGATCAGCTTCATCGCCTTGTCGTTTGCGGTTTCGCCATAGTTGCGCGTGGTGCTGACCTGCACATCGGCGGGAATCACGCTTCCCTTCAATTCATCCATGCGTGCCAGCAATTTCTCGGCGACTTCCACCGCATTCGCGCCCGGCTTCTTGGTGATCGCCAATGTCACTGCGGTGAACTCCCCCTTTGCCTTGATTTGCTTGTCAGCTGCTGCGGGGCCGGCTCCCAGCCACACATAACTGCTCGGCTGATCCGCGCCATCCTGCACTTCGGCGACATCGCGCAAAAACACCGGCTTGCCGTCAGACACACCGATCACCAGCTGTTTCACTTCACTGGCATTACTCAGGAAACTGCCGGTTTGCACCAATACTTCGCGATTGTTCTGCACCAGATTGCCGACGTTCTGCGACACGTTGGCGGATTGCAAAGCCGCGCGCACGTCCTGCATGGTGAGCTGAAAGGCATTCAGGCTTTCCGGGTTGAGCAACACCCGCACCATGCGCTGGGTCGCCCCCAGCGTGGTGACTTCGCGTGTTCCCGGGACGCGCTTCAATTCCGCTTCGATAGCATGTGCCACCTGTGTCAGTTCAATGCCGCCGCCTGCCGCTTGCTCGCGCCACAGCGTCAGCGCGACCACCGGCACATCGTCTATGCCCTTGGCTTTGATGATGGGGGGCAATACACCCAGCGTGGGCGGCAACCAATCCGCGTGGGAGTTCAGCACGTCATACAACTTGACCAGCGATGGCACATGCTCCTCGCCGACTTTGAACTGTACGGTAATGATCGCCATACCGGGTTGCGCGACCGAATAGACATGATCCACCCCGGCGATTTGCGACAGCACCTGTTCGGCTGGCGTTGCCACGGTTTGGGCCACATCCCTGGCGGAGGCACCCGGATAGGCGATCAGCACGTTCGCCATGGTTACATTGATCTGCGGTTCTTCCTCGCGCGGCGTCACCAACACCGCAAACGTACCCAGCAGCACAGCAACCAGCGCCAGCAGCGGAGTTATTTGCGAGTGCAAAAAATATTTGGCGATACGTCCTGAAATACCCATGTTTTTCCTAATCCAAATAATAGCGGTGAAATTACATGACGTAAGCTGTAGGTCGGGTTTTAACCCGACATGTCGGGCTGAAGCCCGACCTACGTCCAATGGATTATTTTGATTTAATGCCCGCCTTGATCGGATCCATGGCTACTTGCTCTCCGGGATTCAGTCCTGCCAGCACCTCTACCGCGCCATCAGCGCTTGCTTCCCCCAATCGCACCTGGCGTAACTTCACCCTGCCTTTTTCATCGACGACATACACCGCCACCACCTCGCTGCGATGCAGCACCGCGCTGCCCGGTATCACCAGTCTGCTGGCTTTGCCCACCACAAAATGTGCGCGAACGAACATCCCCGGATACACCCCCGCCTCATTGGCCGGCAGGTCCACGCGCATCAGCGTGCTGTGAGTGCGCGCATCGGCGAGAGGCTGCACCGTGGTTGATGCCGCCTTGACCCAGCGGCTCAAGGAAGGCACTTCCACCATGACCTTTGGGTGCGTGCCGATGTCCGGCAACTTATACTGCGGCACGCTCACCACCACGCGCATTTCTGCAGGGTCAAAGCCGACCATCATTGGCTTTCCCGGCATAACCATCTCGCCCACTTCCACCAGGCGTGCCGCGACTACCCCGCTGTATGGCGCCATCACCGCACTATAACCATGCGCAAGGCTGGCTTGACCCGCACCCGCCTCACTGGCGGCGGCTTGCGCCCTCGCCACTTGGTAATCGGCCTGCGCCTTATCCAGCGCGGATTGGCTGATAAATTTCTGCTCGAATAATTGTTTGGAGCGTTCGTAGGTCGCTTTGGCGTTCTGCAACGTGGCTTGCGCCTGCAATACTTGCGCATTGCTGCCCGCCAAGGCCTGCGCGGTTTCGCGCTCATCAATCCGTAAAATAACCTGGCCTTTGTTTACGCGATCACCGACATCGAAGTTGATTTCCTTGATGCGTCCGCTGATTTGCGCAGACACGGTGGATTGGCGTGTCGCCTCCACCAGGCCTTCGACGCTATAAGTCTGTTCCACCTCACGATATTGAACCGGCGCAACGGCAAGCGGTTCGTTCGCATGAGCAGTTGCTGCACTCAGCAGCAATAGACAAATAATCCAGGACTTTTTCATTACGTTTAACCCATCTGTAATTTATATATATTAGGATATGCTAATATTACAAGAAAAGCAATCCTCCTTAAATCACATTTCATGTGATTCAATGAAAATTGGAATTAGCTAGCGCGGATTGCCGCGCAGCTTTCTGCTACCAGCGCCGGACCGCGATAAATCAAACCGCTGTATATCTGTACCAATGCCGCGCCGGCGTGGATTTTTTCGGCGGCGTCCGCGCCGCTCAAAATGCCGCCCACACCGATGATGGGCAACGCGCTACCTCGACCTTGCTCGGCATAGGCTTGCAGTTCAGCAGCAAGCTGACGGATCACGCCGGTGGATTTGTCGCGCACCGGTGCGCCGCTCAGGCCGCCGCTTTCTTCACCATGCGGCAGATTTTCCACGCCCTCGCGCGACAGTGTGGTGTTGGTGGCGATCACTCCGTCGATGCGATGTTGCATCAGCAGGCGCGCGATTTGTGCGACTTGCCCGGCTTCTATATCCGGTGCGATTTTCAAAACGATGGGCACGTATTTGCCATGCGTGTCGGCGAGTTTTTGTTGTTCGGCCTTGAGTGACTTGAGCAGACCGTTCAGCGCGTCCTCGCCTTGCAACTGGCGCAGATTTTTTGTGTTGGGCGAGGAGATGTTGACTGCGACGTAGCTGGCGTGGGTGTACACTTTGCGCAGGCAAATCAGATAGTCATCCGCTGCATTTTCAATCGGCGTGCCGGCATTCTTGCCGATGTTGATGCCCAATATGCCGCGATAGTCAGCGCGCTGTACGTTCTCGATCAGCTTGTCCACGCCATCATTATTGAAGCCCATGCGGTTGATGATGGCGTTGGCTTGCGGCAAGCGGAACAGGCGTGGTTTGGGGTTGCCGGGCTGGGGCAGTGGGGTGATGGTGCCGATTTCGATGAAGCCGAAACCGAGCGCCGCCAGCCCATCTATGCAGTCGCCATTCTTGTCGAGTCCGGCGGCGAGGCCGACCGGATTGGGAAAAACCAGTCCCATCACAGTGCGCGGATCAGCGGCTGGCCGCGGCGCGATGATGCCGATCAAGCCCAATGAATACAAAGTATTCAGGCCGCTAAGCGTGAAATGGTGCGCGGTTTCCGGATCAAGCTGGAACAGCGCGGGGCGCAACAATGAATACATGGTTAACTTTTTTTAACGACGACAGAAATCGGAAATTTTTTCTTTTTCTTGGATAGATTGTCGCGCCGTACGCCTCGCCATTGTTCCGCGATGACATCACCGAGTTGTTGGCACAGCAGGCCGAATACAGCATAGCCGGGTTGCGCGAACAGGGGATGGGGTAAGTTGATCTCCAAGCTGCCGCCACTCATTCGATAACTAATCATGGCGAAGTTGCAAGTGATAATCCCGGCCAGCGCGACGCAAATCACACGTCCCCAGTCACCGGATTTCAGGCCGGAAAAAATAGTGCCTTCGTGCCACAACAATTGCAATGCGACCAACAGCAGCAGCGGCGCCAGCCACAGCAGCCAGAACAATTGTGCAGGCCATACCGCGCCACCCAACAGACCGAGCGCGGCAATTGGTATGAGGCTGAAGACCAGTGTTTCGCCGCCGGGCGCAGGCAAAAGTATGCCGCGCGCGAGACGTTTGAGCAGGCCGGCAAAAGAGCCGAGCAGGGCGCGGGTGCTGAGTACCGCCGGAGCCAGCAAGGCGAACAAGGGTGTGTAGAACAATAGTGACGAGACCGGATTGCCTGGTTCCGACGACCAGTTCGCCGCGAAATGATTCAGGTAAGCAAGCAACCAACCCAACACGGCACTCGCCACGCCCATCACCAGAAAATAATTGCTTTGTACGTTGAGCGGGCTGCTGCCGGTGCGCAGCCTGGTAATGTGATTGATGAGCAAAACGAAGCCCAGCAGCGCGAAAGTGGTGAATAGTGTTGCGGCAAAATGCTTGGGCCTGGACGTTATGTCGGCAGCGAATTCGTTCGACCAATCCGTGCCACTTAACCAGAAGCCTGCCATCGGCAATAGCAATAGGGAAAATACAAAAATTCCCAAGCGTGTTTTCATGAGGATTCCCCTTCGCCATTCGATACGCTCTGCGTACCCTGTGCTGAGCCTCCTGAGGTATCGAAGGGCGAAGCATCAGGAGGGCTCATAACCAGCGACTTGGCTATCGTTTTTTGAGAGCCTAGTCGAATGGCTAGAGGTTTCATCAGGACAGGCCCTTCGTCCTTCGATACCTCAGGAGGGCTCATAACCAGCGACTTGACTATCGTCTTTCGGGTGCCCGGCCAAAAGTTCATCGGCTGATGGCCTGGTCGAATGGCTATAACCAACCACTTGNNGGCCCTTCGACTGGGCTCAGGACAGGCTTGTCGAGTGTGCGCCAAGTGCCGTCCAGCAAACCTTGCGCGGGCTGGTATTGCGTTTTGTAAGCCATTTTACGGCTGTCTTCGATCCAGTAGCCCAGATAGACGAAATCCAGATCGAGTTTGCGACACAGCTCGATTTGCCACAACACGTTGTAAACCCCCAGGCGGGCACGCGGCAAATCCGGCTCGTAGAAGGTATACACCGAGGACAGACCGTCGCCAAGCAAGTCGATCACACTGACCATGCGCAGCACGCCCTGCCTGTCCTGAGCCCGGTCGAAGGGCTCGCGAAATTCCACCAGCAGCGAATCGACATGACTTTGCAGCAGAAAGTTTTGATACGACTCGCGGTCGTCATTGTCCATGCCGCCGTCTTTGTGGCGTGCGCGCTGATAGCGTTGATAGAGGTCGTAATATTCGGCGTTGTCTTGCAACGGATGCAGCGTAGCCTCGAGATGCGCGTGTTGCTTCCAGGCGCGCCGTTGCGAGCGATTTGCCGTGAATTGTTTTGCCAATATGCGCAACGGGACACAGGCACGGCAATTATCGCAATGCGGCCGATAGGTGTAGGTCCCGCTGCGCCGGAAGCCGCGTTGCACCAGTTCCGAATACACCGGCGTGCTGATCAGCAATGCGGGCGTGGCGACTTGCGAACGTGCCTGCAGATTGGGCAGATAGCTGCACGGATAGGGCGCGGTCAGATAAAAATGCAGCGCAGAGAGCGGAATGTCGTTTAGCAGGCTCATGTAAAAAGGTCGGGGTCGAATTTCCAGTTGGTTATCGGCGCACAGTGTATCAATTCCTGCAGGCTAGCGATAAATTCGCTGCGCGGAATTTCGCGTGCGCCGAGTGTGGCGAGGTGGGGCGTATTCATCTGGCAATCGATCATGCCGAACTGCCAGCGTTCAAGTTGCCTGGCGAGATGCGCCAGCGCGATCTTCGAGGCGTTGCTGACGTCACTGAACATGGATTCGCCGTAGAACATACGCCCGATGCTAACACCATACAAACCACCGACCAATTCCAGTTCCAACTCATCGGCGATACTGCGTTGGCTTCCTGGTGTAACTACTGGCCATTCGACTGGGCTGTCAGCCGAAGAGCTCTTGGCCAGGCACCCGAAAGACGACAGCTTAGTCGCTGGACATCGCTCACTCATGGCCGTGCCAAAGACACCCCCACCCAAACCCTCCCCCGCAGGGAGAGGGGACGATTGCTCCTTTCCCCGCTGGGGGAAGGTTGGGATGAGGGAGGCACTGTCCATTTCGTTCGATCGTTGCCGCCTTGTTTCGCCTTCGATTTGAAACTGGAATGATTTTTTTGGCATCCATACTTCAACCGAATGCGCGTAGCCCAGCTGATGCAGTGCGCAATACGCCGCAATCATGTCTTCGCCTATCCAAGTGCCGGGATGGCCGGCTCGGTTATTGGCACGCGGAGCGGCGCAGCCACGCATCACCTGTTCGAAAACAGTATCGCTGCGCACTTCATAAACACTGTTGCGCAACATTTTGGCAAGCGAGCGCGAGGTCTTGAATTCACCCGGGATCAGCACCATGCGCGGGTTCGGACTCCACCACAGTATCGGCTCGCCGGGATTGAACCACGGGAATATTCCGCTGCGGTAGGCTTCCAGCAGACGCGCTACGGTTAGATCGCCGCCCGCCGCCAACAAACCATTAGGCGAACTTANNTTTTGTGGTTATATTGCCATGGGTGGAAGTTGTGGTTTAAGGGGCGGCGAATGTTATCGGGAATATTTGGAAAAAAATCTGATCATCCCTTGGCGGATATCAAGTCAGTGCAGGCATTGTTGGAAAACTTGCCGAAGAATGACGCGTATAAGTCGCTCATGGAGTTAACCGATTTGATAGAGTCGGTGTCGGAACATACCGACTTCAAGCTTGATCACCAGTTTGCCGTGTTGCGCCTGATCGACGAGGCTGCCCAGCCTTACGCGCGAAAATTGGTGCGCGAGTATTTTACGCCTTTTGAGATAAACAAATTCCAGGAAAATCGTCTGTGGCTGGTGCTGGGCAATTTTTCCCGCCATACCGCCAACGCTTATTACACGGTGTTCAATCGTTATTGCAACGCTGAAAAAGGCAGCAATACCATCAAGGCACAGGTGCCGTTGCTGACTGCCCGCGCAGTGTATGCCATGATTTGCCAGCTGAAATATGTTTGTGCCCACTATGGCCCGGTTGATAGCGCGATTTGGGCTAATCTCGCCCAGCTCTACAAACATGCCGAACAACTGCAATACCTCGATACGCCGGTCAGCCTTTATCCCGGCATGATAATCAACACGTCGGTGAAATGTGAGGTGGGGCACCTGTTGGTATGGTACGACAGGGGGCTTCTTGCCTTGAGTCCGCTGTATATGCATCTGACCGAGCGCATCGTGGCACAGTATTGCTCGACCATAGACATACACGCACAGCTAAGCGGGCAAAGTCGGCTCAGTTTCGATTTGAATCAGCCGGATGAACCGACGCGCATCAACATGGGGGCTACCACGCATCCGGCCATGCGCTTCGTCGGCATGCAAACGATGCAAGCCAAGCTGGAAGACTTGATGAAGGTGCTGAAAAAAAATATTGTTCCGGATGAGATCAATCTGGGCGGAAGCTATGAAGCGGAAGTAGTTAGAGCGGCTGTTCAGTATTTATTGGATTATTTGATCGCGCCTCCGGTGCGGCGCAATGCGCGGCATGCGGCCAATGTCACATTGAACGTGATCAACGGCTATGACAAGGTGGTCGAGCGCAGCAATGCAGGGCTGCAGTTCAACGAAGAAGATCCGGCACATTGGGTAACCGAGGAGATCAGTGTCGGCGGATTTAGCAGCGCTTTGCCCACAGTAAGCTCTAGCATAGGCATCGGCAGTTTGCTTGGGATACAGCCTGAGGGTGTGTCACATTGGGGTGTGGCAGTGGTGCGGCGGTTGTTGCGCGATGATGCGAACCAACTGCACGCGGGCGCGGAAATTCTGGCCAACCAGGTTGCCGGTGTGTTCCTGAACCAGGACGGCAGCGAACTTGGAGATGGCCAAGCGGCGCTTTGGCTTTATGCAAAACAGGGTGAGTTATCCGGCGGGGCTCAGTTATTGCTGATGAAGGCCGATACATTCTCCGCCAATCGCAGCTTGAAAATTCAGCTGGACGGCAAGAATTATTTGCTGATTCCCAGCGGATTGCAGGAAAAAGGCCTTGATTATGATTTGGCAAAATTCAAACTTATTGAGCAGGAAGCCGATTCCGAAGAAGTGAATTGAGGGTGCCTCTAAAAATTCAGAGTTCGGCAGTAGGTGCAGGCCGGATGCAAATCTCCGCAACTACCCGTTCAATATCCCGAGTCGCGTATGGAGCCCATGGCAGGGGCAATTCATGAATGCGCCTGCTTCATTATACGTGTCAGCCAAGCCTCGATATCACGAAGTTCTTCCTCACACAGCGAGTGTTGCATAGCGTATTCATGCCATTCCACTGCATAGCCGAATTCCAGCAACGCATCTCTTGAAACAACCCCCAATGCATAGGGTATGACCGGGTCGCTGCGTCCGTGCGCCATAAAAATGGGGGTTGCCCTGGTGCTTGCCAACACCTCGCGCACAGCAGTGTCCGCCAACGGCAAATAAGCGGAGAGTGCCAGCACTCCACCCAGTGGGGCGGTCTGGCGCAATGCGGTGTGCAGCGCGATTGCCCCGCCCTGAGAAAATCCCGCTAGAAACATGTTGCCCGGTGAAATGCCGCGTGCCATTTCCTGCGCGATCAGTGCTTCGACAGCAATTTGCGAGGCACGGATCCCTGCCGCATCCTGTTGCGCATCTATGCTTTGGCTGGCAATGTCATACCAGGCACGCATCACAAACCCGCCGTTGATGGTGACCGGGCGTTGCGGTGCATGCGGAAAGATATAACGTACTGCGACAGGGAGTTTCAGCTCGTCGGCGATGGGCACAAAATCCTGGCCGTCCGCGCCCAAACCATGCAGCCAGATGATGCTGTGTTGTGGTTGCTTGCCGGATTCGAGCGTGATGTGTGGAAGAATAGCACTCATGCAGATTGTTATGTTGGTTCGGGAACGATCTCGCGCAACACCTGAAAAATCTCGCGAAAATTTTTTGGAGGCTTACCGACTTCCATTTCTTTTTGTGCGTTGCGTATCAGCGTACGCAAGCGTTGTGCATCAGCCTCTGGATGAGCAGCGAGCAGCTCAGTCAACGCGCTGTCGTTTTCGATCAGTCGGTCGCGCCAGCGTTCCAGTTGGTGCATGTAGGCGATGTGATGCTGTGACTTTCCCTTCCACGCATCCAGCTTGGCAAGTATCGGTGCGGTATCCACGTCGCGCATCAGCTTGCCGATGTATTGCATCTGGCGGCGTTGCGCGCCGAACTTGTTGATGTTCTTCATCTCGCGTATCGCATCGCGCAGATTCTCCGGAATGTCGAGTTGCGCGAGCTGATCCTTGCCTAGCTCAGTCAATTCCTTACCAAGGTCGCGCAACTCGTGCATCTGCTTTTTGATTTTGGTCTTGCTCGGAGGTAGCTCTTCCTCATCATCGGCCACCACTGGTTGGTTGCGCAAGCCGCGCCCTCGGGTAGTGGGGCTGTTTATATTGCGCGCCTGAGGCCGGATGACTTCTACGGCGCCATCATCATATTCTTCGGCATCATGCGCCTCGGCATCATCATGCTCATCCTCGTCATCTCCCAGATGAATATGTAGCGGCTCGTTTTCTTCGCGGTTTTTATTGTGCGGATTCATAACAGTTAATGTGTCTGGTCTTAATGAGCTTGGTCTTAATGAGTTTGGGCGATGCTGCTATGATACCGCCTTTCGCTAATTATCCGCTTTGCTTATGAATTCCCTAGTCTCCTCTGTACGACGTTTCTCCCATTCCGAAGACAGCTTGCGCAACATCGCGCAAGACATGCTGAACTATGCCAAACAGCGCGGTGCATCAGCCGCCTCCGCCGAAGTGTCGGTCGGTTTCGGTCAAGCCGTCACGGTGCGCCACGGCGACGTCGAGACCATCGAATACAACCGCGATAAAGGTTTGAGTGTCACCGTCTATCTCGGCCAGCAGCGCGGCAATGCCAGCACATCGGATTTTTCGCCGCAGGCGGTGCGCGACACGGTGGATGCGGCGTTGTCGATTGCGCGCTATACCGCCAAAGATGATTGCTCAGGCCTGCCGGATGCGGACATGCTGGCGCGCGATTGTCCAGACATGGACTTGTATCATCCGTGGGACTTGCCGGTCGATGCGGCGATAGAGCTGGCCCACCAATGCGAGCAAGCGGCACTGGATACGGATGCGCGCATCAGCAATTCCGAAGGAGCGACGGTCAATCTGCACGAGGCGCAATTCATAACCGCCAACAGTCTGGGTTTCATCGGTGGCTTCCCCACTTCGCGGCACAGCCTCAGTTGCGCGGTCATCGCCGGACCGGATGACGCAATGGAACGCGATTATTGGTATACAGTGGCACGCGATGCCGAAGAGTTGCTGAGTGCGCAACAAGTCGGGCGCATCGCCGCCGAGCGCACCGTGCGCCGCCTGAACGCACGCCAACTCCAAACCATGCAAGTGCCGGTATTGTTTGAAGCGCCGATCGCATCCGGTTTGCTGGGTAGTTTTGTCAGCGCGGTGAGCGGCGGCAGCCTGTATCGCAAGTCCTCTTTCCTGCTCGATCGAATGGATCAGCAAATCTTTGCACCGCACATCAACATCAGCGATGTGCCGGACATTAGAAAAGGACTGGCTTCCAGCCCGTTCGATGATGAAGGCGTGCAAACACAACGCCGCGTGATCGTTGAAAATGGCTTGTTGCGCGGCTATTTTCTCGGTAGTTACTCGGCGCGCAAGTTGGGCATGCGCTCTACGGGAAACGCGGGCGGCAATCACAACTTGATCTTGAAATCATCAGGTGTGCAATCAGGGAATCTGGATTTCGCCGGGCTGCTGAAAACCATGTCGCGCGGACTGCTCGTCACCGAGTTATTAGGCCAGGGAGTGAACGCTGTGACTGGCGATTATTCGCGCGGCGCAGCAGGCTTCTGGGTAGAGCACGGCGAAATTCAATACCCGGTGCAGGAAATCACCATCGCTGGAAATTTGAAAGATATGTTCCGCAACATCGTCGCAGTCGGCAACGACGTGCTGGTGCAAGGTTCGCGTCAGTGTGGTTCGATTCTGGTCGAAGGCATGACCATCGCGGGATGCTGATTTTGGGAAGGCAAATGTAATTCGGTAGAGTGCGCTAAAGCAGACAGCGCTCTAACCTCGTGCCTCGAAGAATGTAAGCACGACTATAACCAGCGTTGGCTATCGTTAACCAGCGGCTTAGGCACCGTATTTTGGTGACTTAGCCGAATGGCTATGCAAAGCCTTTCGGGTGCCCGGCCATAACCAGCGACTTGGCGAGCGTTGTTTGCTCGCTTAGTCGAATGGCTATAACCAATGACTTACCCAGCGTCTTTTGCTGGGTTATAACCAGCCACTTGGTTGTCGTCTTTTGACAGCCTAGTGGAATGGCTAGCGGTTTTATCAGTCAGATGGCTAT
>PLBS01000088.1 GCA_003134595.1 Gallionella sp. | reverse complement strand
TCTGAATTTTTAGAGGCCCCTTAACAGATTAACAGAACGCGTTTTGACGATATGGAATGGATGCCCGAATATTTTCTTAATCTATCCATGCTATGCAGGCTATCTAATTTCAACATAACATTCAAGAACAATCATTCGGACAGTGTCGGGCTTGGCGCAAATACAGCTGCTCCACTTTTTTACGGGCCCACGGTGTTCTGCGTAAAAATTTCAAGCTGGATTTTATGCTGGGGTCGTGTGTAAAGCAGCGCACTGGCACAGCGGCGCCCATCGCTTCCCAGCCCATGCTCTCGGATAGTAGTGTGACGATCGCTTCAAGGGTGAGGCCATCCAAACTGGGGATGCTTGCTTGTTTATTACTGGCAGTCATTTTTTCGTTTTACAGGGATGGGTCTGTCGTGGCATCTACAATTTTGTGGACTGCGTTCGGTAAAATTCAGCTATAACCAGCCACTTGGTTGCCGTCTTTCGGGTGCCCGGCCATAACCAGCGACTTGGCGAGCGTTGTTTGCTCGCTTAGTCGAATGGCTAGTGGTTCCATCAAAAGCTCTTCGGCTGGCGACCTATAACCATAACCAATCACTTGGCAGCTTGCTACCTTAGTGAGATGGCTAGTTGTTTCATCAATGACTAGGCTGGCGTTGTTTGCCAGCCAAGTCAGATGGCTAGTAGTCATATCAGGAGTTTCATCTAGTGTGGTTTTGGCACGAAGTGCTGCCCCGTGCTGTTGCCGTGACGGGTTTCGATTTGAACCCCGATTTCCTTGAGGAGCGGCGTGGGCAATATTCCCCCCGCGCAGACGATGACCGCATCGTTGGGCAACTCGATTGGGGTGCCTTTTTGATCGAGATGAACGGTGGCTGGCAGGATTTGTTTGACATTCGATTCCAGCAGCAGCCATAGTCGCCCTGAACCGCTTGCCTTCTCCATGAGTTCGCGATTTTTCGTTTTCACGCGGTTAAAGGCGTTGCCGCGGTAGCTTAGCGTGACTGTGGCGCCGGGTTCTTCCGAAATTGCTACTGCCGCTTCAAGAGCGGCATCGCCCCCGCCGACCACTAACACATGCTTACCTCGATATTGTTCCGGGTCAATCAGCCGGTACACGACTTTTTCCAGTTCTTCGCCCGGGACATCCAGTTTGCGCGGCGTGCCGCGCCGACCGATGGAAAGAAGTACGCTGCGGGTGAGGTAGTTGGCGCGGTTGGTGACGATGGAAAATGCATCACCCTGGCGCTCTATCCGATCCATACGTTCGCTGAAGTTAATCTTTATGCCGGCCTTGGCGACCACATCCTCCCAGAGCTTCATCAATGCTTCTTTGCTTATTTCCTTTACTTTTACTATGCCGATGATGGGCAGGTTCATTGGCGCCGTCATGACGAGTTTGCCTCGAGGGTAATGCAGTGTGCTGCCGCCGAACGTATCTTCCTGTTCAAGAGTCACACAGCGCAGGCCATGATGTTTTGCGGCAAGGGTGGCGGAAATGCCGGCGGGACCGGCACCAATGACGACTACATCGAGCGGTGTTTTTGCGCGGCCGAGTTTCGAAATGGAATCCATTGCCTGGCGTCCCTGTTCCACGGCTTTTCTGATTAAACCCATACCCCCCAATTCCCCGGCGATGAAGATGCCGGGAACATTGGTTTCGAAGTTGGGTTTGAGCTGAGGGATGTCCACTCCCCGTGTTTCGGTGCCGAATACCAGCTTGATCGCACCGACCGGGCAGGATGTGGCACAGGCTCCGTGGCCTATACAGAGTGCGGGGCTGATGAGCATGCCTTTCCCGTCGATTATGCCTATCGCTTGTTCAGGGCAGGCCTCGTAGCAGCCGCCCGAGCCGATGCACAGATTGGGGTCAAATACGGGATGGAGGGTTGCGGGTTCGGTCAGACCGGATTCTACCGATTCACGCCAAGTATTTTTGGCAATTCTTTGGAGGCGATTGCGTTTGAACAGATATAGAATCAAAGGCACCGCTAAGGGCAGTACATAAAGCAAGTAGATGAATAACTGATCGTTCATGTTGGTATGTGGCCTGTCGATGCAAATGTGAATTTCGTCAAAGATATTTCTTGGGTTATTTCGGAAAGGTCAAGAAGGTGCTGGTAAACACGGAATACATTGATGTGCCGAACGCTTGTTATCCAGCTGGCGACTTCGGCTTTCTTTAGACTTTCCGAAGGGTGAACTTGTTCCAGTACGTGCAGTCTACCGATGCGACTAGGGTAATTCAAGACACATAGGCGCAGTATTTAGAGTGCTGATTTTAGCGCGTGATAAAATAGACACTTGGTTTTTTTCATTATATTGATTTGGTTCGGTGCAATAAGTGGGTTGGGTGGATATGTCGTCTGAGTTTTCTCATGATCAAAATACTGCAGGAACAGCTGGCGGTAGTGCGCACGCTACCGAACAACGTACTGAACAACATCCTATTCAGGTTGCGGTATTTGGTGGTTCTCGTTCTGCCGATAAACGTGCTGGCGTTGTTCACGGAGATGGTGTCCGTCAAAGAGTGGTGTGGTTTGCCGCTTTCGTACTGATATTGGCGGCATGGCCGGTTTCTACGGGGTCGGTTTATAAGCCTGGATCCGGCATAGGTTATTTCCTTGGTGTGGTCGGCGGGGTAATGATGCTGCTGATGCTGCTTTATCCGGTACGCAAGCATATGCAATTGGCCCGCAACTGGGGACCGTTGCGCTACTGGTTCATGTTGCACATGATATTTGGGATCGGCGGGCCGGCGTTGATCCTGTTCCATTCGACCTTTCATGTGAAGTCGTTGAATGCCGGTGTTGCGCTTTTTTCCATGTTGTTGGTGGCGGCCAGCGGCATCATAGGGCGCTTCATCTATAAGCGCATACATCATGGACTATATGGGCGAAAATCCAATTTGGAGGAGTTGCAGCAGGCCGTGGACGCTAACCAAAATAAGGTGAGCAAGGTAAATGCGGTCTTGATGGAGGCAACCGGAGTTGGCGAGAAATTGAAACCGTTTCGCGTTATGGCTTTTGCTCAAAAGGGGACACTTCCCATTCGAGCCTGGAAATTTTTGACCTTGGGTTGGCAGCGACGCAATCTGGCGATTCACTGCCACCAGGAGTTGCGGCGGGCTGTCGACCATCTGGCCAAGGCCCAGGGTTGGAATAAGCAGCAGCAGGATCAGCATTTTCAGGCGGTTTCGCTGGATGTGGACGAATATCTGCGTGCCGTGCAGCAGGCTGCTCAATTTTCATCCTACGAGCGGCTGTTCCGCTTGTGGCATATTCTGCACTCGCCCTTCGTTTGGTTGCTGGCTATCAGCGGAATTGTCCATGTCATCGCTGTCAATATGTACTGATTGTTGCCGGATGTTGCTACGCCTTATTTTCCTGACTTTGTCCCTGTCTTTTTCCGATGTCACGTTGGGGGCTGGGGAGTCCGCGCTGATGCCAGGGGAGGTGATCGAGGGGCACGCCAAGCTCGAAGCGAATTGCAAGGAATGTCACGTCAGGTTCGACAAGGAGGCGCAAACCAAATTGTGCATGGACTGCCACAAAGATGTTAAGGCGGACATCCAAAAACATGAGGGATTTCATGGCAGGCTTGAGGAAAAAGAATGCCGTACCTGCCATACCGAACATAAAGGACGAAATGCGAAGATCGCTGTGCTGGATACGAAAAACTTCGACCATGCGAAGACCGACTTTCCCCTGTTAGGCGCGCATCGGAAGCAAGAAAAAATAAAGTGCAAAGATTGTCACGAGACGAAGAAAAAATATCGTGAAGCGCCTTCAGCATGCAATGACTGTCATCGCAAGGTTGATAAACACAAGGGTAGTCTGGGCACTGATTGTAAAAACTGCCATAACGAGCGTGATTGGAAAGAAACAAAATTCGATCACAGTCTCGAAAAAACTCGTTTTGCGCTCAATGGCAAGCACGTAAACGTGAAATGCGACAAATGCCATGCCGACCCGAGCCACTATAAAGGAGC
>PLBS01000124.1 GCA_003134595.1 Gallionella sp. | reverse complement strand
GCCATTCCACTAAGTTGCCAAAAGACGGCAACCAAGTGGCTGGTTATGCTGCGTTGCGTAAAAAATTCCTTGCTTACATATCAAACATATGCGGCGCGGCGAAATTTTTTCCACGCCTTGCATTTGGGCGAACTCTGAATTTTTAGAGGCACCCAAATATGATCTGGAAACCCAATGTCACTGTTGCCGCCGTTATTGAGCGCGACGGAAAATTTTTGCTGGTTGAAGAGGAAACCGCGCAAGGCGTGCGCTTCAATCAACCCGCCGGACATCTCGAAGCCGATGAATCGTTATTGGCTGCCGTGGCGCGCGAGGTACTGGAAGAATCTGCTTATCACTTTGTCCCGCAACATCTGCTCGGCATCTATCGCTGGCACTCCACCGAATCAGACACCACTTATCTGCGCTTCGCCTTTACCGGAGCAATCACCGGGCATGAGGCTGATCGCCAGCTGGACACAGGCATCCTGCAAGCCGTATGGCTGACACCTGATGAAATTCGCGCCACGCAGGCGCGCCATCGCAGTCCGCTGATTTTGCGTTGCGTGGAAGATTACCTTGAGAACAAACGTTATCCGCTGGACCTGCTGGTGCACTATGACTAACGAGCAAGCTCGTTCCCCTCTCCCCAACCCTCTCCCGGAGAAAAGCCCCCTATCCAACTTTCCCCCGCAAGCGGGAGAAAGGGCGAACGAGAAAAACAATTGTCAATCTCTGCGGGCGAGGGGGCAAACGTGAAAAACAATCTTCAATCCCAGCGCCGCATCGTGGTCGGCATGTCCGGCGGGGTCGATTCCTCGGTCACCGCGCTGTTGCTCAAACAGCAAGGCTATGACGTGATTGGCCTGTTCATGAAGAACTGGGAAGATGATGACAACGATGAATACTGCTCGTCGCGCCAGGATTTGCTGGACGCGGTTTCGGTGGCCGACACCATCGGCATTCCCATCGAAGCGGTGAATTTTTCCAGGGAATACAAAGAGCGCGTGTTCAGTTATTTCCTGCGCGAATATCAAGCCGGACGCACACCTAATCCAGACATCCTGTGCAATGCCGAGATCAAGTTCAAAGCCTTTCTCGAACATGCCATGCAGCTGGGTGCGGACACCATCGCCACCGGGCATTACGCGCAAGTGCGCGAAGCGGATGGTCTATTCCAATTGCTCAAAGCCAGCGACGACAGCAAAGATCAAAGTTACTTCCTGCATCGCTTGAATCAGGCGCAGTTGAGCCATGCAATGTTCCCGCTCGGCAAGCTGCTGAAATCTCAAGTGCGCAGCATTGCCGAGCGGCACGGTTTGTCCAACCACGCCAAGCGCGACAGCACCGGTATCTGCTTCATCGGCGAGCGTCCGTTCCGCGAATTCCTGAATCGCTATTTGCCGACTCAACCGGGCGAGATGCTTACGCCGGAAGGAAGGGTGGTCGGGCAGCACATCGGGCTGTCGTTCTATACCATCGGACAACGCCAGGGTCTGGGCATCGGCGGAGCCAGGGAAGCTTCCGGTGAGCCGTGGTTCGTGTGCGATAAAGATATGGCGAACAATCGTTTGATCGTGGTGCAAGGGCACGATCACCCCGCGTTGCTCGCGCCGCGTTTGATCGCGCTGGATAGCCACTGGATCAGCGGCACTGCACCCGCACTCGAACACCCCTACGCAGCCAAGACGCGCTATCGGCAGGCCGATGCGCCATGCCGCCTTACCCGCGTCTCCGACAGTTCATCTGAAATCGCCTTTGACGAAGCGCAATGGGCAGTCACGCCCGGACAGTCGGTGGTGGTCTACGATGGAGAAGTTTGTCTTGGCGGTGCAATCATCGAACAAGGGCACGCCTGATTCGCGTAAAATACGCGCATTAGACTCGATTTATTAAAGGGTGCCTCTAAAAATTTAGAGTTCGCCCAAATGCAAGGCGTGGAAAAAATTCCGCAGCGCCGCATATGATTAATATGTAAGCAAGGAATTTTTTCCACAACGCAGCAGTTGGGATGAAATCTGGATTTTTAGAGGTGCCCTTAACCATGACCACACTCACCAAACTTACCGCCCTCTCTCCGCTGGATGGTCGCTACCACGGCAAGGTAGATGCGTTGCGCGCTTACTTCAGCGAATTCGGCCTGATCCGTTTCCGCGTGCTGATCGAAATCGAGTGGCTCAAGGCACTCGGCGCGCAAGATGATATTGCCGAAATCGCTCCCTTCTCCTCTGCGGCCATCGCGCAACTGGACGCGCTCAATGCCAACTTCTGTGAAGCCGATGCGCTCGCCATCAAGACCATCGAAGCCACCACCAATCACGATGTGAAAGCCGTCGAATACTGGTTGCGCGACCAATTATCGGAAACCCTCACCCCAACCCTCTCCCAGGGGGAGAGGGGGCTTTTTCCGAAGACGCTGGAATTCATCCATTTCGCCTGCACTTCGGAAGACATCAACAACCTCAGCCATGCGCTGATGCTCAAGGACGCGCGCGATGCCGTGATGCTGCCGACGCTGAACGTCCTCACCACCCGGCTGCAACACATTGCCCATCAACTGGCCGACCTGCCGATGTTGAGCCGCACCCATGGCCAGACTGCCACGCCGAGCACGCTGGGCAAGGAAATGGCGAATGTGGTGTATCGCTTGCAGCGTGCCGCACAACGCCTCGCCGCAACTGAAATCCTCGGCAAGATGAACGGCGCGGTGGGCAACTACAACGCTCATCTGGCGGCCTATCCCAAGGTGGACTGGGAAGCCTTCGCGCAACGTTTTGTCAGCGCACGCGGCATTACCTTCAACCCCTACACCGTGCAGATCGAACCGCATGATTACATGGCGGAGCTGTTCGATGCCTATGCGCGCATCAACGCCATTTTGATCGATCTGAACCGCGACATCTGGGGCTACATCTCGCTCGGCTATTTCAAACAAAAAGTGGTCAAGGGCGAAGTCGGCTCTTCGACCATGCCGCACAAGGTCAACCCGATCGATTTCGAAAATTCCGAAGGCAATCTCGGCCTGGCCAATGCGCTGTTGCGTCACCTTTCCGAGAAACTGCCCATCTCGCGCTGGCAGCGCGACCTGACCGATTCCACGGTATTGCGCAACATGGGCGTGGCGCTCGGCTACACCCTGCTCGCTTATGAGTCTTGCTTGAAAGGCCTGAACAAACTGGAAGCCAATCCGCAGCGCTTGGCGGAAGACCTGAACGCAAGCTGGGAAGTGATGGCAGAACCGATCCAGACCGTAATGCGCCGCTACGGCATAGCGAACGCTTATGACAAACTCAAGGAACTGACGCGCGGCCAGAGCGGCATCAACCGTGCCTCGCTGCAAGCCTTCATCAATACGCTGGACATTCCAGAGGCAGAAAAACAACGCCTGCTGCAACTGTCCCCTGAGACGTACATCGGCAAGGCAGCGGATCTGGCGAAGCGGATTTAAGGGTATCTCAAAAAATTCAGAGTTCGCCCAAATGCAAGGCGCGGAAAAGGGGTAAGCAGGCAAGCCGCGTAGCGGCTGCTCGCAAAAAATTTCGCCGCGTCGCATATGGGTTATATGTAAGCAAGAAATTTTTTCTGCAACGCAGCAGTTGGGATGAAATCTGGATTTTTTGCCTACAACAATCCCTTTTCCGCAAACGACAGGGTCTGTCCCACCGCCACCACGAAGTGATCCAGCACGCGCACGTCCACCAAACTCAATGCCTGCTTGAGCGCAATGGTTAACAGTTGATCCGATTGGCTGGGCTCGGCGACACCGGATGGATGGTTGTGCGCAAGAATGACAGCTGCGGCGTTGTGCGCCAGAGCGCGCTTGACCACTTCGCGCGGATACACGCTGGTCTGGCTGAGCGTGCCGTGGAACATCTCTTCCGAGGCGATCACGCGATGTTGGGTATCGAGAAACAGCACCAGAAAAACTTCCTGATGCCTTCCGCCCAGCAATAGCTGCAAATAATCGCGCACCACGCGCGGCGAGTTGAGCGCGTCACCCCGATGCAATTCCTCTTTTAATCCACGCAACGACATTTCCTTGATGGCTTGCAGCTGCACATATTTCGCCTGTCCCATGCCGTGCACGGCGCAAAATTCCGCCTCGCTGGCGGCGAATAATTGCGTCAAGCTGCCAAACTGAGTAAGCAACTCGCGCGCCAGATCCACCGCGCTTTTGCCCGTCACGCCGGTGCGCAAAAAGATCGCCAGCAACTCCGCATCGGAAAGCGATGCCGCGCCACGGGTTAAGAGTTTCTCGCGCGGTCGTTCGCCTTCGGGCCAGTCTGTAATTGCCATATAACCCTCCCAGCCCAGACGGGCTGTTTCTTGTTAATATGCGCAGCATTATGGAACAAGATAAGACAAAGCGCATCGTGCCAGTGAATCGCATAATCCTGGGCATCACCGGCGGCATCGCAGCCTACAAGGCGGCGGAGTTGTTGCGGCTGCTGATCAAGCAGGGCATGGAGGTGCAGGTCGTCATGACCCAGGCGGCTTGCCATTTCATCACGCCGACCACGATGCAGGGACTTTCCGGCAAGCCGGTGTTCACCGACCAGTGGGATGCGAGCGTGCCGAACAGTATGGCGCACATCCATCTGAGCCGCGCTGCGGATGCGATTGTGATCGCGCCCGCGAGTGCCGATTTTATTGCCAAGCTGGCGCACGGGCTGGCAGATGACTTGCTGTCCACCCTGTGTCTGGCACGCAATTGCCCGTTGATTATCGCGCCGGCGATGAATCGCGAGATGTGGCTGAATGCGGCGACGCAGCGCAACGTCGCGCAATTGATTGCCGACGGCGTAAAAGTGCTTGGGCCGGATAGCGGTGTGCAGGCGTGCGGGGAAGAAGGCCTGGGACGGATGCTGGAAGCGGAGCAGTTGGCGCGGGACATTGCGGCATTTTTACAGGGTAATAAATCACTGAATGTGAACTCTCCCACCCCACCCCTCACCGCACATAAACAAGAGAGGGGACAGATGCAGTCATTGCCCCAAAAACTATCCGGAAAAAAAATATTGATTACTGCTGGCCCGACCTATGAAGCGATAGACGCGGTGCGCGGCATCACCAATCGCAGTTCCGGCAAGATGGGCTATGCCATCGCACAAGCCGCGCTGGAGCTGGGTGCAAGCGTGGTGCTGGTCTCCGGGCCGACCGCGCTGGCCAAGCCGCAAGGCGCGCAATGCGTGGATGTGCAGAGCGCCGAGCAGATGTTCGAGGCGGTCAAGCAGCACGTCGGCAATTGCGATATTTTTATCGGCGTGGCAGCGGTGGCCGATTACCGTGTCGCGCAACCCAGCACACATAAAATCAAGAAGAGCGCGAACAATCTCACCCTGGAACTCGTCCCCAACCCGGACATTCTGGCGTATGTCGCCAACTTGACCAACCCGCCATTCTGCGTGGGTTTTGCAGCAGAAAGCGAGAATCTCGCGGAATATGCCGAGCAAAAACGCCGCGCGAAAAAACTGCCCTTGCTGGTGGGCAATCTGGTACAGCAGGCCGTCGGCAGCGACGACAACGAACTGGTGTTGTTTGATGACAGCGGCAGACAAACCCTGCCGCGCGCCGACAAACTGACGCTGGCAAGACTATTGATGCAGCGCATAGCACAACGTAATAAGGGAGTACTGAAATGAAACACATTGCCCCAACGGAACACATCTCCCCAACGGAACACATTTCCATAGATATCAAAATTCTCGACCCCCGCTTGCATGAAAATATGCCCGGTTATGCAACTGCCGGTTCAGCTGGGATTGATTTGCGCGCGTGCATTGAACACAACATGGTGGTCCAACCCAAGCAGTGCGAGCTCATCCCCAGCGGCATTGCCATTCATTTGTGCAACCCGGGTTATGCCGCGATGATTTTGCCGCGCTCCGGCTTGGGGCATAAGCACGGTATCGTGCTGGGCAACCTTGTCGGCCTGATCGACTCGGATTATCAAGGACAGATTTTCGTTTCGCTGTGGAA
>PLBS01000053.1 GCA_003134595.1 Gallionella sp. | reverse complement strand
CCTGCTCGGTTTCGCCCGACTTGCGCCGGCTTTGTTCTAACGCGCGTCGTATCAGCTCCACTGCGTGGTTGATGTCGAACGGCTTGGGCAGGTATTCAAACGCACCGCCCTGAAACGCCGAGACGGCACTTTCCAGATCGGAATAGGCGGTCATGATGATGACCGGAATGAGCGGATGGCGTTGATGCAGCGTCTGCAGAAAATCCAGCCCCGAACTGCCGGGCATACGAATGTCACTGACGACCACCTGTGGCACGTCATTACTCAACGCACGTAGCGCGTCGTCTGCCGAGGAAAAACTTTTGAACTCGATATCTTCGCGCGTCAGCGATTTCTCCAGCACCCAGCGTATTGAACGGTCGTCATCAATTATCCAAACAGGTTTCATAATAGGGCACCTCCAAAAATCCAGATTTCATCCCAACTGCTGCGTTGCGTAAAAAATTTCTTGCTTACATATAACCCATATGTGGCGCGGCGAAATTTTCCCCGCGCCTTGCATTTGGGCGAACTCTGAATTTTTAGAGACGCCCATTAGTCACTTAATAGTCAAGGGAGGGGAAGCAGCACGGTAAAGCGAGTGCGCCCGGGTTCGCTGTCAAATTCAATCATGCCGTGGTGCTGGCTGACGAAATCCTGCGCCAGGGTCAGCCCCAGTCCATGACCATCGGCACGCCCCGACACCAGAGGATAGAAAATCTTGTCCTGTAATTCCGGTGGGATGCCGGGCCCGTTATCAATAATCTGCACCATCACCGCCAAGCGATGGCGGCGCTTGATCAGTGTTACCTGGCGCGCGATGCGTGTGCGCAAAACGATCAGCCCATTGCCTTCCATTGCCTGCGCAGCGTTGCGCACGATGTTGAGCATGACTTGTATCAACTGCTCTTTATCACCAACCAGCGCGGGCAGGCTGATATCGTAGTCGCGTTGTATCGTCAGGCCTTCCGGCATTTCCGCCAACACCACGCTGCGCACCCGCTCCAGCACTTCGTGGATGTTGAGCGCGCTGTAGTGCGAGGCATTTTGCGGGGCAAGCAATTTTTCCATGAGCGAGCGCAAACGGTCTGCTTCTTGCACGATAACCTGGGTGTATTCGCGCAAGGCTGGCTTTTCCAATTCCTGTTCGAGCAATTGCGCCGCACCGCGTATACCGCCGAGCGGATTTTTGATCTCGTGCGCAAGATTGCGCAGCAGCAGGCGATTGGCCTGTGTCTGATCCAGCATCTGTTCTTCGCGCGCCAGTTTCAGCGGCCTGTCCATGGGGTGAAATTCGAGCAACAAATACCGGCTATAGTGAAACTCGCGTAGCGATTCGTTTGCTCCCTCGCCCGCGCGTGGGAGATAACCAGCGACTTGCCCGCTTGCGGGCTTAGTCGAATGGCTAGTAGTTCCATCAGGGTTGGGGAGGGGGAAACGGGCCTTTCGTGCATCATCAATGGCATCCTTGCCATGCCCGTTGGCAAATTGCAGCGGGGTTGCTGCACAACGCAAATGCAACTTGCCGTGTGCATGCGTACCCAGCGTCAGATCGTGCTCGATATAACTGGCATTGTTGTGTACCGCTTGCTGCATCGCACTTGCCAGTTGTTCGGTATGCGTGAACACCTGCTGCAGCGGAAGACCATGCAGATTTTTGCCGCTTACATCGAACAGTTGCTCTGCGGCCGGATTGATATAGGCGATACGCGACTCATCATCCAGCAGGATAACTGCGGTCGCCAGATACTCCAGTGTGAGATAGGGAAAGTCAGGCATACAGGCTACAAAGCAGAAAGCATGCCAAGAAAACGTGCCGGGCGTGACAATGATTATTTTGGTAGTTTGGACAGCTCGGTCTTAAGCGCTTCGATATTATTTTTGTGCAGATCAACCTGATCTTGTAGCGGCTTGATCTTCTCTTCGTACTTTGCGACATTACGATAAGTCCGGCTATCTGCTCCCTTGAAGACTTCAGGGTTCGATTCACCCTCCGTCAAGTTCTGCTTGGCCTCTTCAAGCAACTTTTCCTCGGCATTCAACTCATCTTGCAAAATCTTGCGGCGAGTATCATCTCGTCCTCTTTGCGTTTGATTGTCCACCCTCGGAAAATCTGCGGGAACCTGTTGCGGCATCATGGTAGGCAGGGGTTCCAGAATCAGCTTCTTGCCACCCTTGATAGGCGTACTTGAGTAAGTGACATGACCATCCGCATCGACAGCCTTATAGATTTCGGCTTGCGCCAACATCGGACAGACACACAACACGACAAACAAGTATCCAAGTTTCATGTTCGTTTTCCCTAGAAATAACACAACAAGTATAGGACAAGCGTCGGACCCAGACAAACATTTACAGTTCAAAACAAAACGGGGCTTCGCGCCCCGTTTTACTGTCCTGCCCCTTCGACACGCTCAGGACAGGTTTGTGTACTTGCTAAAGACTAGATGCTGTAATACATTTCAAACTCGACCGGGTGCGTAGTCATACGCAGGCGAGTCACTTCATCCATTTTCAATGCGATATAGGCATCGATAAAGTCGTTGGAGAATACACCACCACGGGTCAGGAACTCACGATCCTTGTCCAAATGTGCCAAGGCTTCATCCAGCGAACTGCACACCGTCGGGATCTTTGCATCTTCTTCCGGTGGCAGGTCGTACAGATTTTTGTCCGCAGGATCGCCGGGGTGGATCTTGTTTTGAATGCCATCCAAACCAGCCATCATCAAGGCTGTGAAAGCCAAGTATGGATTGGCAGTCGGGTCCGGGAAACGTGTTTCGATGCGGCGCGCCTTTTCGTTGGGCACGTGTGGAATCCGAATCGAAGCAGAACGATTCTTCGCCGAATAAGCCAGCTTGGTCGGTGCTTCATAGTGCGGAACCAGACGCTTGTAAGAGTTGGTGCCAGGATTGGTAATTGCGTTCAGTGCCTTGGCATGCTTGATGATGCCGCCAATATAGTAAAGCGCCAGTTCGGACAGACCTGCATAGCCATTACCTGCAAACAGATTCTTGCCGCCCTTCCAGATGGACTGGTGCACGTGCATACCCGAACCATTGTCACCCACGATAGGCTTGGGCATGAAGGTTGCAGTCTTGCCATACTGATGCGCCACATTGTGCACCACATATTTCAAAACCTGGGTCTGGTCAGCGCGACGCACCAGCGTGTTGAACTTGGTGCCGATTTCGCATTGACCGGCAGTCGCCACTTCGTGGTGATGCACCTCGACTTCAATACCGATATCTTCCAAAGCCAGGCACATCGCGGCGCGGATGTCATTCAGGCTGTCGACCGGCGGAACCGGGAAGTAGCCGCCCTTGACGACCGGACGGTGGCCAATATTACCGCCGTCAAACTTTTCTGCAGAGGACCATGCGGCTTCTTCCGAATTAATTTTGACGAAGCAACCGGACATGTCGATCTGCCAGTTCACTGAATCAAAAATGAAGAATTCGGGTTCCGGGCCGAAATAGGCTGTATCGCCGATTCCTGTGGATTTCAGGTACGCCTCGGCACGCTTCGCGATGGATCGCGGATCACGATCGTAACCTTTGCCATCGGTAGGTTCCACCACGTCACAGGTAATCACCAAAGTGTTTTCATCCATGAACGGATCAAGAAAAGCGGTCGTGGGATCCGGCATCAACAACATGTCCGAAGCCTGGATACCTTTCCAGCCGGCGATGGAAGAGCCATCGAACGCATGGCCGTCTTCAAACTTTTCCATGCCCACATACTTGGCGGGCACGCCCACATGCTGCTCTTTGCCGCGTGTATCGGTAAAACGGAAATCCACGAATTTAACTTCGCGGTCTTTAATCATCTTTAGCACATCATTTGCCGACATCGACATAACTTTCTCCCCAAACATCAAATTAAACAGTTAACCAAAACCCCAAGTTCTAAATGCAGAAAGCGTGCCAACCCTGTCTGCATAGCAGGCTGTCATTGTGCCATAAGCCTGTTACGCAGCGCACCTAAAATTTGCACCGAATCTGGGCGCGATATGGCCGCTTATGCACTAATTCTGTGCATGACTGTGGTGAACATGTATAACACGAAATAACTTGTCATCACGCACCAGCTCATCGCAGCGTGCCTGTAGCGTATCACCCCGCTCAGCAGACTGCTGGTTAACCAGATATATCTCGGCATCGACCTTGCCATCCAGATAGTGAAATACCACGCGATTATCCGGTAAACCCGGGTCTCCCAATCGTTCCGCGAGATGCGCCAGCAGGCCGGGGCGGCTGGGCAAGTGCGCATTCGGTTTGGCTTGCATATCGTCTTCCGGATCAATGTGCACCATAACATCCAGCACATGATGGTTCTTGAGCACGGCGTGCCGCGCCGATTCCGCGATGTAATGTCCTTCCGAAACGCTGATCTTCGGATCGACCATGATGTGCGCATCGACCAATGCGTTGTCCGCCATCTTGCGCGTGCGCAGTTCGTGCAAGCCGCGCACACCGTGAATATTGAGCAAGGTTTGCCGGATCGCCTCAACCTCCTCCGCATCCAATCCGGTATCGATGAGTTCAGCCATCGCTGCCAGAGCCAGCTTGCCGCCCATGTGCGCGATCATCACGCCCACCACCGCCGCTGCAACCAGATCGAGAAAGGTATAACCCAGCAGATTGCCAACCACCCCGACGATAACCACCAATGAGGATGCCGCATCCGAGCGCGCATGCCATGCGTTGGCTACCAACATCTGCGAGCGCACCCGCTTGGCCACCGCCAGCATGTAGCGGAACATGCCCTCCTTGGCGACCAATGCCAAAACCGCGATGGCGAGAGCCGGCGGACTAACTGCCCGCAACGCCTCCGGATGCTGCAAGCGCATCGCCGCCGCCACCAGCAACACCACGCCGAGCATCGCAAGGAATGTCCCAAGAATAAGCGTCGCGGCAGTTTCCACACGTGCATGGCCATAAGGATGATTGGCATCGGCGTGCCGATTGCCGTGCCGATTGGCATATAACACCAACACATCGGAAAGCAGATCCGACAGGGAATGCAGACCGTCCGCCATCAAGGCCTGCGAGTGCGCAAAAAAACCGCCCGCCACCTGAAAGGTCGTCAATAACACATTGATGCCGATACTCACCCAAGTGCTCTTTTGCGCTGCGGCAAAACGCTCCGGATGCACCGGTTCAAAAGCCCCGATACCGGCCTGGGATTGATGCGGATTGGTGTGATTTTTCATGTCGGTTGCACTAGTATGCATCTATAATGTACAGCATAACACCTGTGCCAACTACGTTAAACTTTGCTATGGAAGAAAGAATCATCATGGGGAAAATTACCGCCATTCTGCAAGCCGCGCAACAACGCGCCAAAGAGCTGAATCTGCCCTATGAAGGCGCACTGTATCCAAACGAAGCTTATGAAATCCAGCAGTCCGCACCCGGAACCAAGTTGGTGGATGTGCGCAGCCGCGCAGAATTGGATTGGGTCGGGGGCTTACCGGGTGCCACAGTAATTGAATGGGCGACCTATCCGGGCATGAAACCCAACCCGCATTTCATTGCTCAACTGGAACAACAAGTAGACAAGGAAGCATTGGTGATATTCTTTTGCCGCAGCGGGGTGCGTTCGCACCACGCCGCTACAGCCGCCACAAAAGCCGGTTATAGCGACTGCTACAACATGCTGGAAGGCTTCGAAGGCGAGATGGACGACAGCAAACACCGCAATGCTATCGGCGGTTGGCGGGCGGCGGGACTACCTTGGGAGCAGAGCTAGTCCCGGTAATCGATAATCAGCGGCGCGTGATCCGAAAAACGTTGCTCTTTGTAAATGCTTGCTGCCTCGGCTCGCGCGGCGATGCCTGGCGTAGCGATCTGGTAGTCAATGCGCCAACCGACATCTTTAACCCACGCCTGACCTCGATTCGACCACCAGGTATAAGCTTCCAGTTCGGGATGAACAAGGCGAAACACATCGGCAAAGCCGACTTCATCGAATAATTCCGTCAGCCAGGCGCGCTCTTCGGGCAAGAATCCGGAATTCTTTTTATTGCCGCGCCAGTTTTTCAGATCGATTTCCTTGTGTGCGATGTTCCAGTCACCGCATATCACCACCTCGCGTCCGCTGGCACACAACTCGTGCAGGTGCGGCTGCGACACGTTACTGATAGAACTACTAGCCACTCGACTAGGCGAGCCAACCACTCTCGCCAAGTCGCTGGTTATGGCGAAGCCAGCCGCTTGCGGGAGCAGCCGCGTCGCGCCTCCTCCCGACACTGGAGGTGATGCCATCATGCTACGGAGGTGCGGCATGAAAGCCGCCATGAATTTGAATTTCACCGCCTGACGCTCCTCGCCGCTGGAACCTGAAGGCAGGTACAGCGAAACCACACTGAGGTTGGCAAAATCCGCACATAAATAACGTCCCTCGGCATCAAATTCGGCAATACCCAAGCCCGTCATGACCCGCTGCGGCTGTTCGCGACAGTAAATGCCCACGCCGCTATAACCCTTCTTTTCCGCGTAATGAAAATAGCCGTGATAACCCTGTGGCATAAGCATTTGCGCGGTCATGTCCGCCGCTTGGGACTTGAGTTCCTGCAGACAGACGATGTCGGCGTCTTGTTGCGCAAGCCATTCGTAGAAGCCTTTGCCGGCGGCAGAACGAATGCCATTCAAATTAATAGTGATGATACGCATGAAAATTCTCGGGAGTAATCGGGCGTGCCATTATAATGACGGCCATCATCTCAGCCTATAGCAAACGTCATGGCCAATTTCAGACAGGATTTCATCCGCTTTGCCGTACAGCAAAACGTGTTGTGCTTCGGCGAGTTTCAAACCAAAGCAGGGCGTTTGTCGCCATATTTTTTCAACGCCGGTTTGTTCAACGACGGCGCGGCCTTAAGAAACCTGTCGCAGTTTTACGCCCAAGCGATCCTTGCTGCTGAAGTACCCTTCGACATGTTGTTCGGCCCGGCCTACAAAGGCATCCCGCTGGTTGCCGGAACCGCAATTGCGCTAGCTGAGCAAGGCAGTAACGTGCCGTATTGCTACAATCGCAAAGAGGCCAAGGACCACGGCGAAGGCGGCACCACGGTGGGCGCGAAGTTGCAGGGCCGGGTGCTGATCATCGATGACGTGATCTCTGCCGGCACGTCGGTGCGCGAATCCATAGCACTGATTCGCGCAGCCGGTGCGCAGCCGTGCGGCGTAGTGATCGCACTGGATCGCATGGAGCGCGGTCAAAGCGAACTTTCCGCAGCGCAGGAAGTACAACGCAACTATGATATTCCGGTAATATCTATCGCCACGCTGGATGATTTGCTCGGCTATTTACGGGCTGAGGGCGGATGGGTACAAAATCTTACCGCCGTTCAATCTTATCGTGATCGTTATGGAGTAAAAAATGACTAGGCTCAAATGGCTCGTTGCACTTATCGCCGGCGTCACCCTCAGCTTCCCTGTTGCAGCAAAGATGTACAAATGGGTGGATGACAATGGCACTACCCACTACGGCGAAACAGTTCCTCCGGAATACGCAAACAAAGATCGCGTAGAGTTGAACCAGGCAGGACGCGTGGTAAAAAGTGAAGAGGTGCTCACCCCCGAGAGGCGTCGCGCCAAGGAACAGGAGGATGCGAAGAAACGCGACGATGCCAAGGCTGAACTTGAACAGCAACGCCATGACAAGACACTGATCAACACTTATAACAGCGTGAAAGAAATCGATCAGGCGCGCATCCGCAGCCTGCAACAGGTCGACGCGCGCATCAATGTCATCGACTCCTATATCAAGACAGCAAACGACAACTTGCTTGCCTTGCAAAAGGAAGTTGACAACGACGCCAAGGCAAACAGGAAAATCCCGGATTCCCTGCAAGAGGACTTGCAGGACGCTCAGGCACGTTTGGCCAAACTGCAACATGATTCAGAAAATCCCAAGGCGGAAAAGGCGGCGTTGGAAACGCGCTTCGATGCCGACAAGGCGCGCTACATAGAATTGACCGGGAAAAAATAGCCGCAGGATGCGGCTGTTCGCCCAATAAATGGATTTACCTTTAAAACCGCAGTTCATCCCACACAGAACACAGATGGCCCAGAGAAAACACTGGGTGTACTATTTCGTCATGGACATTTATCATTCCCACGCTCTTGATGAAACACCTAGCCAATCCACTAGGCTGTCAAAGAACGACAACCAAGTGGTTGGTTATGCGCGGGAACGATATCAAACGATCACTTCCTGATTAATCTCCGTGACCACTGTGGCTAAGTGTTTTTTCCAGATTCTAGAGATTCTCTATAGCGTTTCAAACTGGCGTGTAGTTGCGTTATAGCCCAGCAATTCTCCGTGCTCGATATCAAAATACCAGCCGTGCAAAGCGAGCCTGCCTTGTTCGACACGTTCGCGTATCCAGGGAAAAGTCCTCAGATTATTCAGGGAAACCAGTATTGCCTGCTGTTCGCAGGCACGGTGGCGTACCTCGCTGCTGGCCCCTGCAAGTTCTTGCTCAATTTGTTCGCGTGCGGCATCGGCTATTCTCATCCATTCGGCAATGAAGGATTCCTCCTTATCCACGCTGCCTTCCAGCAAAGCGTGGATACCGCCGCACTGCGCATGTCCGAGCACGATGATGTGCTGCACCGCTAAATTACGCACGCCAAATTCAAGCGCTGCACTGGTGCCGTGATAATGGCCCTGGTTCTCGGCTGGTGGAACCAGATTGGCGACGTTGCGGATGACAAAAAGGTCGCCCGGGGCGCAATCGAGTATCAGAGCCGGATCGACGCGCGAGTCACAACAGCCCACCACAAGCGTGGAGGGAGTTTGACCAAACTGCACCAGATCGTGAAACTGCGCGTCGTCATCCGCGAATGAGCGTGCGCGGAAGCGTTGAAATCCTTCGATGAGTTGTTTCGGCGAACTCATGCGCCCATTAGCTTGACCAGAGCCTCGCGGTACTTGTCAGCGGTTTTTTGCAACACGTCTTGAGGGATACTCGGCGCGGGATTTCGCTTGTTCCAGCCGGAAGCTTCCAGCCAGTCGCGCACGAATTGTTTATCGAAACTGGGTGGATTGCTACCCACGCGGTATTGATCTGCCGGCCAGAAACGCGAGGAATCAGGTGTCAGTGCCTCGTCGATCAGATACAACTTGCCCGCCTCATCCACGCCGAATTCAAACTTGGTATCGGCAATGATGATGCCCTTGGTCGCCGCATAATTTGCCGCTTCGCTATAAAGCGCCAGTGTGGCATCGCGCACCTCGTTAGCGCGTGCTTCACCGAGTAATTCGACCGCTTGCGCAAACGAAATATTTTCGTCGTGATCGCCCGCTGCCGCCTTGGTGGACGGCGTGAACAAGGGCTTCGGCAACTTTTCTGCCTCGCGCAGCCCGCCAGGCAATGCAATTCCGCAAACTGTCCCGGTCTTTTGATAGTCCTTCCAGCCGGAACCTGCCAGATAGCCGCGCACGATGGCCTCGATCGGCAACGGCTTGAGCTTCTTCGCCACGAAGGCGCGTCCACGCACTTGCGCACGCTCTGCGTCAGTCCTGACCACCGACTCCGGCGCAATGCCGGTAAGATGATTGGGAATTACATGCTGCAGCTTGTTTAACCAGAAATTCGACATTGCGGTGAGCACTTCACCCTTGCCCGGAATCGGGTCGGGCAAAATCACATCGAACGCGGACAAGCGATCCGTCTGCACCACCAGCAACTTGTCATCCCCTACCGCATAAATGTCGCGCACCTTGCCGCGATGCAAAAATGGCAAACTCCTGATATCCGATTGCGGCAGCGTTGCACTCATGCGGGTGCCCGGCCAATAGTTCATCGGAGCGCCGCTCCGAGTATGCCAGCAATTTCCTGCTGCACATTCTCGGCGGTTTGCGGTGCATACAAAACTTTTACCAGCTTGCCGTTGGCGTCGAACAATACCAGGGTTGCCCGTGCAGCATTGTTGGTGGTGATAAATGCACGTCCCTCCGGGGTATCGAAATCGGTCAACAGAAACTCGACCCGTCCGGCATATTTATCGCGTATGCTCTCCAGCACGTTCATCAAATCAAAACTTTGCACCGCATTTTTGTCACGCACCAGCACGACAGCCGCTTGGCCTTTGCCGATGCGCGACAAATCATCGCTGTAACCGTGCGGCAAATTCATCATCACGGTTGCAACCAGCAACAACAACAAGCCGACCACAATCCATTTGATTTTTCGTGCGCGCGGAGATGCGCCTGCGACTTCGACATTTTGTTCCGTTTGATTCATGTTCTCTCCAACACTGTGGTTACAAAGCCGGCAAAGTGGTCGCTTTTACCGCATCTGCCTGTTTCTTTCGGAATGCCTGCAACCGTTGCGCAAGGTCTGCATCATTAAGTGACAGCATGGCCACTGCGAATAATCCTGCATTGGCAGCACCTGCTTCGCCAATGGCAAACGTCGCCACCGGGATGCCCTTGGGCATTTGTACGGTGGATAGCAGCGAATCCATGCCCTGTAAATATTTCGATGGCATCGGCACGCCCAGCACCGGCAGCGTAGTCTTGCCGGCGATCACCCCGGCCAGATGCGCCGCGCCGCCGGCTCCGGCAATGAAACAACGCACGCCTTGAGCCGTCATGTCGTTAATGTAGTCGAACAACAGATCGGGCGAACGATGCGCGGAAATCACCCGCGCATCGCAGGCAACGCCGAAATCCTGCAACTGCAGCGCGGCCTGCTGCATGATCTCCCAATCGCTGGCACTGCCCATTACAATGGCAACCAGCGGACTGTTCTTGGAGGTTTTCAAAGCTTAGGCCTCTTTGTGATAACGCACGATGCGCTCGACTTCATTCTTCGAGCCGAGTATCACCGGCACGCGCTGATGCAGGCCGGAAGGCTTGATGTCCATGATGCGTTCATATCCGGTGGAAGACATGCCACCCGCCTGTTCGACGATGAAGGACATCGGATTGGCTTCGTACAGCAAACGCAGCTTGCCGGCCTTGCCCGGATCCTTGTCATCCTTGGGGTACATGAACACGCCGCCGCGTATCAGAATACGATGCACTTCAGCCACCATGGATGCCACCCAGCGCATGTTGAAATTGATTCCACGCGGTCCGGTCTTGCCCGCAATGCATTCATCAACATAACGTTGCACCGGCTTTTCCCAGAAACGCTCATTGGAAGCATTGATGGCAAATTCCAGCGTGTCCGCAGGAATAGTCATATTCGGGTGGGTCAGCATAAATTCGCCGATGTCGCCATCCAAAGTGAAACCATTCACGCCATGCCCGGTGGTGATCACCAGCATGGCTGCCGGGCCATACAATGCGTAGCCCGCACATACCTGGGTGGTGCCGGGCTGCAGGAAGTCCGCCGCAGCCGGGTTCTCCACGCCTTTGGGAGCGCGCAAAATCGAGAATATCGTCCCGACGGAAATGTTCACGTCGATATTGGAGGACCCGTCCAGCGGATCGAACACCAGCAGATATTTGCCCTTCGGATACCTGACCGGAATCGGATAGACATCATCCATTTCTTCGGAGGCCATCGCCGCCAGATGACCGCCCCATTCGGTGGATTTGATGAACACCTCGTTGGTGATGATGTCCAGCTTCTTCTGTGTCTCGCCCTGCACATTCTCGCTGCCCGCACTGCCCAGCACACCTATCAGTGCACCTTTGTTGACATCATGCGCGATCTGCTTACAGGCGATGATGATATCGCTGACCAAGCCGGTAAAATCGCCGCTTGCCTTTCCCGGGATCGCACGCTGTTCTTCGATGATGAATTGGACCAGACTCTTGCTCATGCTTTATCTCCTCATATTATAAATTTATCAGCGTGCGATTTTACCGCTTTTCCGCCTTGCCCTCCACGGCTATTTGCAAGCCTTTGCGCAACGAGCGATGCAGAACTATTAGATGTTTGATGTCTGGTCTCAAGCGTAGTGGTCCCAAGCGTAGTGGCAGCGCAGAAATATGCCGTTCATCCGGATTCCCGCGCCTCTAGTCAGTCAGGGGTGGAAACATTAAAATCGATGCCCTACCATCCGCATCAACTCTATAAAGGGACCCAACCATGAAATTCGCAAAAGGCTTTACCCTGATCGAAATATTGATGGTAGTCGCGCTGATCGGCATTCTGGCCAGCATCGCGATACCCGCCTATAGCAATTATGTGATACGCGGAAAGCTGGTGGATGCCTCTACGCAACTGGCAAGTGCGCGAATCCAAATGGAACAGTTTTTTCAGGATAGCCGCACTTATGTTGGCGGTCCCCTTCCTGCTAAGACCAAATATTTTACCTTTGCCTTGGGAGACACCCTATCCCCCCCATACGTCACCACGCAAACCACTTACAAGATAATCGCCTCAAGCATCGCCAATCAGGGCTTGGGCAATGCTGGTGATTATTCCTACACAATCGACGAGAGCAATACCAAGGTGACCGTCATGTTTGCCGGTGCGGCGCTAAACCAGGTAGCACCAGCAACATGCTGGATCATGAAAAAGGGCGATTCGTGCTAAACGTTATTCAAAAATCTGCGGGGTTCACCCTGATCGAGATGTTGATTGTCGTGGCGATTGTCGCCCTCTTGACGACACTGGGCATACCCAGTTTTAGGGTGTGGATCCAGAATACCCAGATTTACACCGCGGCCGAATCGGCCCAAAACGGATTGCAAAAGGCCAAGGCCGAGGCGGTAAAACGTAACTCTAATGTTACATTCGCTTTATTGGGGGCAAGCCCTGTTTGGGATTCTTCCTGGATCGTCACTGATGCCACCACCGGCGCGACGGTTGAGTCAAGAAGCGGCGGTGAAGGCTCGAAAAATGTTACCAGCAAAGGTTTGACAGTGAATCCGTTAACAGGGGTTGCAACCACCACGCAAGCAACCACCGTCACTTTCAGCAATCTTGGCGGGGTGGTGGCAAATGTGGCGAATCTTGGGCAAATTGATTTTAGTTCTTCGCTGACAGGCACCCGGAGTTTGCGGGTCACGATCGGCATAGGCGGCAATGTCAGGATGTGCGATCCCGATACTAGCCTCAAAACGACTGATCCTCGGAAATGTTAAACAGAAAAAATATCATGGCCGTGAATAAACAAAAATCCTCACCCCTAACACCCCTAAAATTTGCGCAGCAAGGCAGATCTGCGCAACGGGGTGTCGCGTTGCTGGAGGCATTGGTCGCCATCCTGCTTTTTTCGATGGGGGTGCTTGCCCTGGTCGGCTTGCAGGGGGCGATGATCAAGAACACCGCTGATTCAAAATTCCGTGCCGATGCCAGTTATATCGCCCAGCAATGGATAGGCATCATGTGGGCGGACCCATTGCTGACGGGCAATTATCTTATCCCCGGCCCCAATAATCCCGATGGCACCCCTAATCAGTACTACGATATTTCCGCAATGCTTCCCCTTGGGGGGCGGGTCGTCACCCAGCCTGACTCCTCTAATTTCCCCAATCAGTTCATGATTACAATCAAATGGCAGCAACCGGGACAGATGCAACATAATTACTCCACCACCTTCACTATTGCCCCTTAAAGCCATGAAGCCAAGCAACCCACCTACACACTTTAATCAAGCCGGTTTCAGCCTGGTGGAAATCATGGTCGGGCTGGCGATCGGCCTGCTTGCGACCCTGGTCGTGTTACAGGTCTTCTCGGTCTACGAAGGGCAAAAACGCACCACCACCGGAACCGCCGACGCACAAACCAATGGCAACGTCGCGCTCTATGACATCAAACGCGATCTCGGGATGGCCGGATATGGCCTGCTTCCCATCTCGAATACCCCGCAAGATTGCGGGTTGGCCAATCTCCCTTTCACTATAGACGCAACCACTGGTCTAACCGGTGTAAACGCCATCGCGCCTGTCACCATTACCGATGGCGGGACGGGGACGGGCGCCAGCGACATTATCACGATACACTATGGCGCCTCCGACAGCGGCGGGGGGTTTTCCCCGGTAGCTGCGCTTTTTGCGGGCAACACAGTCTCCGTTAATGATAATCTGGCCTGTAACCTTAATGACATCGCATTAATCGTTCACAGCACCAAGGGTTCTTGTGACTTGACCAAAGTGCAAGGCTTGCCTACAACGCGGAATATCCAGCTACCAAGCATTCCACCGACTACTGCCGTGGGCGACAATCTTGCCTGCCTGGGAACATGGAAAGAGATCGAGTACAGGATCAACCAAAACTACAATCCTGCCGTCGCGGCCAATTCCCAGGCTTATCTGCAACGTAAACAAACATTATTCCCTCCCGGCCCTCCTCCCGGCGGACAGCCAGCCGAGCCCAGCGTGGCGGACATCGTCAACATACAGGCACAATACGGAATATCGGCCAGTGCCACCTCGAACAAGATCATCCAGTGGGTGAATGCGAGGGATGCCGCAAACTGGAAGGTTGCGGTGGATGGCCAATTGGTGACGGACGCTTCCGGCAATAACATCGACTTTGGTCCCAGCCTGACGGTGGACAACCGCCGCCTTATCAAGGCGGTTCGCGTTGCGGTCGTGGCGCGCAACGGCTTGCTGGAAAAAACCAATGTGACCAACTCATACTTCGGGAAGGCGTGCAGTTCGCTTACCGCCAATGCCCCCAGCGGCGTGTGCGCATGGGCCGGTTCTTCTGCCGGAACCGCGATTACCTCTCCCGCCCCGGAAATCGACCTGAGCAATGATACCAACTGGCAACATTACCGCTACCGGGTGTTCGAAACCATCATTCCCATGCGCAACGTGATCTGGTCCGGGAGCGTGCTATGAATACACTGCCAAAACCAAAACTCTGTTACGGACGCGCCATGAAGCAGCGCGGCGTCGTGCTGTTTTTCACCCTGATCGCGCTGGTGGTCATGTCGCTCGCCGCAGTGGCCCTGATACGTTCGGTGGACACCAGCACGATGATCTCGGGTAACCTGGCATTCAAGCAGGCGGGCACCTCCTCCGCGGATACCGGGATCGAGGCGGCTATCGCCTGGCTGAGTGCAGCACAGGCGAATATGCTAGCCGCCAACCAGGATGTTTACAACCCAGTGCATGCCCACGTTTTAAATAAAGACGGAGGTGCTGCATGGGGCGCTGCCGGCGGTGTCGTGTATTCCACCTTCACGCCCCCGCCCATCGCGTTTGCTTGTTGTACAAACAATGGCTATTACTCCAGCGCCGATCCCACCCTGGATCTCATTCATCCCAATGCAGCCAACCCGCTCGATTGGAACAACAACAGCACCCTGGTCGTGGTAAACAAAAACGGCGCTACCACCGACAGCAGCGGCAACACCATCCGCTATGTCATCCAGCGGATGTGCCGCACCAAAAATGAATCACCAAACCCAAAAGGGATAGAGGACACTACGCTGATACCGCCTGAGACAGGCTGCCTGTTCAGCAACAACGCTATCACCGGCAACGAAACGAAAGTTCTTAGCGCCACTGAGGTTTGTAAGGGTGGCGGTTGCGCCAAGGCGGGTCAGACGGTTCTGATGCGCATCACCGTCAGAACTGACGGACCGAAAAATACCGTCAGTTACGCACAGGCAATAGTCTATTAGGAGGCAAGCATGAAAAACCCTTTGAATACCCATGGGACATCCCGCCATTTACTCAATCTGGTATTGGCAGCCAGTCTCGCGTTACCGCTGCCCGCCCTGGCGGCCTCGGTCGCATTGGCTACATCGCCGCTGCAGACCTCATCGGCCAACAGTACGGTCATGCCGAACGTGATGTTCATGCTGGACGACTCAGGCAGCATGGATTGGGACTACATGCCAGACGACTCCAAAAACTTCGCCGGCAAATATGGCTTCAACACCAACCATTGTAACGGGGTCTACTACAATCCCGCTATCAAATATACGCCGCCGGTAGATTCCACCGGCATTAGCTATAACCCCGCCACCTTTTCTGGCGCATGGAAAAGCGGCTATAACACCGGTTTGGGAACCGTTGATCTGAACACCGGCTTCACCGGCGGCAGCGGCAGCGGCGCGAGCGGCGCGAGCGGATACACCGGCCCGGCTTTTTACTACAACTATCTTACCGCCTCCACCACCCCCACAGGTCCGGGCGCACAGACCGCCAATTGGCAAATGGATTTCCATAACCCCGCCAGCATCTTTTACAAGGAATGCAACAGTGCCGTCGGTTCGACCGCCCTGGTTGATGGTACCCACCCGGTTAATACCGCGTTCCAGAAAGTCAGGCTGGCCACTACCCCGACCACCACCATTACCGTAACAGCCCCAATCGGCGGTGGCGCCACCATTACGGTAGGCGGATCTGGTAGCAGCTGCCGGGCTACCAGCATCAAGGTGAACGGCGTTGATGAGCTCATGAGCAGCCGATCCAGCTCAACAAGCTCCACCAGCACGGATGCCAGCAACATCGCAACCCAAATCAATGCCTGCACTGGGGGCAAAACCGGGAGTTGCACCGTGTCCGGCTATAGCGCCACCGTATCAGGCAGCGTAATCACGATCAGCGGCCCGGCTGCAGGAGGTTCCACGCTGACCGTCACCGACAATGGCTGCGGTATGACGTATACCACGGCCGCCTTCCCTGCCCCTCCCAGCACCGCAGTCAGCAGCATCCGGGTGAACGGTGTCGACCTGTTATTAGGCATCCCCACCGCGTCCGCCACCAGTGCCAACACCCTTGCCACCAATATCAAAAACGGCATCATCGCGGTCGGTTATTCTGCCACGGTATCGGGCAACGTCGTCACGGTCACCGGCCCGACCTCGGCCTCGACTTACACGCCGGTCATCGTCACCAATCCCGCGAGCGGGGGCATGACGCTGGTCACCGATGCCTTCCCGGAAAGCACGCCCGCCAAACTGCAGAATTTCGCCAACTGGTACAGCTACTACAGCAACCGTATGCTGATGATGAAGACCGGGGTGGGGCAGGCATTCTCGCCGATCGCCGACACATATCGTGTCGGGTTCATGACCATGAACGACAACGTATCCCCCGACATCGTGGAGATCGCCCCATTCAATGCTGTTCAGAGGCTCGCCTGGTACACCAAGCTCTATGCCTCCAAGCCAGCCAACTCCACACCGCTACGCGAAGCGCTTTCCCATGTGGGGCAGATGTATGCGCATAAATTCGGCAACTACGACATCTACACAGCCACAATAACGGTAGGCGGGAGCGGCAGCACCGGGGTAGACAGCATTACCGTGAACGGCACTGGAACGATGTTCGGCCCGACTATCGACAGCACCAGCACCACCACGGTCGCGGCCAATATCGCCGCACAGATCAATGCATTGGATCCCAGCGACTACGGCGCATCGTCATCGGGAAATGTAGTCAAGATCACCGGCCCGACAACGGCGCTGGGCTTCCTCCCGATCACCATCAACGACGGCGGCGGCATGACGTTTAGCCCCACTGCGTTTGTCAAAACAACTATTTCCGCCCAACTGAATGGCATCCTGCCCAAAGACCCGGTGCAATACTCCTGCCAGCAGAACTTCGTGATCCTTTCCACCGATGGATACTGGAACGGCAGCACCACCTACGACCTGTCCACTCCCACCCTGCCGGTCGGCGAACAGGACGGAACGGTTCCAAGACCGTATTATGACGGCGCCACTGCGACCAAAACAACCAGCCAGACTTATCAGAGTCAGACACAACTAAATATAACCACCAGCCAGATACTGAGCAGAACCACGCAGGTTCAGAGCTCTACATCTACCCTGCAACAGAAAACGGGGCCATTGCAATGGAGAACCAAACGGCAGCAGACGACGGCACCGCTGCAGTGGCAGACCAAGTTGCAACAGAC
>PLBS01000056.1 GCA_003134595.1 Gallionella sp. | reverse complement strand
ACGATAGCCCTATTTCTTGATTGCAAGCGCAAACGCATCCAGCATCGGCTGGATCACATCATGTTTCAATTTCAGCGCGGCCTGGTTTACCACCAGGCGCGACGAAATGTCGGTGATGTGTTCGACCGCCTTGAGGTGGTTCGCCTTCAGTGTGTTGCCGCTGCTCACCAGGTCCACGATCGCGTCCGACAATCCCACCAGCGGCGCCAGCTCCATCGAGCCATATAGCTTGATCAAATCCACATGCACGCCTTTTGTGGCAAAGTGAGCCCTGGCGGTTTGCACGTATTTGGTCGCGACACGCAGGCGCGCACCCTTGCGCACGGCGGATTCATAATCGAAATCATCACGCACCGCGACCATCATGCGACAGCGCGCAATGTTCAGGTCCAGCGGCTGATACAGCCCGGTGCCGCCGTGTTCGTTCAGCACATCCTTGCCCGCCACGCCGATGTCCGCCGCGCCATATTGCACATAGGTCGGCACATCGCTGGCGCGCACGATGATCAGGCGCACATCGGCGCGATTGGTGGCCAGTATCAGCTTGCGTGAGGACTCCGGGTCTTCAAGCGCGGTGATGCCCGCCGCATTCAGCAACGGCAGGGTTTCCTCGAAGATGCGGCCTTTAGACAGTGCGATGGTTATCATCTAAAAATCCCTATTTATTTGATACGGCGTATCTGTTATCTCAACCGGCTATTTCAACCGGCGTATCTGGGCACCGAGCGCCGACAGTTTTGCCTCGATGTGTTCGTAGCCCCGATCCAGATGGTAGATGCGATCCACGATGGTCTCGCCTTGCGCGACTAATCCGGCGATGACCAGACACGCCGAGGCGCGCAAATCGGTCGCCATGATCGTCGCGCCTTCCAGTTGCGCGCAGCCTTTGATCACGGCGGTATTGCCCTCCACCTCAATCTGCGCGCCGAGGCGGCGCAACTCCTGCACATGCATGAAGCGATTTTCAAAAATCGTTTCGACCACCATCGCGCTGCCTTCAGCGATGGTATTCATCGCCATGAACTGCGCTTGCATGTCGGTGGG
The DNA here is from genome assembly GCA_003134595.1 of Gallionella sp. Classification (GTDB taxonomy): domain Bacteria; phylum Pseudomonadota; class Gammaproteobacteria; order Burkholderiales; family Gallionellaceae; genus Gallionella. Next base: position 25,230 of record PLBS01000056.1, on the reverse strand, counting down.
AAAAGCCGGGTAAGGCGCAGTGCGCACATTCACGGCCTTGGGGCGTTTGCTCATTTTCAAGTTGATCGTGCTGCCCGCCGCTTGTATGGATGCACCCGCTTCCTGCAACTTCTCCAACACATTTTCGAGTATGTCGGCGCGCGCATCGATCAGGGTGATGTCGCCGCCTGCCGCTGCCGCAGCCACCAGAAAAGTGCCGCTCTCGATGCGATCCGGCATGACGCGATGGCTCGCACCGTGCAGTTTTTCCACGCCGGCGATGCTGATGGTGTCGCTGCCCGCCCCTTCTATTTTTGCTCCCATGGCGATCAGGCAATGCGCCAGATCAACCACTTCCGGTTCGCGCGCCGCGTTTTCCAGCACCGTCACACCGTCCGCCAGCACCGCCGCCATCATCAGATTTTCCGTGCCGGTCACACTGACCAGATCGAAAAATATCCGCGCGCCCTTGAGTCGCCCGCCCCCACTACCAGTTGGCACTTGCGCGTGGATGTAGCCGTGCTCGATATGGATTTCCGCGCCCATCGCCTGCAAGCCTTTGATGTGCAAATCCACCGGACGCGAACCGATGGCGCAGCCGCCGGGCAGGGAAACGCGCGCTTCGCCGAAGCGCGCCACCAGTGGCCCCAACACCAGAATCGCGGCACGCATGGTTTTCACCATGTCATAAGGCGCTTCCAACTTGTCGATATTTGCCGCAGACAACGCCATCTGGCTGCCGTTCGCCTCTATCGCGACGCCCATCTGCTGCAGCAGCTTGCGCATCGTGGCGACATCGTTCAGGTCGGGCACATTGCCGAGTTGCAACGCATCGCGGGTCAGCAAGCTCGCGCACAGTATCGGCAGAGCCGCATTCTTCGCACCGGAAATCCGCACTTCACCGTTAAGACGATTGCCGCCCTGAATCGCCAGTTTTTGCATAAATTTATCGCTAGTTGGTAGTCGTTAGTCGTTAGTCGTTAGTTATCACTACCACCAACTAACGACTAACGGCTAGCGACTAATGACTGTTTTTCCACTCTTGTGGCGTAAAAGTTTTCATCGACAGCGCATGGATTTCTTCGCGCATCCGGTCGCCCAGGGTTTGGTAAACCAACTGGTGACGTTGCACGCGATTCTTGCCCGCAAACGTCTCACTGACTATCACCGCCTCGAAGTGGGTACCATCACCCACCACGCTTAAATGTTCGGTCGCCAATCCCTGCGCGATGTTAAGTTGAATGCTTTCCGGGGTGACCATTGTTAATTCCACTGTTCGTTAAAATTGAGAAATATGGTTTGCAAAAGGAAGCTCGCCACCTAAAACCAAGGTTGCGCATGATACTAAAAACTGACGTGAGATGCGCGCGGCACCGAACGTGCCGCCCGCGCAAAGGAATCAATTAGATTGTTGAGGTAGCAGCTCAGCAACACCATACAAACGCGCCAAGCTCAGCAAATCTTCAGGCAACCCCTTCACGCGCAAGTCATGCCGGGTGCGTTGGGCAGCCCTGGTCCAGCCCAGCAACATACTGACCGCAGCGGAATCGACGGAATCAACCTGAGAAAAATCCACCTGAAAATCTTCGCCGGCCAGATGCTGCAAACCGGTTTCAAACAACGCGGGGACGGTTTCCATGGTCAAGCCACCACTCACTACCATCCAATCTCCATCATTAGCGATCACTTCTCGCCCTCCTTGCGCAGCGCAACATTGGCTGCATTGACGTTCTTGTCAGACAGCGTCTTGATCAGACCATCAATCCCGTTTTCCTGAATTTGCGAGGTAAACGTGCCGCGATAGCTCATCACCATGCTGACCCCGTCTATGGATATGTCATACGCTTTCCAACCGCTCTCAGCTATTTTCATTTCGTAATCCACCAGAATCGGCTGCGAGCCCGGCTTGCTGATAACAGTTTTGACAGTCACCTCAGTGTCACCGGTTGCCATCTTGGGCGGTTTCACCTCCACCGTTTGATCGCGATACACCGTGAAGACTTTGGTATAAGTGCGCACCAACATATTGCGAAATTCCGTCACCAATGCCTGTTTTTGTTCGGGGGTCGCGGTACGCCAATATTTACCGACCGCCAATTGGGTCATGCGCGCAAAATCAAAATGCGGCAGCACTTTGGCGTCCACCAGCGCTGTGATTTTTTTCTGGTCTCCCGATTGGATGTCTTTATCTTGCTTGATGATCGCAATGACTTCCTGCACGGTGTTTTTAATCAGCGCATCAGGCGCGATCACCTCGGCGTGTGCCACACCGACCACATAGCACATCGACGCACCCAGAATCATTTTTTGCAACGCGGTCATGTCCTTTCCCTTTTTACCCAGATACAATTTTACTCGGCTTCGATTATTTGGATTTGACGGGTTCTTCAGCCTTGTTATAGATGAACTTGCCGATCAAATCTTCCAATATCGTCGCCGACTGGGTCTTCTTGATGACCTCGCCATTCTTGAGCATCTCGCTGTCACCGCCGGGCATCAAGCCGATGTATTGCTCGCCCAGCAAACCCGAAGTCAGGATATTGGCGAACGTATCCTTGGGAAATTGATAACGCTTGTCCAGACTCATCACCACATTGGCTTCGTAGCGTTCCGTATCCAGCGTAATGTCCGTCACGCGCCCGACCAACACCCCGGCGCTCTTGATCGATGCCTTGGGCTTCAAGCCGCCGATATTGGAAAAATAAGCATGCACTTGATAAGAATCCGACATATTGTAAGTACTCAGGTTCCCGACTTTCATTGCCAGCATCACCAGTGCGGCGATACCTGCCACCACGAATATGCCCACCCAAAAATCCAGTGTAGTGCGTTCCATAACTCAATTCCCTTTAAACATGATTGAAGTCAATACAAAGTCCAACATCAAAATCACCAGTGATGATGTCACCACCGTGCGTGTGGTCGCACCGGACACACCTTCGGCGGTGGGCGGCGCATCATAGCCTTCGAACAAGGCGATGACTGTCACCGCCGTACCGAACACGAAACTCTTGATCACGCCGTTCAATATGTCATCACGAAAATCCACTGCCGCCTGCATTTGCGACCAGAACGAACCTTCGTCCACGCCGATCTGCACTACCCCGACGAAATAGCCGCCAAATATACCCGCCGCACTGAACAAGGCGGCCAGCAGCGGCATTGAGATCACGCCGGCCCAGAAGCGCGGCGCAACGATACGCGCGATCGGATTCACTGCCATCATTTCCATTGCCGAGATTTGTTCGGTCGCCTTCATCAAACCGATCTCAGCCGTCATCGCCGAACCGGCGCGGCTGGCGAACAGCAGCGCGGCCACCACCGGTCCCAGTTCGCGCACCAGGCTCAACGCCACCATGCTGCCCAACGCCGATTCGGAACCATAGCGTTTGAGTGTTTCATAGCCCTGCAAACCCAACACCATCCCGACGAACAGCCCCGCCACGATGATGATGATCAGCGACATCACGCCGGTGGAAAACAACTCTTTGATGATCAGGTGAAAACGCCGGAAACTGCTGCCAGAATACATCAGAGTAAGAAAAAAGAAGCGCGTCGCCATACCGATGCGCCATACCGCATTGATGGCACGATGGCCGATCGTCCTGATTGTTTCAGCTGCTGACATAGGAACCTCTGATTATACCCAGCATGACCGCGCACTCGGCTTTGCGGGATGGCAGGCAAGGCGCGAGGTGCAGCGAATGGTTATTCCCTTCGCAAACCGAGCAACGCAGCCAGCCGCCCGCAAAGCCAGTGCCCCAAGGGATTGCGCCAAATTTGCGCGTCTGCGTTGTCGCTCACCTTGCGAATACGCTACGGCTATTCGACGCGGATCGCTCCTAGCATCCATCGCAAATTTGGCAGCAACGCGGTTCATGTTGGGCATAATCAGAGGTTCCTTAGGCCTGCAAATTCAAATCTTGGCGGTAATCTTTACCGGGATAATGGAATGGCACCGGGCCATCCATCTCGCCATGCACGAACTGGTGCACAAAATCCCTGTCCGAGGCACGAATCTCATCGGGCGTTCCCTCCGCCACGATCACTCCGTTCGCCATGAAATAAACATAGTCCACGATCTTCAGCGACTCCTGCACATCATGGGTGACCACTATCGAGGTCGCGCCCAGCGCATCATTCAGGCGGCGGATCAAATCGCCGACCACCGTCAGCGAAATCGGGTCCAGCCCGGCGAACGGTTCGTCATACATGATCAGCATCGGATCGAGCGCCACGGCGCGTGCCAACGCCACGCGCCGCGCCATGCCGCCGGACAATTCGGCAGGCATCAGGTTATGCGTCCCGCGCAATCCCACCGCATGCAGCTTCATCAATACCAAGTCGTGAATGATCTCTTCCGGCAGGTCGGTATGTTCACGCATCTGAAACGCCACATTGTCAAATACCGACATGTCAGTGAACAACGCGCCAAACTGGAACAACATGCCCATCTTGCGGCGCATCGCATACAGAGCATCCTGATCCAATTCATGAATTACTTGCCCGTCCACCTTGACGTAGCCCTTGGCCGGCTTGAGTGAGCCGCCGATATGGCGCAGCAGCGTAGTCTTGCCGCAACCGCTCAGCCCCATGATGGCGATCAACTTCCCCTTCGGGAAAGCCATGTTGATGCCCTCCAGGACGGGACGCTTATCATAGGCAAAATTAAGATCGCGAATTTCGACTAAATCTGACGAAGACAAAATTAAAGCCCAAAAAAATGAGTGGCACATTCTAAACCAATAGGTCAATAATCCCCAACTAATTGACCTCAATATCAATATCCATGTGTTTTTGCTATTGAGCTTGCGTGCACTTGCCGTTATGCTCCGCACCCAATGCGTATCTCCATAGAGAACAAAATGAACGCCCTATCGACACTTCCCAGCCTGATAATCGTTGACGACGACCCGCTGATTCGCGAAGGATTGGCGGTCACTTTTGGCAATCACTTCAAGGTTTATCAAGCCGAATCACGCGCTGCGGCGATCGACTTGTTGCGCAAATTGCCCAGCCCCCCGCAGCTGGCACTGATTGATCTGGGGTTACCGCCCGTCCCGCACCGCCCCGATGAAGGCTTTCACCTGATTGCCGAATTGCTGGCACATTCGCCGAAAATCAAAATTTTCGTCTTGTCCGGCCAAGATGACCAAAGCAACGCGCGCCATGCACGCGCACTGGGCGCGATAGATTTCATCGCCAAACCCTGCGCGCCGGAAAAAATAAAGAAATACCTTGACGATGCGCTGAAGGTTCAGGACAGCGAGCCCGGCAACAAAGATCAGGATGATCATCTGCTCGGCCTCGTCGGCCAAAGCCCCGCAATACAAGCCCTGCGCAGTCAGATCGTGATGTATGCAGCCATTCCTTTTCCGGTTCTTATTGAGGGTGAGTCAGGTTGCGGCAAGGAATTGGTTGCCGCCGCAATACAAAAACTGGCAAGTAATCCCGATTCGCCTTACAAAGTGCTTAACTGCGCTGCAATTCCCCCCACGCTGATCGAACCTACCCTGTTCGGCTATAGCAAGGGAGCCTTCACCGGCGCGACAACCGCACAATCCGGTTTTTTTGAAGAAGCATCTGACGGCACACTGTTCCTTGATGAGATCGGCGAAGTGCCGCTGGAACTCCAAACCAAGCTATTGCGGGTGCTGGAAAATGGTGAATATCAACGCGTCGGCGAAACCACAACACGCAAAAGCCGCGCACGCATCATCGCCGCAACCAATCGAAACCTGCGCGACTCAGTCAGAACCGGCACATTTCGCAGCGACCTTTATTACCGCCTGAACGTATTCTCGATCTCGGTCCCGCCGCTGCGCGAATTGGGCCCGGACAAGCTGGTTCTGCTTAATCATTTCCGTGCTTACTACGCGCAGCAAATCAAGCAAGCACCTTTTGAATTACTCCCGGATGCATTGCAATGCTGGGAACAATACAGCTTCCCCGGCAATACCCGGGAATTACGCAACATCATCATCCGGCTGACCACAAAATATCCCGGAAAGACAATCAACAAGATGCAATTGCAAGACGAGTTCGACCCGCTGGAAACGTCCGCATACCCGCAAGGGAGCGCCTCCTCGGAATCGATAAAACAGCAACTGCTACAAGGCCGCTTCAATCTGGATCATCATCTGCGCGAACAGGAAGGTCAATACATCGCCGCCGCACTGGAGCTTGCCTCAGGCAACATCAGCGAGGCTGCCAAGCTGCTCGGCATCAATCGCACCACACTGCACAGTCGCATGGGTGCACATGAAAAACTCAACGCATAGGATGCAGTTATGGTGACCTTTAAAAATTCAGAGTTCGCCCAAATGCAAGGCGCGGAAAAAATTCCGCCGCGCCGCATATGGGTTATATGTAAGCAAGAAATTNNGGGATGAAATCTGGATTTTTAAAGGTCACCATATGTATTTAGAGCACTTCGGGCTCTCTGAGCCCCCATTCAGAATCACACCCGTCACGGTATTCTTTTTTTCCGGAGCAAATCGCGGAGAAATTCTTGACGCGCTGATCTACTCCATCTGTGAAGTCGAGGGCATCATCAAGGTCAGCGGCGAAGTCGGCAGCGGCAAAACCATGTTGTGCCGGATGTTGCTGGAAAAACTCCCCGAGCACATCGAGACCATCTATCTGGCCAACCCCAGCCTGTCGCGCGAAGAGATGTTGTATGCGATTGCCGACGGGCTCGGGCTGAACATTGAAGGCGAGCGTGTCGGCATCATCATGCAGAACATCCAGAACAAACTCGAGGAGAAAGCCCGCGAAGGCAAGCGCATCGTCGTGCTGGTGGACGAGGCCCACGCCATGCCGCCGGACACCCTGGAAGAATTGCGCCTGCTATACAACCTGCAGGTCGGCAATGCCAAATTGCTGCAAATCGTCCTGTTCGGGCAACCGGAATTGAACGCCAAACTGGATCAACCGAACATGCGCCAACTCAAGGATCGCATCGTGCATCACTTCCACATGCAACCGCTGTCGCGTAACATCCTGGAAAGCTACCTGATGTTCCGGATGCGTGCGGCCGGCTACCACGGCCCGAACATTTTCTCGCCGGCTGCCCTCAAACTCATCGCTGACACGTCGAATGGGTTGATGCGCCGAGCCAATATCCTCGCAGACAAATCGCTGTTGGCCGCATTTGTCGAGGATACCTATTACATCAAACCCCAACATGTGCGGGCGGCGATTCGCGACAGCGAACTCAGCTCCGCCCGCAAATTACCCGACAAGAAATTACTGTTGGGAAGCGCGGCTGCCGCATTGCTTTTATTCGGTTTGGCGGCTTGGTGGATGCTGGATAAACCGCAAACATCACTTCGACAAACCCCAGACCAACCATCAACCCAGGACAATCCACCCACCCTTGCAGCAGCACCTGCAGCCGCAGTGAAGGCGACACATCCGAACAATGCGCTTGCACCGGCAGCTGCTGTAGTGGCAAATCAGACGGCGACCTCTCCCGCGAACACCCCAAACCCGGCGCCCAAACTCGTTTTGAGCCAAGTTCCACCGGTAAGCAGCTCAACTGTGGCAACCCCGCCGCCTGCTCCGGTTGTGAGCAGTAAACCAGCAGTCAGCAAAACAAACTTGTTTGAACAACGCCTGGCGGCAGGCAGGCAATTGCTCGAGCAGAAAAAAACTGTTGCCAGCATCCAGCTGTTCTACAACGAGGAGATCAACCCGGAACGTACCGAAGGTTTTTTGATGCGCGCTGATAAACTCGGCGTACTCCACGAAATTTATCTGCTACGCGCCAAGTTCGGCAACAAAAGCGGACTGCGGGTACTTTACGGCGCATACCCCTCGATTGATGCGGCACACAACGCGGTCAAAGATTTACCCGCACGCTATCAGGAAGCTTTCGCCACATCCACTTACATCTTCTGAAGCGATATGGCCGAATGACGTATTGAGCAATACCCGCAAAGCTGTTAGGCTACAAACCAAATGTCAATGAGGGAAGAAGCATGCTTTCACGCAACATGGTTTATCTCTGTGCTATCGGGGTGATGCTATCCGGCTGCGGGACGAAACCGATCAAGCCTGCAGATCAGCATATTCAGCGACAAGACATTCAGCCTGAAACAGGAAGCAGCATTCCTCAACCGATCAAGGACAGCGTCTTGCTGCCGCCGCCCAAACTCGCCGACAAAGTTGCAACCTACAGCGTAGTAGTCACCAATGTGCCGGCGCAAGAAATTTTATTCGCTCTGGCGCGCGACGCAAAAATCAACCTCGACATCCAATCCGGCATTCAGGGAACGGTGACAATAAACGCCATCAACCAGACGCTGCCGCAAATTCTCACGCGCATCGCCAGGCAAATAGATATGCGCTATGAGCTGAACAACGGCACCCTGACCGTGATGCCGGACAAGCCGTTTTTGAGGACCTATAAAATCGATTTCATCAACATGTCTCGTTCAGCAACGAGTACTAACTCTACATCCAGCCAGATTACTGGCGGAAGTACTGGAACCAGCGGGGGTGCTGGAAGCACCGGCACAGGCGGAGGAAATGCCGCCTCAACCATAGTCACCAGCGAAACAAAAAACAATCTGATGGATAGCCTGATAAAAAATGTCACAGACATAATCCTCGAAGAGGACAGACTAAGATACAAATCTCAAAAGGAGGCGTCGAATTCAAATAAGGCTGTTGCACAGGGAGAAGGTGCGGCAACAGGCTATACCGGAGCACCTCAAGGTTCAGGAAATAAGGGCAAGAAAACAGCAGGGAGCGAGACTGGGCCAGCGGGTGGTGTATCAGGTGCTGGCAACGAAACGGTTCAAGCTTCGGGGGCGGCAAAAAGCATAATAGGCGAGTTCGAACAATCAGTGAATGTGTTTGCAAATAAAGAAACCGGTGTACTGATTGTGCGTGCGACCAGTCGCCAGCATGAGAAAGTCCAGGAGTTTATTGATATGGTAATGGCGACGGCGAAACGCCAGGTGCTGATCGAAGCGACCATCGTCGAAGTGCAGCTAAGTGATCAATACCAGCAAGGCATAGATTGGTCGCGCGCACTGGTCGGCGTCGGCGCAAAAGGCTTTGCGTTAAGCCAGGCCGGCACGGTTGGTATAGCCGCGACCACTGGCGCGCTGGCCGTCAGCTACATCAATCCCACCTCCAAGTTTGGCAACATCGCCGCATCTATACAACTGCTGGAACAGTTTGGCAATGTCAAAGTTCTGTCCAGCCCCAAACTAACCGTCATGAACAACCAAACTGCTTCCCTGAAAGTAGCGAACAGCAAAGTGTATTTCACTGTCAAAGCTGACATTCTTCCCGCAACACTAACGAGTCCAGCTACTGCCAGTTACTCTACCACCGCGAATTCTGTCTCAATTGGTTTGACAATGAGCGTCACTCCCCAGATCAGCGATACCGATACGGTAACCATTAATGTGCGCCCCTCCATTTCCAGCCTTGTTGGTCTTGGTGTACAAGACCCCAATCCTATTCTGGCCAACCCATGCGGCTTCGGTGTCACGACCTGTGGTCTCGCGCCTATCAAAAATCTCATACCGGAAATACAGACACGCGAGATGGAATCTATCATCAAAGTTGAAAATGGTCAGACAGCGGTGATGGGTGGATTAATCAAAGAAGAGATAAATTTTAATACCAGTGAGATACCTCTACTCGGCCGCATTCCGATTTTGGGAAATCTGTTCCAAAATCGGAATGACACGACGACGAAAACTGAGCTGGTAATCTTCTTACGCCCAGTTGTAATCAAGGATGCCAGTGTTAATGGTGATTTCAGCGAGTTCCGCAACAATTTGCCGGATCAAAATTTCTTTAAAGAATCCGCCAGCGGAAAACCCTGAACATGAGCCTGCTACTGGATGCCCGCAAAAAATCGCAGCAAGCACACTCCGCACAGGCTGGGAACGGCAGCCATTCGGGACTTGAACATAGTTTGGAGTCACATCCCGACTCAGCTTCCCATCCCGCCTCACCGGCCGCCCCATCGTCTGATGCCCCATCACCCGGTAATAGGGCGCGCATTGCCGGGCAAAACCTGTTCAATGCAAAATCGCGTGCTCCGTCGTTTGCCCGCGCCGGCATCAATCGCAATTTACTGATCGCCCTGGGCGGCACGGTTTTATTACTCGCAGCGGGAGCGGGCTATGTGTGGTACATCATCTCTGCCGGCAACACCCAGCCGCCGCGTCCGATGATGCTGTCCGCTGCATCAGTTGCGCCGCCAACAAGCACAACGGCGCAACCGCAAAACAAATTGGTTCCGGAGATCGCTCCGACCCAAGTTGCTTCAGAAACAAAGCCGGCTGGCATCGCGAAACTGGCCCATGCCGCACGGTCAGCAGCCAAAGCGCCGCAGGCGCGCAGGGAACATTCTATGTTGGTCGAGCAGCATCAGGACGAACCCATTGATCCCTTGCTCAACAGCGCCTATCTTGCTTATCGCGGCGGAAAATTTGAGCAAGCGCAACAACTGTATCGTAAGGTACTCAACCTGGATTCAAGTAATACTGACGCGCTACTCGGACTGGCCGTCATCGCGCAACGTCGCGGCGCAGATAGCTTGGCAGCGCACTATTACGCGCAAGTAATGGCACTCGATCCGCGCAATGCCGTGGCCAATGCGGGCATGTCCGCATTAACTACCGACGACAACCGCGAAAGCCGTCTAAAAACCTTGCTCAATGAACAAGGAAATTCATCATCCCTGCATTTCGCGTTAGGCAATTACTACTCAGAACAAGCTCGTTGGGGCGAGGCGCAACAGGCCTATTCTAATGCCTACAGATTGGAACCGGACAATGCCGAATTGGCATTCAATTTAGCCGTCAGTCTTGATCGCCTTGGGCAAAAAAAGTCGGCGGCAGAGTATTACCAACGTGCCTTGCAGCTTGATCCGGAACACAATGCGGGCTTTGATCACGCGAAAATTTCACAACGTATCGAAGAGCTAACGGGCACGGCAAGGAGCCACCCCTGATAATGAAAATTGCCCGTTCCCTCTCCTCAATCCTCTCCCGCAAGCGGGCGAGGAGGCGAATGAATCGCTACGCGAGTTTCACATTTACGCACTAAATCGTCATGCCAACAAATCGGAAGCCGGACAACCCCCCCCAACAACTGGGACAGATACTGGTCGGCAAAGGCGTGGTCAGCGAAGACCAGTTGCGCATCGCCTTACAAGAACAGGGCAAGACGCATCAGCCGCTGGGCCGCCTGCTGGTTCGTCTTGGCTTTCTCTCGGAAGCCACGATCCGTGACGTCTTGTCGGAAAATCTTGGTCAGCAAAGTGTAGATCTCGCCTCCGTCATCATCGATCCGATGGCACTCGCCTTGATTCCAAAGGATGTTGCGCGCCGCTATCAATTATTACCCCTGTCAGTGGATCAAGTCGCCCGCATCCTGACCCTGGCAGTTGCCGATCCTGACAACATCATCGCGCTGGATCAGGTGCGCGCGCTGCTCAAGGATGAATATCGCCTGATCACGCAGCTTGCAAGCGAGTCTGACATTCTGCGCGCGATAGATCAGTATTACGGTTTCGAGCTTTCGATCGACGGTATTTTGCATGAGATCGAGCCGGGCGAAATGGAATACCAGACGCTGCAATCCGGCGTGAACGAATTCAGCCAGCCGGTGGTACGCCTGATCGATGCGCTGCTCACCGAAGCCGTGCAACGCGGTGCTTCGGACATCCACTTCGAACCGGAAAGCAGCTTTTTACGCATCCGCTATCGCGTCGACGGTGTGCTGCGCCAGGTGCGCAGTCTGCACAAGAGCTTCTGGCCGGCCATGGTGGTGCGCCTGAAGGTGATGAGCAACATGAACATCGCCGAAACTCGCGCGCCGCAAGACGGCCGTATCTCCTTGCGTCTGTCGGGCCGACCGATCGATTTTCGGGTGGCTTCGCATCCCACCACGCACGGCGAAAATCTGGTGCTGCGTATATTGGATCGGCAAAAAGGCATCGTGCCGCTCGATCAGCTTGGTCTGGATGAAGCCGCGCTCAGTATGCTCAAGATGATCATCGCCAAGCCGGAAGGCATCGTGCTGGTGACCGGCCCTACCGGCAGTGGCAAGACCACCACACTTTATTCGGTGCTGAATCACATCAACACCGAGTCGGTCAACATCATGACACTGGAAGACCCGGTCGAATACCCGCTCGCGCTGATCCGCCAGACTTCGGTGAATGAATCTGCCAAGCTGGATTTTGCCAACGGTATCCGCTCCATGATGCGCCAGGATCCGGACATCATTCTGGTCGGCGAAATTCGCGACCATCCCACCGCCGAAATGGCGTTCCGCGCCGCGATGACCGGCCATCAAGTGTATTCGACGCTGCACACCAACTCGGCGATCGGCGCGATACCGCGCCTGCTCGACATCGGTATCCTGCCGGACATCATGGCTGGCAACATCATCGGTGTCGTGGCACAGCGTCTGGTACGCATACTGTGCAAGGAGTGCAAATACCCATACTCGCCGGACGCATCGGAACGCAAGCTGCTGGGTCTCACGGCCCAACAAGACATCACCCTGTATCGGGCTGCCGGCTGCGAAACCTGTAACCATCAGGGCTACAAGGGGCGCATGGCCATCATGGAATTACTCAAGATGGATTACGATCTGGACGATCTGGTTTCGCGTCGCGCCAGTGCGCGCCAAATCAAGGAGGCCGCACTCGCCAAGGGTTTTCGCCCGTTGGCGCTGGACGGCATCCGGCGCATCCAGCAAGGCATTACCTCGCTTGCGGAAGTCAGCCGCATGGTGGATCTGACCGACCGGCTTGTCTAAGGAACCTGAATGGCACTCTATTCCTATCGGGCAATGGATGATCACGGCAAGACCCATAAAGGGTTGCAGGATGCCGCCAATCAAGTGGATCTGGAACTGCGCCTGAAACGCAGCGGCCTGGACTTGATCGATGCCAAAATAGATAGCGGCAGATTGGGCTTTGGGCGCAACAAAATCAAACGCACCGAGTTAATCACGTTTTTTTTCAATCTCGAACAACTCACCCGTGCCGGTGTGCCTTTGCTGGAAAGCCTCGCCGATTTGCGCGACACCATGAACGACCAGCATTTCCGCGAAGTCATCGCCAATCTGGTCGAGTCTATTGAAGGCGGCAAAAAACTTTCTGAAGCGATGACACAGCATCCTGACGCATTCGATAAAATTTTCATCAGTCTGACCCATGCCGGTGAAGCAAGCGGACGTCTGCCGGAGGTGTTCGAACACATCACCGAATCACTGAAGTGGCAGGACGAAATGTCCTCGCACACCAAGACCATCCTTCTTTATCCGGCTTTTGTCGGCACCACTGTAGTGGCGATTACGTTTTTTCTGATGATCTATCTGGTGCCGCAACTGGTCAGCTTCATCAAAGGCATGGGGCAGGAAATTCCCATCCAGACGCGCATGCTGCTTGCCACTTCATCATTCTTCGTTAATTACTGGTATGTATTGATCGCACTGCCCATCGTCCTGCCCGTCGCCGGCAAGCTGGTCCTCACCTCCAGCCCGGAGATGCGCTTCAAATTCGACAAGCTCAAACTGGACATGTGGGTGACCGGCCCAATCTTGCGCAAAATCATTCTGGCGCGTTTCGCCAACACTTTCGCGATGATGTATGGCTCCGGCATCAGCATCCTCGATTGCATCGCCAACTCGCGCGATGTGGTCAACAACCGCGCCGTCGCCAAGAGTCTGGAGGATGTCACGCATGAAATCGAGTCCGGCAAAAACCTGACCCAGAGCTTCCAGAACACCGGCATGTTCCCGCCGTTGGTAATACGCATGCTCAAAGTCGGCGAAGCCACCGGTTCGCTGGACAAGGCACTGCTTAACGTCAGCTACTTTTATGATCGCGATGTAAAGAGCTCCATCAAAAAAGTACAAGTCATGGTTGAACCGACCATGACCATCGTGCTGGGTGCGTTGCTCGGCTGGGTAATGCTGTCGGTTCTGTCGCCAATCTATGATCTTATCGGCAAGGTGAAATTTTGATGGGACAATCTCTGCTGCTATTCATGAGGGTTAGTGCAGCGTGGGCACACCCTCAGGGTGCGAGAACCTCTATGAGGCAAAAACCTGCCCACTCTGCCCAACTATGCCCGCTGTGGCTTGATCCGGGGTGTTAAGATGAGACACGCACTACTACTGCTATTCCTGAGTGCCGATCGCCTGCATGCGCAACTCATGACAGGCGGCAAAATCGAACTGCAACGCGACTTCACTGACACCCCGGACGGGCGGGGAAACTTCGCGTCTTTTTTGCAGACAGCAAAATGCCCTACTTACCTGCTGACCGATCTGATTGAAGAGGACTTCCGTCATGAAATCGTCCCGCACTTGAGCGGCAGAAGTCGCACCGCGTTATTGCAACGCAAGTTCGACCAGTTTTATCGCGGCACGTCTTTTCATCAAGCCACCCGGCTGCAACGTCAAAAGACCGGACGACGCGACGATGACATGCTGTTCTCGGCGTTGACCAACCCCTCACTCATCACGCCTTGGCTGAACATCATGCTGGCGCAGCAAACCCCGCTCGCAGGGATTTATTCGGTGCCGCAGATCAGCGCGCCGCTGGTCAAAAACCATCCCTCGAATCATCTGCTGCTCATTTCCTGGGAAAAATTTTCCGGGCTGCGCCAAACCTATTTCAGCGAGCATCGCCTGCAAATTTCCCGGCTGACGCCTGTTCACGCCGAACTGACATTCCAGGATGCCGTCGTAAATGAGCTCACCCGCACCTACCAATATTTGAAGAGCCTGAGCCTGCTCCCGTCGGGACAAACACTCGATGTGCGCATCCTGTGCCACGCAAAGGACTGCAATGAATTACGGGCCAAGTTGTCCGACGATCCGAATATGCATTATGACTTCGCGGATATCGAAGAAGTCGGCAAGCAACTCAAGATTAACTATCGTTTCACCGATTCGGATGCCAGCCAAATCTTCCTGCACCAGCTGGCCGCCAGCCGCCCTAAAACTGATTACGCCAGCGCTGAACACACCCGCTACTACACACTGTGGCAGCTGCGCCGCGCACTCAACTGGAGCAGCGGCGTGCTATTACTTGCCAGCCTGTTATGGGCGACCGCAACCGTCTGGCAAAGCGGCGGAAATGCAACTGAAGCAGAGACTCTCAAGATCCAGGCACAACACATAGTGAAAGAAGCGCAGCAAATCACGCAGAGCTTTCCCAGCACGCACACCCCTGCCGCGGACATGAAGGCAAGCGTATCAATCATGCGCAAGCTCGATCAATATGAGCCTATCCCGCAAATCATCTTGAGGCCGATCAGCACTGCGCTTGACCGTTTTCCACAAATCGAGGTAGACAACCTGGGTTGGCAAGGGAATGCGACGGAACCGGTTGCAATCAACACCCTTGCTGACGTTCCCGCTCAAGTCATCACCATGAAAGGAAATCTGCAAGGTTTCGACAATGACTACCGTGCCGCGCTGGCGTATCTGGATCGCTTCCAGCTCGAGTTAAGCACGCACGGTTATCAAGTGACCGCCCTTACCAAACCGCTTGATGTCAGCCCCAGCGGCAGCCTTGCCGGTCAACGCGAAGCACGCGAAAATGAACTCGCTTTTTCTTTTAAACTTGTCTGGAGACCGCCAACATGATGAGGCTCCACGGCACCCATAGATCAGCAATATGGAGACCCGCAACATGAAATTCTCCAACTCAGACTTTCATCTGATGCGCTGGAGCCTTTTGGCGGTCTGCGCATCCATTCTGCTGAGCAGCGTCATTTTGTATAGCAGCAGTGAGTATGCAAACTTTACCCAAAAAGATCGGCGCGCTGCTCAAAGTCAAATGAATGATGCACGCAATCGCTTAACCATGGCACGCCAGGACCAGGAGAACCTGTCGGTTTTTTCCCAGGAATATGACACCCTGGAAGAAAACAAAATCATCGGCGACGACCTTAGACTGGATTGGATGGAAGGATTGGAGAAGCTCCGCAATCAAAATCTGGTCATCGATTTTCGCTATAACATAGCCCCGCAAAAAATCTATGCGCCGCAACCTGCCATAGACAGCGGCAACTTCAACATCCACTACAGCGACATGAAACTGCAATTCGATTTGCTGCACGAGGGCCAGCTGCTGAATTTCCTCAACGCGCTACGCAGCCAGATCAAGGGCTGGTATCAACTTGAAAGCTGCACCATGCAACGCGTCGCTACGGTCGAGGAGTCGGCCCCGGCCGCCGGGGCGCATATCAAGGCAGAATGCAGCGGCGGCTGGATTACGCTGAAGAACCGGAACGCGCAACCATGAGATCAACCCTCAAAATTGGCCTGTGTGCCTTTGCATTAACAGCTTCGACGCTCACCAACGCCGAAGAATTAGGACGGCTATTTTTCACCCCGGAACAACGCACACAGCTTGACTACGGCTATGCACGTGAGGCCAGATCTGACCACAACGATCGCGCGCTGATGCTAAACGGCATCGTGCAAAAGCATGGCGGCAAACGCACCGCATGGATCAACGGCGTACCACAACAGGCCGGGAGCAGTGATGAGAAGACACCGGAAAGCTTGTCGGTTCCGCTACCCGGCCAAAGCAAGACGGTCAAACTTAAAGTCGGACAGCGCGTATTGCTGAGCCCATCCGCCAACCCGGATACGAACATGCCAGATACGCAAAAACCAGACACACCCAGGCAATAAATCATGTCGGCCAAACGCACCGCCATTTTCAGTCATGGACGCGGCAAGCAGCGCGGCGTAGCGTTGATGATTATGCTGGTGATATTGGTAGTGGGCATCGCCGCTGTGCTGGTGAATTCGTTAACTTCATCCACGGTAAAGACTGCACGCCAAGAAAATACCGCCGCTGCGCTGGCACAGGCCAAGGACGCGCTGATTGGTCGTGCGATAAAAGATGCCACCAGCCCCGGCAGCCTGCCTTGCCCGGATACCAATGACGATGGCTCTGCGGAATCCACCGTAGGTCAACCAGGCGGCAATTGTTCCAGCTATATCGGCAGGTTGCCATGGAAAACCTTGGGACTGCCCGATCTGCGCGACGGATCGGGTGAAAGGTTATGGTATGCGCTGTCGCCGAATTTTCGTGACTACGTCACCTTAAATCCCATCAACAGCAATAGCATTGGAATCCTGACTGTTAGCGGCACCTCGGCGGCGAGCAACGTTATTGCAATTGTCTTTGCTGCAGGCCCACCAGTGAGCGGGCAAAGCCGTTCATCCACAAACCAAGTGGCTTGCGCAACTAGTGGTTCAACCATTGCCGAAAGTTGGTGTGCCACGAATTATCTGGAAGGTACTAATCCTGCACCAAGCCCTCAAACAACTCCCAACTTGAATTACCAGTCCGCCGATACTAGTTCAACGTTCAATGACCGCCTGATGATCATCAGCGCTGGCGACATCATCCCCATTGTTGAAATGCGTGTCGCCAAGGAATTAACAAATGCTTTCGCTAGCTACCTGGCCGCCAATGGCAAATATCCCTACCCTGCGAATTTCACTACTACCTGCACCCCCACCTCCACCACCAGTTGCCCCAGCGACTCTACGCAATGCATAGGCAAAGTACCCGCAACACAGATGAATTTATACACAACTTTGCCATGGTTCACGGATAACAAATGGTTCGATGTTATCTATTACACCGCCGGCACCAGCAGCCTGCTTGGCGGTGCCGGTGGCGGCGGTGGCGGCGCCGGTAAAAAGGGCAAAGGTAAAGGCAAAGGAGGAGGCGGTGGCGGCGGTAGCGGCGGTGGTAGTACTATCTGCCCCGCTAACAACACGAGCACCCTCACCGTTCTTAACCCTGATGGCACTACCCTCACTAGTAATGCCAGTGCCCTGTTTCTCATGCCCGATACGCCACTCGGTGGCATTACCCGCACCAGCATGAGTTCGACCAACTTGCCGGATTATTTTGAAGATGCCGAGAACCAGAATCTTGATAATCTCTATATCATGCCAACCGCCATCTCGAATGACTCGTTATATATTCTGCCTTGAGCGAAAGATGCAAATAATCACATCTATAAAATTTAGATCGCATGGTTTCACGCTGGTCGAAATGGCGATCGTGCTGATGATAGTTGGGCTGTTGCTGGGCGGCCTGCTGGTTCCCCTCAGTGCGCAGATGGAACAGCGAAACGTCTCTGATACGCGAAAAACTTTGGACGAAATCCAACAAGCCTTGATTGGTTATGCGATTATCAACGACCGCCTGCCCTGCCCAGCTTCTTCGACCAACAACGGCGTGGAAGACCCCCCCGTTGTTACTGGCACCTGCAACCATCCTAACGACGGCTTTGTACCCGCCGCGACACTAGGACTCACACAAGTAGATAGCCAAGGTTTCGCCGTTGACGCATGGAACAACCGCATTCACTATGCAGTAACTTCCTCATACGCTAACGCCTTCACCACGACGGGCGGCATGAAAGCAACCGGGCTTTCCTCACTTACCAATCTAAATCTTCTGGTGTGCTCAACGGCCAGCGCCAGCGGCACAAGCTGCTCTGTCGCAAACTCCTCGCTCACCTCCAATGGCGTGCCAGCAGTAATCTACTCGACGGGGAAAAATGGCGGATCTGGCGGAGCCGGCACTGACGAAGCGGCCAATCTCGACGGCAATAACACATTTGTCAGCCACACACCCACCCCGACCTTCGATGACTTAGTGGTCTGGATTTCACCCAACATCCTGCTCAACCGCATGGTGGCCGCAGGCAAGCTGCCGTAGGTTTTATTTCAAGCGCGCCGCCAGGTCGTGCCTGATGCGCTGTCTTCCAGCACAATACCCGCCGCCAATAATTCCTTGCGGATGCGGTCCGCCTCAGCGTAATTCTTGGCTTGCTTTGCGGAGATGCGCGCTTCGATTAGATTGTTAATTAATTCGGGAGTGTGAACTGCTACTGTTATATTTTCCGTAAAATCTTCCAACGTTTCATTCATCTCCACAACAATGTTGCGTGAGCGCTGCGAGCGCTTGATCGGGTCTTCTTGCAGCAAACCGAGCACGCCACCCAAAGCTTTCAGTTGAGTTGCCGCACTTCCTGATTTAGTGATATTCACTTGTTTCGACAGATCGAACAACACCGCCATCGCTTCCGGTGTGTTGAAATCGTCGTCCATCGCCGTTCGAAAGCGTTGCGCATAGGGTTCGTTCCAATCGACAGCAGCTACTTCCGCAGGCACACTCTCTAGTGCCCTATAGAGGCTATTCAATGATTGTTTCGCATCATCCAGATGCACGTCGGAATAATTCAGCGGGCTGCGGTAATGTGCGCGCAGGATAAAAAAACGCACCTCCTCGGCATCGTAATTCTTCAACACATCACGTATCTTGAAAAAGTTGCCCAGACTCTTGGACATCTTTTCCTTGTCGACATTGACGAAGCCGTTGTGCATCCAGTAATTCACAAAGTGGCACTGGTGTGCGCCCTCGCTTTGGGCGATTTCGTTCTCGTGATGCGGGAACTGCAGATCCGCGCCGCCGCCGTGAATATCGAAATGCTTGCCGAGCAGCTTGGAGCCCATCGCGGAACATTCAATATGCCAGCCGGGACGGCCCTTGCCCCACTTTGAGTCCCACTTCACTTCGTCGACTTCCTGTTCCCTGGCATGTTTCCACAGCACGAAGTCGAGCGGATCATGTTTGCCTTCCGCCACCTCGACGCGCTCACCGGCACGCAAATCTTCCAGCGACTTGCCGGACAATTTTCCATAACCTTCAAACTTGCGCACTGCGAAATTCACATCACCATCCGGCGCCTGATAAGCCAGTCCGCGCTGTTCCAGCGTGGCGATCATCTCCAGCATTTCCGGCACATATTGCGTGGCGCGCGGCTCATGGTCGGGACGCTGCACGCCCAGCGCATCGGCATCCTCGTGCATCGCGGCGATGAAGCGCGCAGTGAGCGCATGGATGGATTCGCCGTTCTCCGCCGCGCGCTTGATGATCTTGTCGTCGATGTCGGTGATGTTGCGAACGTAATTCACAGTGTAGCCGCTCGCCTTGAGCCAGCGATACACCATGTCGAACACCACCATCACGCGCGCATGGCCGAGATGGCAATAATCGTACACCGTCATGCCGCACACATACATGCCGACTTTGCCCGGCACGATAGTCACGAATTCCTGTTTGTCACGCGCCAGCGTATTGTAGATTTTTAGCATTTTAATTAAGGTGGAAGAGGATGGAAGGCACGCGCCACATAGGCGATGACATCTTCCACTTGCGGCTCCGACAATACCGATTTCCACGCCGGCATGGAAGTGCCGGGCAGCCCCTCGCGTATCACGGTTCTCAAACGCGTCCTGGTCATGCTGTCCATGGCCGCAGATTTGGTCAGGTTCCGCGGGTGAGGCTCCATGAAGCTGCCGATCCAGTTGCGCGCCGTGCCGTCAGCCGCATGACAGAAGGCGCAGTTCTGCTGGAACAGCGTCTCGCCACGCTGTTCGGCTTCGGTCAATCCTTCCAACTTGGGAGGCTGATCGTGCAAATGGTAGGGAGTGGCACTGGTCATGGCATCCACCGGCGGGCTGTTCTTAGCGTTTGGCGATGGAGGATTGTCCCCCGGAGAAAACTGGTTGCGCGGATAGGAAACGGCACGCGACTCCCAATGTATATCCTCGTTGTTTTCTCTGGCACGAACATGGCAACTCACGCAGGAAGTCATGAACAGCCGCTTGCCTTCGGCCTGTTGCGGGGTGAGCTGTTCCCAAGGGGTGTCCAGCGGGATCTCGCCGAGAGCGAAAGGGAAAGCGGCAGCGTAGCGCTGATGGTTGAACCAGCCGTTCGCCTCGGTATGGTAGCGCGTGTTTTCCGCCTTCGCGACCATGAACTCATGCCGCACAAAGTCTGTTACCGCAGCAATCTCATTGGGCTGCAAAACGCTGGCGAAACTCATCATGGCTGTGCCCGGACGACCGGACTGGATGGATTGCAGCATGCGCTCCCGGCTTAGAGAATTGGGCGAGATACTGGTGAAATCTACCGGCTTGGGAGTGAGTAAGGTTGCGGCCAGTGTGCGTGCGTTACCGGAATAACCGTGGCAGAAGTAACAGCGGAAATTATATATACGCCTGCCCAGCTCCAAATCTCCGGTAGCTGCGATACTGCCAGCCGCCACTACCTGACTCTGCAGTGGGGTGCCTTTCCCGCTTGGGTGCGGTTCGGACTTGGAACATCCCCCCAGCGCGACCACGGCCGCAGCCAGCAGAGCGATTCTTTTCATTTACCCTTGCTTCCCTTTATTCCCCTGAGGTGCACTGATGAAATTCTGAAACACAAACTCGGCAACGTCGGCGATTTCCTGATTACTCAAGACCTTGCCCCACGCCGGCATATTGGTGCCGAGTCGACCATTAGTAATGGCCTCGAACAGGACTGGCCGATTCAATCTTTGCCGTGATGTCTCAAGCAGGAAATTACGAGGCGGTGGTGTGATGAAATAAGCGCGGGGGCCATTTCCGTCCCCTGCGACCCCGTGACAAGTGAAACAGTTTGTCATGAAGAAGACACCGCCCTTGGCGGGATCACCCTTGAGCCCCAGCGGCATGGGCAACGACATGTCCGAGACGGCTGGTGCAGACTGTGCAACGGCTTTGGCGGGCTCCGCAACTATTGGTGCAGGCTTCACAACGGCTTTGGCGGGCTCCGCAACGAATATGAACAGCAAAAGTGCCGCAGCGAAAACAGTCAGCAGTGTCGCGATCACAATTTTCTTCATGATTTACTTCTTCGGGTTGGAACCAGACATGAAGGCCTCGCGGATAAAGTCCACTATGGCTTCTATATCGCCTTTATTAAACTGGGTACCATAACCCCTCATTGCGGTACCCGGCCGCCCGTTGGTGACTGAGGCGATCATGCGCTTGCGCGTCAACTCGGCGATAACGGCAGGTGAGGTAAAATCCCGTGGCGGGGGCTGCATTCTTCCCGTTGTATCCCGTGTGCCCGTCTCGCCGTGGCACATCGCACAGATCTGCATATATAACATACCGCCACGGCTTGCCAGGAGCTTGCTGTCTGGCACCACATGTGCTGCGGCATTGTTACCCAGCTTCATGAACGTCGCACGGATGTAATCAACTACACCTTCGATTTCCGGCCCGCTGAGCTCGGAGCCCCATGCAATCATCGCGGTGCCGGGACGACCGTGAGTAACCGAATTGATCATACGTTCGCGCGTCAATTCGACGGCGGCCTCAGGAGTAGTGTAATTCCTCGGCGGTGGTACCAAACCATTCCTCGCCCTGGTTTGACCATCCCCTTTGTCACCGTGGCATACCGAACAGTAATTGTGGAAAATATAAGCGCCGGGGCGTGTCACGCCGGGAATAAACGTGTGGTGCTCGCCGGCCATCGCACTACCCGCGCTACCCAGCAGCCCCGCGCTACCTAGCAGCAAAGACACCAGCAACCACTCGGTCATCAGCCGCCCGGGTTTTTTATTTCCTTCATTCAATTTTCGATTGGAGTGCATAAAGTTTGAGTACATTTAGTATTAAGACCTCATGTCGATTCAAGTGCGGAAAAACCCCTGAAAATCAGTAAAACGATATTTTTTGCTTTTCGATAGCCGTGAAAAGTAAAAATGGTATCATGCAAAATGACGCTGTGGCAAATATCCGAGCATCGTGCTATCCATGTTGAGCCGCTGCTTGCATGAGTTTTAATTTTGAGTGTATGCTCAAAACTCTTGTAAACCCGATTAGGAATAGGAATTACAGAAATGAAACTGACAAAATCCTTGGTTATTATTCTTGCCGCCATCCTTGCCTTGGGGGGCTGTGCAATGTCCGGAAAAAAGATCGATGAGGGCAAAAAACACCCTGATGATCTGACTTTTCCGCCTCCTCCAGACGAGCCGCGTTTCTATTACGAATTCTCGATACACAGTAGCGCGGACGTAGCAGAGGACACGGATTCCGATAAACTCAGGCGCGCGCTGACCGGAGAATCCAGAAAAGGCGAGGGGCTTTCCAAGCCTTACAGTGTCGCGGTGCAACGTGGGCGTGTGTACGTCGGGGATACGGTGCACAAATCCGTGGCGGTATTCGACTTCCCGGGGCACAAGTACTTCAAGATCGGCGAGGAGGATGACGAGAACGGTAACGGCAAGTTACAAATGCCTTTGGGCATTGACTTGGACAAACAGGGCACCCTTTATGTGTTCGACGGAAAGCTCAAACAAATCGAAGTATACGACCGTGACGGCAAATTCCTTCGTTCTATCGGGGATCCGAATCAATTCGCCCGACCGGCTGGAATTGCCGTTGACCCAGCCGGAACCCGCGTTTACGCGGTGGACATCGGAGGGACCAGTTCCGATGAACACAAGGTGCTGGTGTTCGACGCACAAAGTGGCAAACACCTGTTCGATTTTGGCAAACGCGGCACCGGGCATGGCGAATTTAATCTGCCGCGAGACACCGTGATCGCTCCAGACGGCTCAGTATATGTTGTGGACGGAGGCAATTTCCGCGTTCAGAAATTCGACGCTGAAGGCAAGTTCATCAGCACATTCGGCGACATCGGTCGCCAACCCGGGCAATTTTCCCGCCCGAAAGAAGCCGCTGTGGATCCGGCCGGAAATATCTATGTGGTGGATGCCACATTCGGCAATTTCCAGATTTTCAACCCCGAGGGAAAACTGTTACTGGCCATAGGCAGCCGTTCGAACTCCGATGGTCCCGCCAAGTTCTCACTCCCTGCCGGCATCGCGGTGGACGAGGACGGACGGGTTTACGTGACGGACCAGTATTTCCGCAAAGTGGATGTCTTTCGCCCCGCTGCCCTTGCTGAGGAGGACGGCTTTCTCGGTACAAAGGCGTTGGGAAAAAATGCACTTGGCACCAAAACACCGCCCGAATCGAGCGAGCCAAGCAAAAGCGAGCCAAGCAAGTAAGCTGAAAGCATTTGTTTGCGGATTGCGACCAAGGGAATGCAAACCAGTCAAGACACCGCATGGATTCTGGAAAATCAGGCAATTTGCCGTCGAGTAAACCCGATGCACGATTGACGATCGCCCCTGCTCCATGGCCGCGCGAAGGGCGAGTTTCCAGTAGCAGTGCCGATTCCACATCTTCATCGGCGGATTACCCGCCTTTGCTGCACTTCCCCCAAGCGCGCGAAAGGCTTATGCAATCCGTTATTCGCCGCATTCGTGGCAAATGCCAAACATGTTCAAACTGTCTATAACACGACCAATGGCCAACATACTCCACGAAAACAGCAAAAATCCGCGATGAAAAACAGAATCTCTCTTTTCCACCCCTACTTCCCAATTGCATTATTGCTGCTGATCGTCCTCGCGCTTTACGCCGGATCGCTGCATGCGCCTTTTGTTTTCGATGACTTTGTTTTTTTTGCTTCCCCCAATGGCCTCTCGAAATACGGCCATACTTATTTCAGTTTCGACTTGCGCTGGCTGCCCTATTCATCTTTAGCTTGGACGGTAAACTGGTTTGGCCTTGATGTTTTTTGGCTCAGGCTGGGCAATGTGCTGTTGCACGCGGCCAATGCAATCGCCTTGTTTTTCCTGCTGCGGCGGCTTTTTCAAGCAACGCTGACCAATAATGATGTGCCGGATGGCATGCCGCCATCGCCGGTATGGTTTGCTTTTTTTGGCGCACTGATTTTTGCCTTGCACCCCGTTTCCGTCTATGGCGTGGCCTACCTCATTGAACGCTCCATCCTGATGGCGACCTTGTTCGTCCTGTTGATGCTGCTAGCTTATCTGGAGGGCCTTCTACGCGGTGGCTGGTACTGGATGCTGGCCGCAGTCCTGTTTTATTTTGCCGCCGTGTACTCCAAAGAGCACAGCATCGCGGCACTGGGGGTGGCGCTTGCCTTGACGTTTCTCATCCGGAAACCCTCGGCCGCGTTGCTCAAGCAGATCGCGCCTTACGCCATTTTGTTGGCACTGATTGCTGCAATAGTTATATATATATTTAGTGCCAGAGGAATTCTGGGTGTAGCCTACGAACCCCGTGCGATGGGAATGCTCAATCTATCCGCAAGAATGCAGGGATTGACGGATTTGCCGAATGTCTACCTGCTGAGCATCCTCACCCAGTCTTTTCTTTTCTTCAAGTATCTTTGGCTGTGGCTGTTGCCGATTCCGGCCTGGATGTCGGTGGATATGCGCGAGCCGTTTGCCATGTCACTCTTCGGCTGGCACACCCTTGGGTTGATCGCATTCCTGGCCTATTTCTGCGCCGCAG
>PLBS01000164.1 GCA_003134595.1 Gallionella sp. | reverse complement strand
CTGATCGAGGGTACCCCGCAGGGGCGGTAAACCGGGGGCGATTTCTTTTGGTTACTTTTCTTGGCAAGACAAGAAAAGTGACTAGCCACCGGGCTATCCCCGGCAACCGTAATCTTCCGCCTCATCTTGATTTACCAGCCCAAACATCAATCCGCCGCAGACAAACGAATAGTGTACTGCCCCGATTCCTCGTCGCGCACCACCGTCAGCAGTTTGTGCTTCTACGCGTCCTCGACCAATTCCTTGAACGAGCGATAGCCGTAAGATGATTCGGTGAAGCTTGGCGTGCGGCGCTGTATGGTGGTCAATGACAAACCCTAAAGGAATACAAACGCAGCCTTAGCACCCCTTGAATTTATTGGCGGTGCATTTTCTGGCGAGTTCCTGCGCTTCTGAAATCTGGCTGGGAGTCATATGCGTTGCAATAGAATCACTTTGTTCAATAGCTACATCCCGGCCTCCGGCAGGATCTTCGTTAGCCGCGGCAATACTGGCCCACATGTGTGCCAGCACATAATCCTGGGGAACACCTTGTCCGAGACGATACATCAACCCAAGGTTATTTTGTGCTGAAGCGACACCCTGTTCCGCCGCCAGCCGATACCACTTGACCGCTTCTTTGTAATCCTGAGGGACACCTTGTCCGAAGTGATATATCAACCCAAGGTTGTTTTGAGCTGAAGCGACACCTTGTTCCGCTGTCAGCCGATACCACTTGACCAACACTTGGTAATCTGGAGAAATACCCTGTACTTTTTCATACATATCCGCGAGTTTGCTTTGTGCTGAAGCAACACCCTGTTCCGCTGCCAGCCGATACCACTTCACCGCCTCTTTGTAATCCTGAGGAACACCTTGTCCACTGGCATACATCGACCCAAGACTGGTTTGCGCAAAAGCATTCCCTTGATCGGCTGCCAGCCAATACCACTTCACCGCCTCTTTGTAATCCTGAGGAACACCTTGTCCGCTGCCATACATCGACCCAAGACTGGTTTGCGCCGAAACATTACCTTGACCTGCGGCCAGCCGATACCACTTTACCGCCTCTTTATAATCCTGAGGGACACCTTGCCCGAGGCGATGCATCAACCCAAGGTTGCTTTGTGCAGAAGCAACACCTTGTTCTGCGGCCAGCCGATACCACTTCACCGCCTCTGTGTAATCCTGAGGAACACCTTGCCCACTGGCATACATCGAGCCAAGGCTGGTTTGTGCATAAGCATTACCTTGATCGGCTGCCAGTCTCCACCACTTCACCGCCTCTTTATAATCTTGAGAAACACCTTGCCCAAAGTGATACATCCATCCAAGGTGCCATTGTGCATAAGCATTACCCTGGTCTGCGGCCAGTCGATACCACTTCATCGCTTCTTTGTAATCTTGAGGAACACCTCGCCCGAGGTTAAACATTGTTCCAAGCCTCTCTTGAGCCAGTATATTTCCCTGTTCTGCCAGCGGCCTGAATAATTTTCCCGCTTTTATATAATTTCCCGAATCGTATGCATGCGTTGCATCTGATAACGAATCGGCTATCGCCAGTCCGGCCAACGCGAACAAACAAACACAAACCAGCAACACCTGTTTTAGCAACTGATTCATTTTCTTATCCTCATATTGACGCCGAACCTTGAGCGCAGGCTGCGCCTTGAATAACAAAAGGTCAATGCACCAATTTATCCAAGTAGCTTTAAAGGCTTTCCGCTGCCCATGCAACAGAGCGGGCAACTTGATAACGTCCGTTTGTGGCACAAACTGGCTGTTCGTCAAATAGACCAGCCGGTTAGTCGGACGCAGGCAATCGAATGGTGTACTGCCCCGACTTTTCGTCGCGCACCACTGTCAACAGTTTGCGGCTGTGCGCGTCTTCGACCAATTCCTTGAACGAGCGATAGCCGTAATACGATTCGGTAAACCCCGGCTTGCGCCGCTGCATGGTGGTCTTGACCATCGAACCCCAGATCTTTTCATCCGAGCCGCGCTCGGCGATCAATGCCTCGACGGTTTCGACGATGAAATCGAGCGCTTCCTGGCGCCTGTCTTCCTCGCCCTTTGCGGGTGACGGTCTGGCCTTGCCCGCTGTGGCTTTCACCGGTGCCTTTTTCTCGGCGCGCTTTTGCTTCGCCTCCTGCGCACGAACCAGATCGTCATAGAAGATGAACTCGTCGCAGTTGGCGCTCAGCAAGTCTGACGTCGAGTCCTTCACGCCGATGCCGATCACGTATTTGTTGTTCTCGCGCAGCTTCGAAACCAGCGGCGAGAAGTCCGAGTCGCCGCTGATGATGACAAAGGTATCCACATGGGATTTGGTGTAGCAGAGGTCCAGCGCATCCACCACCATGCGGATGTCGGCTGAATTCTTTCCCGATTGGCGCACATGCGGGATCTCGATCAACTCGAAGGCCGCTTCGTGCATCGTCGCCTTGAATTCCTTGTAGCGGTCCCAGTCGCAATAGGCCTTCTTGACCACGATGCTGCCCTTGAGCAACAAGCGTTCCAGCACTTTTCGAATATCGAACTGCGCATACTTGGCGTCGCGCACGCCCAATGCCACGTTCTCGAAATCGCAGAACAATGCCATGTTGGTGATTTCAGGTTGAGCTGCCATTTGTGTCTCCTATTTTTTCTACCTTGCCTAAATCGGACTACAGAACCTTGCCGGGATTCATCAACCCGTTCGGATCAATCGCCTGCTTGACGGTACGCATCAATTCCATCTCCAGCGGGTCTTTGTAATCGCGGATGGTTTCGCGCTTGAGTTGTCCCAAGCCATGCTCGGCACTGATGCTGCCATTGAGTTCACGCACCACTGCATACACCAGCTTGTTCACCGCGCCTTCCTGTTGCGCGACGAAAGTTTTGTTTTGTGCGGTATCCGGCATCGAGACGTTGTAGTGGATGTTGCCATCGCCCATGTGGCCGAATACCACGATACGCACGCCCGGGAACGCGTTGTGCATCGCGGCATCGGCGCGCGCGATGAATTCCGCCACGCAACTCACCGGCACCGCTATATCGTGCTTGATGCTGAACCCTTCGCGCTTTTGCGCCTCGCTGATGTTCTTGCGCAACTTCCACCAGTTTTCCGCACCATCCGTGTCGGCAGCAATGTCGAATTCCAGAACCTCACCGCCAAAACTCAGCAATCCGCTCCTCACTGCGCCATCCGGTGAGTCCTGCAGCACATCGGAAACTTGGATCAGCAGATACCATTCATAAGGTCGCATGAAAGGCTCTTGCGCATCTTCGATATGCTTGAAAACCAGGTCAAGGCTGCTGCGTGAAATGATTTCGAATCCGCTCAGAGCATGCCCACAACTGGCGCGGATATGCGCCAGCAGCCGCACCGCCGCATCCGGGTTGGCAATCGCCACGCAGGCAGTGGCGGTGGAGCGCGGACGCGGAAACAATTTCAGCACGGTAGCGGTGATGATGCCGAGCGTGCCTTCCGCACCGATGAATAAATGTTTCAGATCGTAGCCGGTGTTGTCC
>PLBS01000179.1 GCA_003134595.1 Gallionella sp. | reverse complement strand
GGCGAGCAAGGGCGCGTGTTTGTGGAAAAAGCTGGAAGGGACTGCGTGAGCATGCGCAACTGGACGCGCCGCCTATCCATCGGTGCTGTTGCAATAGTGGTGGTGTATGCGGCAGCCTGCACCTATATGTGGGCGACACAGCTTGATCATGTGTTCGAGCCGGAGTTGCTCCTGCAAACCACGCCGGATCGATTGGGTATGAAGTTTGAGGAGTTGCGCATTCCGGTGGGAAGTGGCGCGGACCGGGGCGAGCTGCAAGCCTGGTGGATTCCTGCGGAGAAGGCAGACGCGCCGACAGTTCTTTATCTGCATGGCAATTATCGCAACATCGGCAACAATCTGGAACACACGCTACGCTTGCATAACCTTGGCATCAATGTGCTGCTGTCGGATTATCGCGGCTTTGGCAAGAGCAGCGGCGGCAGACCGAACGAGGTCAAGGTGTACGAGGATGCCGAAGCGGCCTGGCAATATCTGCTAAAAGTACGCGGCGTAAAGCCGCAGCAAGCTTTCATCTACGGGCATTCACTGGGCGGGGCGGTCGCGATCGACCTGGCGGTGCATCATCCCGAAGCGGCAGGACTGATCACCGAAAGCACTTTCACCTCGGTGGCTGAAATGGGCAAATTGGCATACCCATTCCTTCCCGTGGACCGGTTGCTCGATCAACGTTTCGAAGCACTGAAAAAGATTCACGAACTTAAAATCCCCGTGCTGCTGATCCATGGCACGTGGGATAAAAGAGTGCCGGTTCAGATGGCGCAAAAACTCTATGCCGCCGCGCCGCAACCGAAAACACTCACCTTGATCGAGGGCGGTGAACACAACAATAGCGGCGCGGTGGGATGGACTGAATATCGCGATGCTGTGTCCGAGTTCGTCAAACAATACGCTCATTAACCAACGCTCGTTATGAGCACTACGGAATAAATATGAAAACGGATGTGATTATTATCGGCTCCGGCGCGGCGGGCATGATGTGTGCCCTGCAAGCCGGACAGCGCGGGCGTTCCGTGGTGTTGCTCGACCATACCAAAAAGCTTGCGGAGAAAATCCGCATCTCCGGCGGCGGGCGTTGCAACTTCACCAACATCAACACCAAACCGGAAAATTTCATCTCCGCCAACCCCAGCTTTTGCCGCTCGGCGCTGGCGCGTTACACGCCGCAGGATTTCATCGCGCTGCTGCAAAAGCACAATATCGGCTACCACGAAAAGACGCTCGGGCAATTGTTCTGTGATGATGAATCGGAAGCGGTGATCGCGATGCTGCGCGGTGAATGCGAAACAGCGGGCGTGAAGCGCTTCATGAGCTGCGAGGTCGGCGAAATAAATTACTCCCCTGATGGAACTACTAGCCATTCGACTAAGCTGCCAAAAAACGGCAGCCAAGTCGCTGGTTATCGCCCGCTTGCGGGAGAGGGGCTGAGGGAGAGGGTAAAAGCGCCAGCTTTCCACGTCAGCACCTCGCGCGGCGATTTCAATTCTGCCGCGCTGGTGATCGCCACGGGCGGCCTGTCCATCCCCAAAACCGGCGCGACCCCGTTCGGCTACCACGTCGCCGAACAATTCGGCATACCCATCACCAAGCTAAAGCCCGGCTTGGTGCCGCTGACTTTTGCGCCGGATGAATGGAAGCCCTATGCCGATCTGACCGGCGTTTCGCTGGACACGATCGTGAGTTTCGGCAAACAGTCGTTCCGCGAAAACATGCTGGTCACGCATCGCGGCTTGAGCGGCCCCGCGATATTGCAGATATCTTCCTATTGGCAGCATGGCGAACCGCTGCACATCGACCTGCTGCCGGATTGCGACATGCAGACTTTGTTGGCGGAACAAAAATCCATCAAAAAATTGCTGAGCAATTACCTGATCCAATGGTTCCCAAAAAGCTTCTCCGATGTGTGGTGCGCGCAGCTGACCGAGCACAAGAAGATCGAGAACAAACCGCTCAATCAATACAACGACAAGGAGCGCAAACAGATCGCCGCAAACTTGCACGACTGGCAGATCATCCCGTCCGGCACAGTCGGTTACAGCAAGGCTGAAGTGACCTGCGGCGGGATCGATACGCGCGCGCTGTCGTCGAAGACCATGGAATGTACTGAAGTACCCGGGCTGTATTTCATCGGCGAAGTGGTGGACGTCACCGGGCAACTCGGCGGCTTTAACTTCCAGTGGGCGTGGGCTTCGGGCTACGCGGCGGGGCAGGCGATCTAACATGCAACTCGCGTAGCGAGTCCTTGTCCCCCTCGCCCGCTTGCGGGAGAGGGCGGGGGAGAGGGAAACGGGCATGACGGGTTTCATTATCATGAGCGGCATATCTGCCATCCCGTTTAGTGCTATAGTTTTCGCCTGTTTTTTGACATTGAGTTAGGAGGAAGCAACGATGCGTATCTTATGGATGGTTTTACTGGCTACACTGTTGGGCGGCTGCGGCTACAACACTTTTCAAACCACCGATGAGCAGATCAAGGCGAGTTGGGCGGAAGTGCTGAACCAGTATCAGCGTCGTTCCGACTTGATCCCCAATCTGGTAAACACCGTCAAAGGATTTGCCGCGCAAGAGCAGACCGTGCTGTTGGGTGTCACCGAGGCGCGCGCCAAGGTCGGCAGCATTCAGGCCACGCCCGAGCTGATCAACGACCCACAGGCATTCGCCAAGTTTCAGGCCGCGCAGGGTCAACTGACTTCGGCTTTGAGCCGCCTGCTGGTGGTGTCGGAGAATTACCCGCAATTGAAATCAGACCAGAATTTCCGCGACCTGCAGGCACAACTCGAAGGCACGGAAAACCGCATCACCGTGGCGCGCAACCGCTACATCCAGGCGGTTCAGGAATACAACATCGCGATACGTTCTTTCCCGAGCAACCTGACCGCGATGATTTTCGGCTACAAGGTCAAGCCTTCGTTCGCGGTGGAAAACGAGAAGGAGATCTCCCGTCCGCCGACGGTTGATTTTGCTGCGCCCAAAGCGGCAAAATAAATGAAAAATATTGCGCAGGTTATTCTGCTTGCGCTGCTGCTGAGCGGAGCGGCGCACGCCGATGTTGCGGTGCCGCCGCTCACCCAGCGCGTCACAGATCTCACCGCTACGCTGGATGCGCAACAAATCCAAATACTCGAATCACGACTCGCCGAATTCGAAGCGAAGAAGGGCGCGCAGCTTGCGGTGCTGATCGTGCCGAGCACGCAACCCGAGACTGTCGAACAATTCGGCATCCGCGTCGTCGGGGCGTGGAAGCTGGGGCGCAAGAAAGTGGATGACGGCGCGCTGTTGCTCATCGCCAAGAATGATCACAAACTGCGCATCGAGGTGGGTTACGGTCTCGAAGGCGTATTGAACGATGCCACTGCAAACCGCATCATTGACGAGATCATCGTGCCTCGTTTCAAACGCGGCGATTTTTATTCTGGCATCGAGTCAGGTATCGCGGCGATGATGCAGGTCGTCAACGGTGAACCATTGCCACCGCCGACACGGCGTGCCGCCGCAAGCGGGAAGAATAATATTGAGTCGTTGATGTTCATGGCATTCGTGCTGGTGGTGGTCGTGGGCGGCATGCTGCGCGCGATGCTCGGGCGTTTCCCCGCCGTCTTGCTGATGGGCGGGGTGCTGGGGGCACTGGCCTGGTTCACGGTCGCGCCGCTGATGATCGCTGTGCTGGCCGGAGCGGCGGCGTTCATATTCGTGTTGCTGGGCGGTGGCGGACGCGGCTTCGGCGGCTATGGCGGGTTTGGTGGGGGTGGCGGCTTCGGTGGTGGAAGTGGTGGATTCAGTGGCGGTGGCGGCGGCTTCGGCGGTGGCGGCGCATCGGGGAGTTGGTAATGAACTTTATACGCATCATGCGACATCTATCGATTGGCCGTGCGGCAGTGCGGCGCATTTTCCCATTGCGCGCGATGAATGAAATTGAGAGCGCGATACGAGCAACCGAAGCGCGGCACGCCGGACAAATTCGCTTCGCGGTCGAAGCCGCATTGGAATTGGCGCCGCTGCTGGCGGGACAGACCGCGCAGCAACGCGCCGTTGACGTGTTTTCCAAATTGCGCGTCTGGGATACCGAACACAATAACGGTGTGCTGATTTATTTGTTGCTGGCGGATCGGGATGTCGAGATCGTTGCCGATCGCGGCATCCATGTCAAACTCGGCAAAGAAGTCTGGGAATCGATTTGCCGCGAAATGGAAGTGGCGTTCCGCGCAGGCAAATTTGAAGAAGGCGTGCTCGCCGGAATACACGCCGTGGGTGAACATCTGTCGCGCCACTTCCCGGCACGAAGCGGCAAAGCCAACGAAATGCCGGACAGCCCGGTGGTGTTGTAGTGCAACGACACGCGCAGCCATGCGCCCGACTTTTCATCCCCATCTGGTAAACGGTTCGACCGGAGATCCCGCACTGTTCGTCGACTGCCTGTTCGAGCATCGCGCGCTGCTGTTCGATCTGGGCGACATCCAGGCACTTCCCCCGCGCAAACTGTTGCGCATCAGCCACGTGTTTGTCAGCCATGCGCACATGGATCATTTCATCGGTTTCGATTGGCTACTGCGCGTATTGCTCGGGCGCGAAAAGGATCTGCAGCTGTTCGGCCCGCCCGGCTTTCTGGAACAGGTGGAGCATAAGCTGCGCGCCTACACCTGGAATCTGGTGCACAACTACCTGTCCGATTTCACGCTGCGTGTCACCGAAGTGGATGGCAAGGGGGCAGGGCGGCTCGCCAGCTTTCGCTGCCACAGCGCGTTCCGCCGTGAAGACGAAACAAGCGTGATCTGCCCGGACAATGTGTTGCTGCGCGAGCCGGCCATGCAGGTGCGCTGCGCGTTGCTCGATCACGGCGGCATCCCCTGCCTGGCTTATGCGCTGCAGGAACAGGTGCACGTCAATGTATGGAAGAACCGGTTGCAGGAACTCGGCCTGCCGGTGGGAGCCTGGCTGCGCGACATGAAGCAGGCGGTGTTGCGCAACGAACCGGAGCAGTGGCAGATACGCGTGGCCTGGCGCGAGGATGGTGCTGAGCGAGAGCGGCTGGTGTCGCTGGCCGAATTGAAGCCCGCGCTGCGCATCGTGCCCGGCCAGAAGATCGCCTACGTCACCGATGTCGCATGGCATCAGGACAACGTGACACGCATCGTCGAACTGGCACGCGACGCCGACCTGCTATACATCGAGGCGGTATTTATGGAACGCGATGCCGAACATGGGCGGCGCAAGTTCCACCTGACCGCGCGCCAGGCAGGCGAGATCGCCCGTGCCGCGCATGTCGGCAGCGTTATCCCGATGCATTTTTCGCCGCGCTATGTTGGTGAGGATAGGGCATTGCTGCGCGCCGAAGTAGAGGCGGCTTTTGGCGGAAAGGTAATCTAAGTCCCCTCCCCCTTGCAGGGGGAGGGTTAGGGAGGGGGTAGAAACTCGGTGTTTCCACTGTTTTACCCCCATCCCAACCTTCCCCTTTAAAGGGGGAAGGAGTATAAATTAACCCTCATGCCAAGTGTGCATCGAGCATCTTCCATCCCTCGACAGCAGACCGCAGCGCATCGACATCGCCGTTGTTGATGAAAGTCACGACGGCAGCCTGCTCATGATCCCTTAGCGGCTCCTGAACAACCTGCAGTTTTTGCAATACAGAAATGCCGGCTTCAGAGGCATCGTTGCCGCGGCTGCTGCGTTGCGCCAGCCGTTCCTCAAGCACTGCCGCGTCTGTCTGCAAACTGGCAATGACGAAGGGCACGTTCATTTTCTGCGCAAGCGCGCGAAAACTTTCGCGTTCTTCATGACGCAGGAAAGCGGCATCGACGATGACGGGAAACCCTGCAGCGATCAGGCGGTGCGCCAGCTCTTGCAGGCGCGCGTAGGTGCGGCGTGTCGCATCCTCGCTGTAGATATCCGCATCGGTCTGCGAGTTGCTGTCAGCCAGCGCCGTCAAGCCGAACAGCCGCTTGCGCTCGACATCCGAGCGGATGCGTATCGCGCCCAGCCGTTCCAGCGCAATCTGCGCGAAGGTGCTCTTGCCGCAACCGGGTAACCCGTTGGTGATGATCAACGCGGGTCGGCGGCGAGTCAGGCAGTCATGGGCCAGACCGAGATAACTGCGGCAGGACTTCAATTCGTGTCTCGCCTTGGCAACGCCCCGCTGACTGGCGCGTATCGCGGCGATTTTGGCGCGCACCATCGCGCGATAGCCGAGATAGAAACGCAATACGCTGCATCCTGAATAATCGCCGGTATGTTCCAGATAGCCGTTAAGCAGGCGCCAGGCCAAATGCGGCTGGCCACGCTGTAGCAGATCCATGACCGTGAAGCTGATCTCGCTGATCACATCGATCCAGCGCAGAGCGGCGCTGAACTCGATGCAGTCGAAAGGGGTGGGCATGTCGTCCAACAGCACGATGTTGCCGAGATGCAGGTCGCCATGGCACTCGCGCACGCAGCCTGCAGCCGCGCGCTGCTGGAACAGTGGCTCGCAGGCGGCGAACTCCAGCGCGCTGGCCTGGCGCACTTCTTCCAGCATGGCTAGGTCGTTGGGCGCGCTGAGCAGCTGCGGCAAATGTTCGAAATTTTGCAACGCTGCGGTCTGTATCGCGGCCGTCGCGCAATTCGGCGAATCCGCTGCGGCAGGCGGCAACGCGGTGTGAAAATCGGCGATGACAGAAGCCAGTTGATCGATATGCGCGGGGGTGATACGGCTGCGTGCCAGCATGCGATCCATCAGGCCCGATTGGGCGAAACGCCGCATGTGGACCGCATATTCGATGGTCGGCTCTTTGCCCAGCACTGGCTGCTGCTGAGTACCGCCGATCGCGACGACATCAAGATAGAGATCAGGGGCGAGGCGGCGATTGAGGCGCAGCTCCTCGGTGCAATAAAAGTGGCGCGCCTCCAGAGTAGAAAAATCGAGGAAGCCAAGATCGACCGCCTTCTTGATCTTGTAGGCATCGTGTCCGGTCAGCAGCACCCATGAGATGTGCGTCTCTTCAATCTTGGGGTTGCGGGGCGCCTTGGAGTTTATTATGGGGGACCCGCGTGCGCGCAAAGCGTTCACCAGTCGTTGCTGGCGCAACAAGTCCGGTGAGATGTTCGCCGACATGGGGTGTGCGGGCATCATGGGCGGTCTTCTTTCCATTCCACCCCATTTATTTCCTGCTTATCTCTACCGGCCTCCCAGTTGATTCATCTTTTCTTTGCAGGCCGGGGACAGTTCACCTTCATGTTGTTTTAGACATTGCAAGGTTCTGCCGCCCCCGGGTTTGGTGCCTTTGCAGAGTTTTGCCGAATCATCTTTGCACGCTTGGGCGAATTCCTGAACCTTCTCTTTCATTTCTGCTATGTTTTTCTTGCAAGCAGGCGACAATTCATTTGCATGCTCCTTGAGGCACCTCGCCACGCGTCCTTCTCCCTGTTGCACGCCTTTGCAAAGCTTGGCCGCGTCTTCGGCGCAGGGTCTTGTATTTTGTTCTGCCGAAACACTCGTTGCCACAGTCAAGCAAAACACCCCTGCAAGCACGGCAAACCATTTCATTTGAACGCCGGAAAATACGGTCCTGTTTTTCATATGTCTTACTCCTTTTCTTGGGTTAAAAAATTCAGCGGATTT
Source organism: Gallionella sp. (assembly GCA_003134595.1). Lineage (GTDB taxonomy): Bacteria > Pseudomonadota > Gammaproteobacteria > Burkholderiales > Gallionellaceae > Gallionella. The sequence continues at coordinate 23,478 of PLBS01000179.1, read as the reverse complement.
TTCTTAATGTTTGGCACCGTCGCAAATTCACCAATCGAGGTTCAATCATGCGTCTCGTTGTGTATTCTGCCTGAAATCAAGGAGGATTTGCTAATATGCCTACCTGAATAATATCGGCGAAAATTAAATCTTCCTGATCCCATAGCACCGAGGCCACCAAATGAAAATAGGCATACCAAAAGAAATAAAAACCAATGAAAACCGCGTCTCGCTGGTACCGGCGGGGGCGGCGGCTTTGGTAGCGGCCGGGCACACGGTGATCGTGGAAACGGGAGCGAGGCTGGGCAGCGGGTTCAGCGATGCGCGATACCTGGCGGCGGGCGCGCAGATCGCGCAGGATGCCGACGCGGTCTGGGCGGCAGCCGACCTGACCGTCAAAGTGAAGGAGCCGATCGAGCCGGAATGGAAACGCATCAGGCCCGGCCAGATCATTTTCACTTACTTTCATTTCGCCGCCAACGAGCAGTTGACCAGGGCGCACATGGCTTCCGGCGCGGTTTGCATCGCTTATGAAACCGTCGAGCTGCCCTCGCGCGAACTACCGCTGCTGACACCGATGTCGGAAGTGGCCGGGCGCATGGCGGTGCAGGAAGGCGCCAAGTATCTGGAGAAGCTCTATGGCGGGCGCGGCATATTGCTCAGCGGCGTACCGGGTGTGCCGCCCGCCAAGGTAGTGATACTCGGCGGCGGCGTGGTCGGCGTCAATGCGGCAAAAATGGCGGCCGGGCTGGGCGCCCATGTCATCATCCTCGACCTCTCGCTGGAGAGGCTGCGCTATCTGAGCGATGTGATGCCCGCCAACGTGCAGCTGATATTTTCAGACCGGCACACGCTGCTGAAGCAGATCGCCAATGCCGATCTGGTCATCGGCGCGGTGCTGGTACACGGCGCCATAGCACCCCATCTGATCCGCCGCGAAGACCTCAAGATCATGCACAAGGGCGCGGTGATCGTGGATGTCTCCATCGACCAGGGCGGCTGTGTAGAGACGATGCATCCCACCACACATGAAAATCCGACGTTCATCGTCGATGGCATCGTCCACTACGGCGTGGCCAACATGCCCGGTGGCGTGCCGCTCACCTCGACGCTGGCGCTGACCAACGCAACCTTGCCCTATGTGCTGCAATTGGCGAACAAGGGATACCGGCAGGCGCTCAAGGATTCTCCGGCGCTGCTGAAGGGGCTCAACATCATCGGCGGAAAAATTACGCACAGGAAGGTTGCCGAGGCATTCGGGATGGACTATCACGCTGCGGAATCTACTGTCGACTGAAGCAATCTGACTCCGCTACCTTTGGTATGCTTAGCCTGAATCCTTCATCCATGAAAAAAGGTTGACGATGCGCCCTATGCCGCCCGGTGTTCGAATTATCCTCATCGCCACGATAGCCAGCTTCCTGCTGCAGATCGGTGCCGGTGATGGAATGATCGCCAGTCTCGCCCTGTGGCCGCTGCAAGGCAACTTCATGCCTTGGCAGCTCGTGACCTACGCGTTCCTGCACGGCAGCATCACCCACCTCGCTTTCAACATGTACGGCCTGTGGCTGTTCGGCAGCGAACTGGAATACTTGCTGGGACGCAGGCAGTTCCTCCAGCTCTATTTCGCCAGCATCTTGTCGGCCGGGCTGATGCAATTGCTGGTCACGAGTTTCACCGGCGGTGTCTATCCAACTCTGGGCGCGTCTGGCGGCGTGTTCGGGCTATTGCTCGCTTATGGGATGTTCTTTCCGAACCGGATCATCGTGCTGTTGATCCCTCCGATACCCATGCCCGCATGGCTGTTCGTGATCCTATACGCAGGCATCGAACTGACGCTCGGCGTGACTGGGACGCAGGCGGGCGTGGCGCATTTTGCGCATCTCGGCGGCATGATCGGCGGCTATATGGTCATCCGCCGCTGGCGTCGCCGGGGTCGCTGAAATTGATTGGATCAAATGCACGTTTACTTTTCCAAAATCATCTTGCACTGCAACGCCAAATCCACCAGAATCAGTGCGGAAAAGCTGACTCCAGTTCTTGGCAAGATATACGCCTCACCCAGCTTTGACAAAGCCTGTCCTGAGCTAGTCGAAGGGCGCTGTTGCACCAAGGCGCGCTGATCAACTCCGTTCGAATAGCACCACGCCTTAGCAATCTCAAACAGGAGGATAAAACATGATACGCAATCCAATCGACATCGCCAGCCGCGTAAGCCCCGAACTATCCAGCCTCATCGAAACCCTGATCGACCAATTGGAAACCGACGAGCCGGTAACGCTGGCCTCGGTTCGCTCATTCCTCAAGCATGGCATGCCTGTCGAAATGGACGAAGACGAACACCTGCATCACTTCGACGTCGATGAATCAGTCATCGACGAACTGGATGAACTGATCGAACAGTTCGGGGAATCGGCTGCTGCGATGGACTTCATATATGCCTTCGCTAGCGAACAACTCTCGCGAGTGATAGAAGACGTCGTGAGCGATGAGAATCGGGAAAATCCAGCAACCCTCGAAGTGGTTAAAGAGGCGATAGTCAACGGCTTGGCCGGCCGCTTGGTAGGCGAGGGTATTCTGGAGGAGGATGAGGACGACGTGCTGATGCCTGAAATCGAAAACCTGATCGACCGTTTTGGCGCCGATGCCACGGCGGAGGATTTTTTGCGGTACGAGTAGCAAAGCTGCCCTGGAAGGCCATTTGTGTTGCCTGTCGAAGCATTAAACAAAAAACCGTTCGTGCTGAGCTTGTCGAAGCATGAATGGCCTTCGACAAGCTTGTATGGTGTTACTAGCGTATTCTGGGCAAACTGGAAGATGAGCTGGGGTGGAGGGACATCGACAAGCATCTGCTGCGGTACGACAGACAGACGTCCTGAGAATTCTCCCACCCACCCCACTAACGTCGATGAGGAATCTGGAGAATTAAAGTGCCATGCTCGAATTGTTTTCAGATATGCAAACGAACGAATCAATCATGGCAGACTATTGAGATGAATCACGATCCCTTACAGTGGCTGGTCACCCGCGTGACGCGTTGCGGCAAGTTCGGATTACTGCTGTTGTGCTTTGCCCACGCGCCTGCACAGGCGGGCACGGAAGCGCTGGCCTATGAGGATCAGACACTGACACTGGATGGGGAGAGCAGGACGGTGCATGTGCCCAAGGGTTACCGGCTGGAGTTGTTGAGCCATCTGGATGGGCCGCGCATGCTGACCTTTGCCGCGAACGGTGATCTGTTCGCCGGTTCGAAATCCGGCAAGGTGTATCGCTTGCCGCCTCCCTATACCAAGCCCGAGGTGCTGGTGGATCTGGGCGATTATCCGCACAGTGTGGCGTTCCGGCAGGGCGAGATATTGATCGCGCGGACGGATGGTGTGTATCGCGCGCCGTACCGGCCCGGACAAACTGTCATCGCGCCGAATGCGGTGGTGTTGCTTGCGGCTTTGCCGGGCGGGGGTGGGCATGACAGCCGCACGGTGGGGGTGGGGCCGGATGGGCGGGTGTATGCGAGTCTGGGTATCCAGCGCAATTGCAGCGACCAGTATCTGGGTGAGGGCTATCCGTTTGAAGACCGGCGCGGCGGGGTGCTGGCGTTGCGCGAAAGCGGCGGCAAGGCAAGCTGGGAGCCTTTTGCTTCGGGGCTGCGCAATCCGGTCGGGTTCGATTGGCAGCCGCTGACCGGTGTGCTTTTCGCCAGCAACAACGGGCCGGATCATCTGGGATTCGATCAGCCGCCGGAATATTTCAGCAAACTCACCGCCGGTTCTTTTCACGGCATGCCGTGGTTCCAGTTCGATGGCAAGCAGGTGATGCGCGATGATTGTGTATCGAGCAAGCCACCGCGACCCATTGATGAAGTGACAAAACCGGCCGCGACGTTCCCGGCGCGCAATGCGCCGCTGGGTATGGCCTTTGTGCCCAAGGGCGCGATGGATGCAAGTCTGGAATTCGATGCGGTGGTCGCACTGCACGGTTCATGGGGCACGCAGCCCGGCGGCGGATATATAGGGCGTGCCGCCACGCGCCGCGCCCCGAAAATTGTGGTGGTGCGCTTTCAGGATGGGCAAGCGATGCGTGTGGATGATTTGATCACCGGCTTTCAATTGCCCGATGGCGAGCGCTGGGCGCGCCCGGCGGGTGTGGCACTCGGGCCGGACGGCGCGCTGTATTTCAGCAGCGACAGCAATATCAACGGGCTGTTCAGGTTGAAACGGGTGAAGTGATATATAATATAAACATATAGTTATAATTATATATTAATGTTAAATATAATATGACTTATGCAAACAAAATACCGGGTAATTCATTGTGAGCAAACTCTTTTCCCCTATCACCCTTGGCAAGCTGGTATTGAACAACCGCATCGCCATCGCGCCCATGTGCCAGTACTCCGCCGAGCATGGCCAGGCTAGCGACTGGCATCTGATTCACCTTGGCCACCTGGCTTTGTCCGGCGCCGGCCTGCTGTTCACCGAGGCAACGGCGGTAACGCCGGAGGGCCGCATCTCTCCGGACGACCTTGGGCTGTGGTCCGACCAAACAGAAGCGGCGCTTGCTCGTGTCCTCAAGTCGATTCGGCAGTACTCGTCTATACCCATCGCGATCCAGTTGGCGCACGCCGGGCGCAAGGCATCCACCCAAGTGCCGTGGGAAGGTGGTCAGTCAATCGCGCCTGAGAGCGGCGGCTGGCAAACCGTCGCGCCATCCGCCTTGCCCTATGATGCGGACAGTGGTCAGCCCCTCGCGTTGGATGAAGCCGGATTGCGGCAAATCCGCAACGACTTTGTGTCCGCGGCGCAGCGTGCACACCGGCTGGGCGTGGACGTGATCGAACTGCACGCGGCGCATGGCTATCTGTTGCATCAATTCCTGTCGCCCTTGTCGAATGCCCGTGATGACCAGTATGGCGGCACATTGGAAAACCGGATGCGCTTCCCGCTCGAAGTCTTCGAGGCCATACGCAGTGCTGTGCCGGACGACAAGCCGGTTGGCATCCGGATTTCCGCAACAGACTGGGTGGCCGGCGGGTGGGACATCGAGCAGAGCGTCGTTTTCGCAAAGGGACTGCAGCGTCGGGGATGCGCGTTCATCGATGTTTCGAGCGGCGGGCTGTCTCCCTTGCAACGGGTCCCGGCTGAGCCGGGCTATCAGGTACCTTTCGCCGCAAGAATCCGGCTCGAAACCGGTTTGACCACGATCTCCGTGGGTCTGATCACCGAACCGGAACAGGCTGAAACGATTGTCTCCTCCGGACAGGCAGACATGGTGGCGCTGGGCCGGGGCATGCTTTATGACCCGCGCTGGCCATGGCACGCAGCGGCAAAGCTGGGCGCCCAGGTGGACGCACCAAGACAATATTTGCGCGCGCAACCGCGAGGACTCAAAACCTTGTTCAAGGCATCATGAAAATCATCGCGAGTATCAAACTTTTTCTCACCTTTGTTTTGCTGTCATTCGCGAGTCTGGTGCATGCAGAGGCTATGTTATTCACCGATCATCCGCTGGTTGGAAAGATATGGGACATGAACAGCCGCAGCTTCATAGACGAGGCCACGCTGCTTGCCAGGATCAACACGGCCGACGTGCTTCTGCTCGGCGAGACGCATGACAATCCGCAGCATCATGAGCTCCAGCAGAAGCTGCTGAAAGCCCGTATCGCATCAGGCGCGCGCCCGGCGTTGATGCCGGCATTAATGATGGAGCAGCTCGATATCGAAAGCCAACCGGCACTCGACCGGGCATTGGCCGGCAGCAATCGCGACGAAGTGTTGAACAGTGTCACCAAACTGATCAAGTTTGCCGACTGGCAGTTCTACCGTCCGTTGCTGGCCATCGCCATCGACAACAAGTTGCCGGTCATTGCCGCCAACATTCCGAGCCAGCGTTTGCAGCCGGTAATCTGGAACGGATTCGCCGCTTATGATGCGGAAGAGTTGAAGCGTCTGGATGTCGAACAGGTGTGGAGCGAGAGCCGCCAGAAATATCTGGTCACGCACATGGGCGGCGCGCACTGCGGCCAGCTCAGGGATGAATTGCGCGCGGGCCTGTCGCGCAGCCAGCGGCTGCGCGATGCATTGATGGTCGATAGCGCGGTATCCAGCATCGGCCGCGGTGTGGTCGGCATCATCGGCAGCAGCCACGCCCGCCGCGATATCGGCCTGCCAATCTACTTTGCCGCGCGTGTCCCGGCGGCACGCATTTTTTCAATCGGCTTTGTCGAGGTCAGTCCCGGAAGGACCGACCCCGGGACCTACGAAGCGGACAGCGCCACGGGCGATGCTCCCTATGACGTGATCTGGTTCACGCCGCGTGTCGCACGAACCGACCCCTGCGCTGATCTCGGCAAGCCAAAAGAGGTTAAGCCATGAACTGATTCCAATTCCAGATCAAACGTACATTTTTGTAGGGCGGGCTGCGCCCGCCGGATATGGTTGTCGGGCAGAGCCCGACCTACGATTGTTTTATTTTTGAAATGGAAATGGAATGAGGGACAAACTTCACAGGCGTGCGGAACAGCGACCAAATCTAAAATGCCCACATCAACATTTCTCATCCCCTGATTGCGCTCATTTTGAAGCGCCCCGCTTGCGCGCTTCGATGCGCTTCAGGAATACGCCCATCACTTCGCGGTAGAGCGCGTCCTTGAGCACGCTGTCCTCGTTGCCGGCATCCACGTTGGGGTTGTCGTTGATCTCGATGACGTAAAGGCGCTTGCCGACCTGCTTGATGTCCACGCCGTAGAATCCGTCGCCGATCAGTTTGGCCGCCCTGAGTGCCATCTTCACGACCCGATCCGGCGCTTCGCCGACGGACAATGCCTCCGTTTTTCCCTCGACGAACTCGTGCTTCTGGTCGCCGTGCTGGATGATCTGCCAGTGGCCTGGAACCATGAAGTATTTCGCGACGAACAGCGGCCGCCGGTCGAGGATGCCAACGCGCCAGTCGAACTCGGTGGGCAGGAATTCCTGGGCGACGATCAGCTCCGATTTGTCCAGCAAGCCGTTCACCTTGGCGGGCAGTTCTTGTTCCGACTCCACCTTCACCACCCCTATCGAGAACGAGCTGTCCGGCTGCTTGAGCACGCAGGGCAGCCCGAGGGTGGGGATGATCTGGTTCACGTTGTCGCGGTGCACCAGCAAAGTTTTCGGGGCGGGGATGCGGTGCCGGGCCAGCATCTCGGCGAGATAGACCTTGTTGTTGCACTTCAGGATGGAATCCGGATCGTCGATCACCACAAGTCCCTCGGCGTCCGCACGCCGCGAAAAGCGATGGGTGTAGTGATTGACGAACGTGGTGTCGCGGATGAACAGCGCATCGAACTCGTTCAGCCTGCCATAGTCGGCCTTGGTAATGAACTCCACATGCATGCCCAGGGACTGCGCTGCTTTCTCGAACTTTTGCAGAGCCTTCGCATTGGAGGCCGGTTCGGGATTGTCCGGGTCGTGCAGGATCGCGAGGTTGTAACGCGGCGCAAGTTTCCGGGCGCGCAGCCTGCGGCCCATGAAATATTCGGTGGTGGCCTGGACCGCGAATTCCTGGTGCTGGGGCGGGATGTCGCTGGCGGCGATTGGGCGCACATTGCGGATGCGCCAATGATGGTCGCGGCGTATGAAATCCACGCGCAACAATGGAGCCTGCAGCAGGTTGAACAGTTGGCGGCTGAGTTGATCGTGGCGACTAGCCGCGCTGTGGCCAAAATAGATGTCGAGCTCAAAGGTGTCCGACTTGATAGTCGCGAGCGATTTCTGGATCAGGTCGTCGAGGCCCTCGGTCAGCAGCCGCACCATGTTCTGTGATTGCAGGTCCTCGATGGTGTTCGCGCGGGGCAGCGGCTTGTGACCGCGAGCTTCGGCGAGCAGCGAGACATAGTAGCCGAGCGTCTGGTAACGGTAGCTCTTGCACAGGTTGAACACCTTGACGATTTGGTCGCTACCATAGGCCGGATCGGTCAGGTAGGCCCGCGCCGGCACGACAGTCACGCCGGGAATAGCGAGCGGCCAGTCGCGCGGATTGTTGACCACGATGAGATTGCTCATGCTGCTTCCTTGTTGTTGCTGCAAACGTCTGGGGATGAAAATAAAAGCATTTGAAGCATGTAGGAGCGGGCCATGCGGCCATCCTGCGCGGCGCGATACAGTTGTTCGACGGTCTGCACGTCGAGATCGTGATACAGCGCCTTCACCCGCTTCGGTCCCAGGCCGGGAATTTTCAGCAGCTCGGTGATCGCGGCCGGCAGTTCGCGGTGCAGGCGTTCCAGCAGACTGCAATGTCCGGTGGTGACGATCTCGTTGATCTTGCCAGCCAGATCGGCGCCGATGCCGGGCAGGCGGGTCAGGTCATCACCTCTGTCCACCAGCAGGCGCGCCTCCTGCGGCAAGTCGCCCAGAATGCGCGCGGCATTTCGATAGGCGCGGATGCGAAACGGATTCACCCCCTCGATCTCCAGCAGGTCGGCGATCTCTTCGAAAATGACGGTGATGTCGGCGTTATGGACGGGCATATAAGCATTGTATTCCTCTGGTCAGCCGATAGGCCTCTCGCATCAGTATTTCGATAGCCTGTTATAGTAATCGCTCCACGCTATGCATGAGGCAGACATGGCCGTCGAAACAGAACTCAAATTGCGCATCGCTCCCGAGCAGTTTGCCAAGCTGAAGCGGCACGCGCTGCTCAAGGCGCATTCAGTCACGCGTCCGGTCACGCGCCGTCTTCACAATATTTATTTCGACACCCCAAAACTGGATTTGCATAAATCCGAAATGGCATTGCGTCTGCGCCACGTCGGACGGCAATGGCTGCAAACCTTGAAGGGCGGCGGTTCGGTCAAGGCCGGGCTGCATCAGCGCAACGAGTGGGAAGTGCCGGTGAGCGGCGCGGCATTGGATTTTTCTTTGTTGCCGGAAGTGGCGGGGCCGCAAGCGGCAGAGTGGGACGAGCATTTGCCGCCGTCGTTGCGCAAAAAATTGCAGCCGGTGTTCGTCACCGATTTTTCCCGCACCAGTCGGATGCTACTGTGGCAGGACGCGCAAATCGAGTTGTGCATGGATCAGGGTGAGGTGAGCACAGAGCAGCACAGCACACCGATTTGCGAGTTGGAGCTGGAATTGAAATCCGGTGATCCGCAGCAATTGTTCGAATTGGCACTGGCGATACTGGAGATCGTGCCGTTCGAACTGGAGGTGGTCAGCAAGGCGGAGCAGGGGTATCGCCTGTTGTCCGGATATACCGAGCATCCGGTCAAGGGCGTTGCGCCGACTCTTGCCAAGACGGACACGCTGGCAGATGTGCTGAAAACGCTGATCTGGTCTTGTCTGCAGCATTTTCAAAACAACCTGCGCGGAGCGATGGGTAGCGATGATGCCGAATATTTGCATCAGATGCGCGTCGCGTTGCGCCGCTTGCGCGTGGTGCTGCGCATGGCTGGAAAGGTCAGTGCCGATGAGCAGTTGGCCGAATTGAGCAAAGATATCTCGGCACTGTGCGTCGCGTTGGGGCGTAGTCGCGAATGGGATGTGTTCATCGCCCAGACCGTGCAACCGATGTGCGCGCGCATGGCCGGGCATGCCGGTTTACAGGCTTTGCTGGCGGCCAGCGTGCGGCAGCGTGCAGCCTGTTATGCGGCACTGCGCGGCGCGGCGCAGGCGCGTGAATTGCAGCGCTTGCTGTTGCGTTTTGCCATCTGGATGAACGGCCAATATTGGCAGCAGCAAGCAGAGACCGTGCAGCAGGCGCAAGATTTCGCCAAACTTCGTTTGCACAAGTTGGCCAAACGGTTCGCCCGATCCGGACAGCAACTGCATACCGTCGATGCCGCGCAATTGCACGCGCTGCGTATTGTCGCCAAGAAACTCAGATATAGCGCGGAATTTTTCGCGGCTTGGTACGACAAGCAGAAAGCCAAGTCATTTCTTGCCGCGTTAAGCGAAGTGCAAGAGGTGCTCGGGCAGATCAACGATGTCGCGGTGGCGCATCGTTTGTTGGATGAATTGGCGGCGGATGCCGCTTTGGCTGCGCATCAGGAGGCGGTCGTTCTGGCCAAGGGCTGGATCGCACATGATCTGTCCCATCAGCTCAGTGTATTGCGCAAAACCATTCAAAACTTTAATAAACAGTGCGTGTTCTGGAAAAAATAATTAATCGGTGGTCATTGCCAGCGACAGCGATGCAGTTTATCGTGTGGGGGTGAACCAGCCGATGTTAATTGAACTGTGCGATTTGCTTGGAAAAGGAAAAATATGAACATCATATCTAGACAAAAAAAATGGGTACTCGTTGGTATCCTGGTGGTAATTGGTGGTGGCGCGGCATTTGTGTATTTCGACCCCCTTGGCCTTGACCTCTTGGGTTCGAAGAAGAGTTCCGCTGTTGTGCAACCTGTCGCCCCACCACGCGTTAAAGCACCTGCGGCACAAGCAACCGCTGCTGCTCCTAAAGCAGCAGTTGCACCAGTTCAAGCGAACGCGCCCGTTGCCGCACCGTCCGCAGCACCATCTCCAACTGCTGCACCTGTAGCGCCGCCGCCTACAGCAACTCCTGTTGTTGCGGCACCTGCTGCAACCCCATCTGTTGCGACGCCGGCTCAAGCACTTCAGCCGCCATTGAAACTTTCTAAAACGATCAAGACCGCAAAGAAATCCGTGACTGGCAAGCCAAATAGACCAAAAGATTTAGATCTAAGAAATTGCCTTGACCTGGAGGACGACAAAGCCATTGCGAAATGCGCAGGTGAGTAGGGGTGGCAACTCCGCCGCTTGAGGCGCGGCACCAGCCGTCCGGATTGAACTCGCTTTTCAATGGAAATTCATTGGTCAATGGCAGCCGTTTGGCGTTCGCGGATTATGTGGCGCGCAACCGGGACATGCTCAGCAGAGCCCACGCCAAATTGGGTGCTGCTAATCTGGAAAAAATAGTCGACGGCAATGCGCCGTTCGAACTTAAGCCGCCACCCGGTTTTTCGTCCGGGCAACAAAAAACCTATCGTCGCGGCGTGTTGCTCACGCATGGCCTGAGCGACTCCCCTTATTCCATGCGTCATCTGGCTGCGTTCTTCCAGGAAAACGGCTTTCGTGTCATGGCCGTATTGTTGCCGGGTCATGGTACGCAGCCGGGGGATTTGCTTGAAGTGACCTGGCAGGAGTGGGCCAAGACCGTGGCCTATGGAGCTTATCAGCTTGCCGGGGAGGTTGATGAAGTCTATCTGGCGGGATACTCCACTGGCGCCACGCTGAGCGTTTACCAGAGTCTGCGCGACAACCGGGTGCGCGGTCTGTTCCTGTTTTCTCCCGCACTCAAGATAACGCGATGGGCTGCGTTGGCTGGCTTGCACAAGCTATATAGCTGGCTGATACCGTCAGCCAGATGGGTAGACATTAAACCTGATCTGGACATCTATAAGTATGAGTCCTTTCCGAAGAATGCCGCTGCCCAGCTGTATGCACTGACCAAGGCACTTAACGTTCAATTGCAGCAGCATGAGCTGGACATTCCGGTGTTCATCGCTGCCAGTGCAGATGACATGACCGTCAAAACATCGGTTACTTTGGAATTCATGGCGCGCGCGCGCCACCCGTCGAGCAAGCTGGTGCTTTACACCACTGAACCGGAAAAGATTCCTCCCGGTTTTATTGAAGGAAGATTGGAATTGGTGAATAGCATAGTTCCCGGGCAGAAGATATTAAGTTCCGCACACACGGCCATCGTGATACCACCCGAGGACAAGCATTATGGCGCGGCGGGGGAGTATTCCAATTGCGTGCATTATTACCCGGACGATATGGAAAAATATGCTGCCTGCCTGAAGTATCCCGAGCAGGATTTTCAAGGTGAGGTGACTGCGGAAAACCTTAAAGCCGGTATTATGCGGCGCCTGATGTACAACCCGAATTTTGCGGCGCTCGAAGTTTCCATGCGGCGATTTATCGATGATCTGCCATGACTAAAACCATGATCTTCGCCCACCGTGGCGCCAACAGGGAGGCCGCGGAAAACACCCGCTCGGCTTTCGACAGGGCGCTGGAATATCCCATCGATGGTATGGAAACGGACGTGCAACTTAGTCGCGACGAAGTCGCCGTGCTCTGGCATGACCGGTTGCTTGGCAAAGTCGGTTTTCCTGGCAAGCACATTGACGATTTCGATCATGCGCAGTTGCAGGCCATGAATTTCGCCGCGCATTTTTCTTCGGGAGCCAAACCGGAAGGCATCATGAGCCTGAAAGAATTTCTGGATGCCTATCGCAAACGCTGCCGCTTGGTGATTGAAATCAAGAATCGTGATTGGGAATCGCCTTCCCGTCATGAAATAAAAGTGCGGCAAACGCTGGTGATGGCCGGGGCGGTCAATGGCGATGCCATCATGGTTTCCTCATTCAATCTCGCCAGCCTGGTCTATGCCCATCAGTGCGCGCCTGAGTTCCCGCTGGTTTACAACTTTGAAGCTGACCAGACAGTTAAAGATGCGGAGCAGGTTTTGGCCGCGCAACCTTTTCTGCACGGACTATGTTTGCCCATAGCAACCCTTGATGACGCCATGGTCTGGCTGTTGCGCGATCATGGCAAATGCATCGCGGTTTACACCTGCAACAGCGACGCGGAGATCAACAAGGCGCTGGAGTTGGGAGTGGACATTCTGATCAGCGATGTTCCGCAAAAAGCCCTGGTGATAAGGAGCGAATTTGAAAACCGCAATAACCACCGATGACACGGAATTGCACATAAAAAATGCCATTCGTAGGGCGGGCTTCGTCCGCCGGAATGGGTTGTCGGGCATAGCCCGACCTACGAATGTATTTTTCGTGGCTGATATGTTTTTTCAGGACAGATGAAACGCGATTTTTCATTGTTGGCAGGGAGACACTTCGATCTGCTGGTCTGCGGCGGCGGCATCTATGGGGCGTGGACTGCTTATGACGCGGCCTTGCGCGGCTTGAGCGTCGCCATCGTGGAGCAGGGCGACTGGGCCGCCGCGACCTCTTCCGCATCCAGCAAGCTGATACACGGCGGCTTGCGTTACCTCGAGACTTACGATTTCAAGCTGGTCACGAAGGCGATATTGGAGCGGCAGCGGTTGCTGGAATTGGCGCCGCATCGTGTCTGGCCGTTGCGATTCGGTGTGCCCATTTACAAAGACAGCCGCATCGGTACGCTACATTTGAAAGCCGGTTTGATGTTGTACGATTTTCTCGCGAGGCTGTCCGGAAAAAATACGGTCGGCCCTGACATCGCCCATCGTCACTTCGATCGCGCCGCATTTGCCAGGCGTTTTCCAGTTCTAGATCGCGACGGCCTGAAAGGTGGCTTCACCTACGGCGATGCGCAGACCGATGATGCCCGGCTGGTGCTGGAATTGATCGCGGGTGCGATGGATGCCGGTGCGGTGTGCGTGAATTATTGCAAACTGACCGGGCTGCTGGAGTCGGGTGGGCAGGTATGTGGCGCAACGGTTCAGGATCAGCTTAATCATAAAAGCGCGCAGATCCTTGCCCGGCAAATCGTCAACACCAATGGACAGTGGACGACCGCATCGAAGCCTGGACGCGACTGGTGCAGGTTGACCAAGGGCATACATTTGGTCATGCCTGCGGCGCTGGCTGAAGAGGCCTTGCTGTTGACGGCCAAGTCCGATGGCCGGGTGTTTTTCATGATCCCCTGGTATGGCATGACGCTGGTCGGCACCACCGATACGGAATACAGCGGCGATCTTGATCATGTCGCCGTCGAGCCTGAAGAAGTCGCCTATCTGCTTGCTGAAGCCAACCATTATCTCAAGGCAGCATGGACCGAAGCCGATATCGTCGGCAGCTATGCCGGCGTGCGCGTGATGAAGCGCAGCGACAAGGCCTCGCCTTCAGCTGTCAGCCGCGACTGGGAATTGAAAACCGCGAGCAATGGGGTGCATTACTCCATCGGCGGAAAGCTTACCTCTGCCCGGGAAGATGCCGCACGCATCGTCAACACAGTGTACGCACAACTTGGCATGGATATACCTTGCGCAACCGGGAGTCGCCGATTTCCCTGGGCGCCGCAGGAAGATTATTCCAATTGGTCTGTTGCCATAAGCGCTCAGGCAAGCCAGCTTGGCATCGATCAGACAAGCGCCAAGTGGCTTATCCGCCGTCACGGTAAACGGATCGGTGAGGTGTTTAGCATCATTGCAGATGCTCCCCGTTCGGCCGAACGGATCGTGCCTACACTACCTTTCATCTACGCGGATTTGCTGTTTTGCGCCCGCACCGAAATGGTCATTCATCTGGACGACCTGCTGCGCCGCCGCATGCCGTTGTTGATACTTTCGCAGCTTACTGAAAATCCGCTGCGTCGTATCGCTGAAACCGTTGCCACCGCGATGGGTTGGGATGAAGCCGCAATAAACCGCGAAGTTGCTTCCTGCCTCAAAAAATGACAGCTTCAAAATATTTCGCCATCGCGCTTGACCTCGGCACAACCTCGATCAAGGCAGGGTTGCTGGATCAGGACGGTGCGCTAAGCCATATCGTTGCACGCCCCGCGTCGAAGATCATCGTCACTGGCGGGCGCTATGAAAGCGATGCGCTGGCCTATGCGGCGACTGCTGAAAGCGTACTTAGCGAATGCATCGCACAAGCAGGTGATTGCAAATCACTGGGTTTGTGCAGCCAACGTTCGTCTTTTTTGATTTGGGAACAAGCCAGCGGCCAACCGCTCACGCCGCTGATTTCATGGCAGGACAATCGCGGCGCGACGAGCTGCGAAGATTTGCGGGCGCACGAGGAATCTATCCGCAGTCTTACCGGCTTACCGATGACGCCTTATTATTTCGCACCAAAATTGCGCGCCGTGTTGCAGGACAACCCAGGGTGGCTGTCACGGCTGGAGAGTGGTGAATTGCGGGTTGGCACCTTGGATACTTTTATGATTTGGCGCTGGACCGGTGGCAAACATCATCTTACCGATGCATCCATGGCTGCGCGCACTTTGCTGAGGGACATCCGGCAGCAGCAATGGTCGCCCGCACTCTGTGATCTGTTTGGCATACCCGCGCATATCCTGCCCCAAATCAAAGCTTCCGCAGGGATGAATTTGCGGCTGAACAATGGGCTGGCTCTGCAAGCCAGTGTTGGTGACCAGTCCGCCGCGCTCATCGCCAGCGTCAGGGAAGATCAGGCTGAAGCCTTGGTCAATCTTGGCACCGGCTGTTTTGTCGTGCGATATTTGCCGAATGCTAAAACAACGCCAGAAGGATACTTGCATACGCTGGTGTATATGGATCGCGAACAACATGTTCATCTCGCCATCGAAGGCACGCTCAACTCCATCGCTGCTGCGCTCGCTCCTTATCAGGTGGGTGAATGCAGGGTCGAAGATCTGGCAGCGGATGACATTTATTGTCTTGCGGAACCCAGCGGTCTGGGCGCACCCTACTTCCGCAACGATATTGTCGTTCAGTTCTCCCAGCCGGTCGAACATTTATCGCAACGCCGCATCTCCGCCCTGTTGCTGGAAGCCGTTATTTTTCGCGTAGCGCGGATACTGGAGGACTTTCACCATGAATCTGCTCTTGAACGTGTCTATCTCTCGGGGGGATTATCCGAATTAACCTGTTTGCAACAGGGCATCGCCCAGTGCGTTCCATTTGAGGTCTATCGCTTGGCGCAGAGTGAATCCAGCTTGCAGGGGGCCGCGCTACTCGCGGCCGGAATGGCCCCGGCATGCCACAGAGAAGGCGAAAGGGTAGTGATAGCCAGCAACGCCAAGGCACTGCCGGAAAAATACCGGCGCTGGAAGGTGTGGTTAGACGATTTGTTGGCATTGAAATAATCCGGCACTTGAAAAATTTTAGATAGACTCCATTTGAGCTGAGGCTATTTGTAAACAACTGATAGGGATTCGTATGACTGAAAATATTGCTGCCAATCGTGAAACGATGGGGTTTCAGACGGAAGTTAAACAGCTTCTGCAATTGATGATCCATTCGCTGTATTCCAACCGCGAGATCTTCCTGCGCGAGCTGATCTCCAACGCGTCGGATGCTTGTGACAAATTGCGCTTTGAGGCGTTGCACAACCCCACGCTGTTCGAGAGCGATTCCGATCTGCAAATCCGCGTCAGTTACGACAAGGATGCCAGAACCCTGACGATCAGCGACAACGGCATCGGCATGAGCCGCGACGAGGTCATCAATAATCTGGGCACGATCGCGAAATCGGGCACACGGGAATTCTTTACCAAACTAAGCGGCGACCAGCAGAAGGATGCGAATCTGATCGGGCAGTTTGGCGTCGGTTTTTATTCTTCCTTCATCGTGGCCGACAAGGTCGCTGTCACAACACGTCGTGCCGGAGAGCAAGCGGATCAGGGCGTGCATTGGGAATCGGACGGCGGCGGCGAGTTCACGATTGAAATGGTGGACAAACCGGCACGCGGCACCGACATCACCTTGCATCTGCGCGCCGGCCAGGACGATCTGCTCAGCGGCCACCAGATTCGTTCCATCATCCACAAATATTCGGATCACATCGTCCAGCCCATCGTGATGAAAAAGGAAGAATGGAAGGAGGGCGGCCAAGTCGTCACCGGCGAGGACGAAACCGTCAATCAGGCTTCCGCATTGTGGGCGCGCTCCAGGAATGATATTTCCGACGACGAGTACAAGGCGTTCTACAAGCATGTCGGACATGATTATGAAGACCCGCTGGCATGGGCGCATGCGCGCGTGGAAGGCCGCCAGGAATACACGCAGTTGCTCTATATTCCGGCACGTGCGCCATTTGATATGTGGGATCGCAATGCCCGCCATGGCATCAAGCTATACGTGCGCCGCGTGTTCATCATGGATGATGCCGAGCAATTGCTGCCGGCCTATCTGCGCTTCGTGCGCGGCATCGTCGATTCCAGCGATCTGCCGCTGAACGTGTCGCGCGAGATCCTTCAGGAGTCGAAAGATATCGAGGCGATACGCGCGGGTTGTACCAAGAAGGTGCTCGGTCTGCTGGAAGAGTTGGCGGCCAATGAAAAGGAAAAATACGCCAGGTTCTGGGGTGAATTCGGCCAAGTGCTGAAGGAGGGTGCGGCGGAAGATTTCGCCAACAAGGAAAAGATCGCCGGTCTGTTGCGCTTCGCCTCGACCCATGCGGATACCGATGCAGCGATCGTTTCGCTGGCCGATTACATCGCGCGCATGAAGGAAGGGCAGGACAAGATTTACTACATCACCGCCGANNCGCGTGGACGAGTGGGTGGTGAGCTCGTTGACCGAGTTCGCCGGCAAATCGCTGGTCTCCGTCGCAAAAGGCGGACTTGATCTGGGCAAGCTTGAGGACGAAGCCGAGAAGCAGGAGCAGCAGAAGCAGGCCAATGACCACAAGGAGCTGACCGGGAAAATCAAAACCAGTCTCGCAGAGCGCGTCAAGGAAGTCAGGGTCACGAATCGTCTGACCGATTCACCCGCCTGCCTGGTTTCCGAAGAGCATGACATCGGCGGCAACATGGCACGCATGCTCAAGGCCGCCGGGCAGAAGACTCCGTCGACCCTCCCTATCCTGGAGATCAATCCGAACCACCCGGTGGTGATGCGTTTGAAGGAAGAAGAAAAGTATTTCGATGATTGGGCCGCTGTCCTGTTCGATCAGGCATTGCTGGCAGAGGGCGGACAACTGGACGACCCGGCCGGTTTCGTCAAGCGGGTCAATCATCTGATGCTTGAGATGCGTGCCGGTTGATAAAGGGAACCTAAATGCATCGTCCCTGCAATTGATGGCCCGGCAATTGATGGACAGGGGGCTGGAAAATCCGGCCCGTATGTCCGGCGGTAGCGACCGCTAAATGGCAAGCTTGCGGTACGCCTGTTCCAGCCGCGTAGCGAATGATTCGCTTTGCATGTTGTTGCAATGAACCATGGTCACCGTCCAATCCCGGCGGTCAAAACCGATCAAGTCGTTGAATATGATCGCACCCGCCATGCTTGCATCGCCACTATCCCGCTTGATACCCATGCTGTCCAAAATTATTGGTGTTTGAACCAATCGAAGATACTGCTCCGGGTTCAGTAACACGGCATCAAAGTCTTCTATGAAATTGCTCAGTTCCAGCAAGCTGATGGTGGACTGCATACTGCTTAACATCTTGGCCAACTGTTCTTCCAGGGCGGGTCTGGCCTGGACATTAGCCGTGCGCAAACGGGCCATAAGCAAATCCTTCTCCTGCAGTTGTGACTGCTTGTCCTGCTTGCGCAGCTCCACCCGCTTTTTCACCTTGCCCACCAGACTGTCGAAAAAACTCCAGGCAACCTGATCCCTGGCCTGTTGCTCACTGGGGGCGGGATTCTCAATGGTGTGGCTGGTGAAATAGACTGCTTTTTGAACCACGTCCCGCTGTATCGTCTGGCCGGACAACTCCATCCCCACCACGGTCTTTTCATAGCGCCGCATACCCATCAAAGCATATAACTCATCACCGGCGGGGAAGTCGCGCTGATAGTCCCGCAAAGCCACGCTGGAACTGAGCGCCTCCATAACGGAATCCACAGCCGGAAACAGCGCGTGAACAAAAGCATCCTTGGCGTAGGACTCCCGATCGACCACCACCGGGCCGGGCACACTGGCCGCAAGACTCTGGGCGTATTCCAGCGCAATGGTGACGGGTTTGCGGTAACTATTGGGATACCCGCTAATCTGTTTGAGCAGAGGCTCAACCCCGGAGATGGCCCGTTCGATGGCGGGCAGCAGCCCGGGCATATCCTTCGTTTCATCATGACCGAATAAGTGCCCGAACACTCCCATTGCGTCTTTTCTCCGTCGTGCCATTAAATCAAGGGCGGGAGTCAGTTTAACAGTTGGCCAATTTATAGTTTGAAAACAGTTTTATGCGGGCTGGAAAAAACGGCATAATCAATATGACTTGTCCCTGCGAAAAACCAGACCTCACTCAGTTGCTCCAGTTAATCCAGAATCGTTACATTATCCGTGTCAGCATCAACGATAATCTTGAACGCATTATTGAATCAAACGCGCAACGAACGCCAACCGCAAAATATGGAGAAATCAAAATGAAAGGATTTGCCATCCTTCCGGCTCTCATGTTTCTATGTCTCACGTGCAATGTTTTTGCCGCGGATAATGAGGTGGAAACCCAATCAGCGATTCAACTCAAAGAAAAAGGATTCAAGGCGTGCGCGCATGCTGTGGATGATATCGCGCACTTCGTTTTTCAAAGTGACTTTGCATACTTCAATTTGTGGAATCAAACCAATGTTGAAAAGCACTCGGTATTGGTGACCGGCGCGAAAACCTACACAGTCGGGAAGAGCATATTGACAATAACGGCCACCGAGTCACAAGTGAGGACATGCGATGCCTCGTTTACGCTGGTCATGCCATTCCCGGAAGATTGCACGCAACTCCGCCAGACGACGTTTAAGGAATGGAAATTCTATTCCGACAAGCTAGATGGCATTTCGGTCTATGAAGATCCGAGCACCCCTACGGTCAATCTGGCATTGGAGCCATTTCAGGGCGGCTGCCTTGCCGTTAAGACCGGATTATTTTTCCTGTCCAGGGAAAAGTAGTTCTACTGATCATCAGGCAACATCTGATAGGGCTCCATCGTTACCGACTCGACCCTGTTGCCAAGCACGATCAACTGGCCTTCAAGACGCGTGTTGCCGGTCTCGCTGAATTCGAATCGGAAAGTGCGGCGCAGCACCCTGCGTCCCGATTTGTTGCGCACCAGCGCAAGCGCGATGCCGGCGACCGTGTCGTCGAGAAACTGCACATTCGCATCGTCGCAGGCACGCTTGCCCGCATTCCGTGCGATCTCGAGGGCGCGAAGACTGTCGAACCAGAACCACCCAAGCGCGGCCAGCAACAGCAGGAAAAGCAGACTTATTACGTCCATTCTCGGAAAACTCCAGGAGGCCAATTTTGAAATCTTAACTGATTCTGGTAAATATATTATTAATTTACCTTGACGATACCTACTAAACCAGCGTAAAAGGCACCTTGGTATTTGATTCAAAGTTTTTGCAGTACTGGTTTTCCATGTGCAATCTTCGATTCAAATAGTTCTGCGGGGGATTTCCCCGTTTTTTTAGTAGGAGTTATACACATGGCAACAGGTACAGTTAAATGGTTCAACGATTCAAAGGGTTTCGGTTTTGTCACTCCCGATGATGGCAGCGAAGATTTGTTCGCGCACTTTTCCGCGATCAACATGAGCGGTTTCAAGTCACTCAAAGAAGGCCAGAAGGTCACCTTTGAAGTTACACAAGGCCCTAAGGGCAAGCAAGCTTCCAACATCCAGGCTCCTTAATCGGTTCTTGAGTTGGTAAAAAAGCCCGGCACGAAAGTGCCGGGCTTTTTGTTTGGTGCGCTTAAATATTTTTTGGTGGGCGGTACTATTGGGCGTGTTGCCAAGCTGAATGCTGCTAAATCGCCGCAAGATATGAGCTTGCCAGCGTGGCAGTTGCATCCCCTCAAAGGCACGCTGAAAGGCTATTGGGCTGTATCTGTGTCCGGGAACTGGCGCTTAACCTTTCGGTTTGTTGGGCAAAATGCTGAAGTGGTGGATTATCAGGATTATCACTAGGAGAAAAATTATGAGCCGCATGTTCAATCCCCCACACCCAGGGGAAGTACTAAAAGATGGTGTAATGGTCGAGGGTGTAACTGTGACCGGCTTGGCCAAGCAACTGGGCGTAACTCGCGTGGCTCTTTCTCGCGTACTCAATGCGCATACCGGAATTTCTGCCGACATGGCCATCAAGCTCGCTCGTGTTTTCGGTGGATCAGCGGAGTCTTGGCTCTACATGCAGGCTAACTACGATTTATGGCAAGCTGAACGCCGTGCTGTGCAACATAACAAACGCGTTAATGTTGCGGCGTAAAATTCTTGGCAGTAGTCCTTTGCATTTGGTGGGCGGTACTGGGATCGAACCAGTGGCTTCTACCGTGTGAAGGTAACACTCTACCGCTGAGTTAACCGCCCTGAAGAGGGCGCGGATTAGAGCACAACGCGATTGCCTTGGTCAATCCACAGTCACAACTTTGTGCGCACAATGCGCAAAGCCCGTAAAATGCGCGCCTTATTGTTTGCCTTCCCTGTTTAACTTATGATCATTCGTACTCGTTTCGCTCCCAGCCCTACCGGCTACCTTCACATTGGCGGCGCACGCACCGCTTTGTTCTCATGGGCGTATGCGCGCAAGTTGGGCGGCACCTTCATTTTGCGTATCGAAGATACCGATCTGGAACGTTCCACACAGGAATCGGTACAGGCGATTCTGGATGGGATGTCCTGGTTGAATCTGGATTACGACGAAGGCCCGTTTTACCAGATGCAGCGTATGGATCGTTACAAGGAAGTGTTGCAGCAGATGCTGGATGAAGGCAGGGCTTATAACTGCTATACCTCGCCTGCGGAGTTGGATGCGATGCGCGAGGCGCAGCGTGCGCGCGGTGAGAAGCCGCGCTACGATGGCCATTGGCGGCCGGAGCAGGGCAAGGTTCTGCCGGCTCCGCCGGAGGGCATCAAGCCGGTGGTGCGTTTCAAGAATCCGCTGCATGGCGTGGCGGCATGGGACGACATGGTCAAGGGCAAGATCGTTTTCGAGAACAGCGAACTGGATGATTTGATTATCGCGCGTGCCGATGGCACGCCGACTTACAATTTCTGCGTGGTGGTGGACGACCTGGACATGGGCATCACCCAAGTCATCCGCGGCGACGATCACGTCAACAACACGCCGCGCCAGATCAATATACTCAAGGCATTGGGCGCGACGCTGCCGCAATATGCACACGTGCCGATGATTTTGGGCAGCGACGGCGAGCGGCTGTCCAAGCGGCATGGCGCGGTGAGCGTGATGCAATATGCCGAGGACGGCTTCTTGCCGGAAGCGTTGATCAATTACCTGGCGCGTTTGGGTTGGTCGCACGGCGATGAAGAAATCTTCTCCATGCAGGAATTCATCGCCTGGTTCGATCTGCGTCACATCAGCAAATCGGCGGCGCAGTTCAACCCCGAAAAATTGCGCTGGCTGAACCAGCATTACATCAAGCTGGCCGACAACACGCGCCTGGATGGCTTGGTGCGCAAGCATCTGGCCGATCGCGGCGTGCAGGTAAGCGATGCTCCGCGGTTGGAGGCGGTGATCGTCTTGTATAAAGAGCGTGTCGCGACTTTGCTGGAATTGGCGGATGAGGCGGAGGTGTTTTATATCGAAGTGCATGCTGCGCAGGAATTACTCGATGCGCACCTTGTGCCCGAAGTGCTGCCCGCGTTGCGCGAACTCGCCGAACGTTTTGCCGATGTTGCATGGGAAGCGCCCGCGCTGGCCGCACTGATAAAGGAATTACTGGCCAAACACAATTTGAAGATGCCCAAGCTGGCGATGCCGTTGCGCGTGATGCTGGTCGGGCAAACGCACACCCCGTCGGTGGATGCCGTGCTGGCATTGTTCCCGCGCGAAACTGTGCTGGCGCGCATGAAAAAATATCTATAATTCCAATTCCGAATAGAAACGATAACTGTGTTGGCTTCGTCTTCGCCTCCTAGCCGCACTAAGTGTGCTGTCTTCGTCGCCTCATCCTTGCCGCCTTGTTCTCCTTTCTATTCGGAATTTGAATAATTTATTGGCAATAAAAAAACACGGACAATAAAAAAAGCACGCCTGGGCGTGCTTTTTCTTTTACAGCTTTTTGTTTTATATCAGCGAGTAGGCTTAACGGCTATTGCCATTGTTGCCGCGCCCGAGTGTATAGCTTGGGCGATCACCGGTGCGGCGTGGAGCACTGTTGCCGCCGCGATTCTGGTTTTGCCCGCCGAAGCTGCGCTCCTGGCTGCGCGGTTGGTCGGCACCTTGACCTCGACCTTGTCCGCCAAAACCCTGGCCACCGCCAACACCCAGCGTATGAGAAACATTTATCCCGGCACCGGTATGACCTTGAGTGGTGTTGCCGTTGGCTTGGCCTTGCCATTGACCATGACCTTCTTTCGGGTGCCCGGCCAAAAGTTTTTCGGAGCGTCCGGTATGGCTATGACGGCTGTCCGGCGCGCTGTGGTGAAAAGCATTTCCGGTTTTACCGGCAAAACCGCCGCTGGTTTTGTTGCCGGCGAAACCACCCGTGCGGCTGCCGCCGAAGCCGGCATTGTTGCCGCCGCCGAAACTGCCACCGCTGCTCCGACGCGGGCCGCTATTGCTGCGCGGACGATCCGAAGCAGGGCCACCGCCGGTGCGCAGTTTGTACTTGGGCTCCAGTCCTTCGATGGTGTGCATCTTGATGCTTTGTTCGGTGTAGCGTTCGATGCGCTTCAGCAATTGCACATCGCGATTCGAGGCGAACGAAATCGCGATGCCGGACGCACCCGCGCGACCGGTACGCCCGATGCGGTGCACGTAATCTTCGGCGAACTTGGGCAGGTCGAAGTTGATCACATGCGAAATGCCGCGCACGTCGAGACCGCGCGCCGCCACATCGGTGGCGACCAGGATGCGTATGTTACCGTTGCGCATGTTGAGCAGGGT
>PLBS01000158.1 GCA_003134595.1 Gallionella sp. | reverse complement strand
AAAACTCTTTCCACTCGCCGTCCGCGTCTTCTTTGGCTTCGACCAGCTTGCGCTCTTTCGGGCGCCCGGACAAAAGTTTTTTGTCCCGGAGCGGTGCCGGAGCGCGATGGGCGATGGCGGGTGTGGCGATGGGTTTAGGGGTAGTTGTTTGCGCGCCTCCCTTGCCGGCTTCCAGCTTGAATATGCTCACCGCTTCCTTCAGGCTGCCCGCTTGCTCCTGCATTGATTCGGCGGCGGCGGCGGCTTCTTCCACCAGTGCGGCGTTTTGTTGCGTCACTTCGTCCATCTGGATGATCGCCTGGTTCACTTGATCGATGCCCGCGCTCTGCTCGTTGGAGGCGGCGGCGATTTCAGCCATGATGTCGGTGACGCGTTTTACCGCGCTGACGATTTCGTTCATGGTCGCACCGGCCTGGTCCACCTGTTTTGAACCGGCATCCACTTTGTCCACCGAGTCGCCGATCAGAGTCTTGATTTCCTTGGCCGCCGCAGCCGAGCGTTGCGCCAGATTGCGCACCTCGGCCGCCACCACCGCGAAGCCGCGTCCCTGTTCGCCGGCACGCGCCGCTTCCACGGCGGCGTTCAAGGCCAGGATGTTGGTCTGGAAGGCGATGCCTTCGATGACGCTGATGATGTCCACGATCTTTTTCGAGCTGGCGCTGATCGAGGCCATGGTTTGCACCACCTCGCCCACTGCCTGCCCGCCCTTGACCGCGATGTCCGATGCGTTGGCCGCCAGTTGGTTGGCCTGCTTGGCATTCTCCGCGTTCTGCTTCACGGTCGAGGTCAGTTCTTCCATGCTGGAGGCGGTTTCCTCCAGGCTGGAGGCCTGTTCCTCGGTGCGCTGCGACAAATCGCTGTTGCCCGCCGCGATCTGCTGTGCGGCGGTGCTGATGGAGTCGGTAGTGTTGCGCACCTCGCCGACGATGCCGCCCAGGCTTTCGTTCATTTCCTGCAGCGCTTGCAGCAATTGCCCGGTTTCATCCCTGGAGTGGGATTCTATCCTCACGGTCAGATCACCTTCGGCTATCCGGTTAGCGACGCCCACTGCTTCGTCCAACGGATGAATAACAAATCTTCGCATCACCCATCTGATAAGGAAAAACAGTATGAGTTGCACCACCATCTGGCCAACGACCAGCCACAGAATAATTCTGTGCAATTTCTCGAAATCAGATGTCAGGTCGATATCGATATCAGATGCGCCGTTGACACTGCCAACTTCGACGGTATGACAATTCAGACAATCCGTACCATGGAAATTGTGACTAACCAAATAGGGGGTGACCGCACGAAATACTGGCACGCCGCTGCGGTCTTCAAGGAGATAGGATGGTTTCTTGGATTCAATAGCAGTCCTTTCCACTTCATCCTTTATTTGCTCTTCAGGCAACCCCTCGCCGAATTGCCTGATGACCTGCTCGGCACGTACAAGTCTCAGCCCGATGATATTTCCAGAACTGGAAATCTTCTGGATCAACAGCTTCCTATTCTCTGGCACGCTGATTTCCCCGGTTTCCATCAGCATGTTTGCGCCATCAATTACTTCGTTGGCAATTCCTTCGGCACGCTGCTGCACGGAATCAAGAATGATAGTTTTGATGGAATGGGAAAGAACTATAGTGGCAAAGGTGAACAGCACCAATATGAAGGAATGAACCACAATCTGTATCTTGGCCTGCAACCCGAATTTACTGAACGACGATAAGTCTGGCGAATTTTTCATGATATGAATACCAAAGCAATTGAGCTAAAGGCGATCAGCTTGCGCTGTATGGTAAAGTTGAACGTCATAATTTTCTTCCCCCTTAAACTATCTTCTGACTACACTATGATGGAACCCACACGCTATAACCAGCAACTTGGCTATCGTCTTTCTGGTGCCCGGCCAAAAGCTCTTCGGCTGATAGCCTAGTCGAATGGGCTATAACCAACCGCTTGGCAACCGTCTTCTGGTTGCNNGGCTAGTTGTTTCACCAGTAGTTTCATCAGGCGGACATTTCAGCTGCTTCGATCAATTCCATATCCCGGCTCGTCATGAGCCGCTCTATGTCCACCAAGATGATCATGCGCTCATCCACCGTGCCCAAGCCCAGCAGATATTGGGTATCCAAACTCGAGCCGAATTCCGGCGCCGGTTTGATCTCATCCGGTTTCAGCGTGGTCACGTCAGAGACGCCATCCACCACCATGCCCACCACACGCTTCGCGATGTTGAGTATGATCACCACAGTGGTCTCGTCATAAGTGACGCTGCCGAGTTTGAATTTAATGCGCATGTCCACGATCGGGACGATGATGCCGCGCAGATTGATCACGCCCTTGATGAATGCGGGCGCATTTGCGATCGTGGTCACGGCATCGTAGCCACGAATTTCCTGGACTTTGAGAATGTCGATGCCATATTCCTCGCGGCCCAGCGTGAAAGTTAACAGTTCGCGGCCTTCGCCATTCGCCGTTTGTCCCTGGCTTGCTTGCATGGTGCCCTCCCTTTGGTATTTAACGATTAAACACTGTCAGGTGGATAAAGACCCACCCCTGTGGTGCATCCACCCCGTCTTTCGGCTCATACTATCACTTCAACAGAATAACAAATCCCTTTGAACGCACAGAAAGCTGGGGAAATTTGGCTTCTATAACTGTTGCGCCAACTTAACCGGTGCACCTCGTCCATAATCGTGGCCACTAACACCCTGAAGAATGTAGGCGCGACTATAACCAGCGACTTGGCTATCGTTAACCAGCGGCTTAGGCACCGTATTTTGGTGACTTAGCCGAATGGCTATGCAAAGCCTTTCGGGTGCCCGGCCATAACCAGCGACTTGGCGAGCGTTGTTTGCTCGCTTAGTCGAATGGCTATAACCAATGACTTGCCCAGCGTCTTTTGCTGGGTTATAACCAGCCACTTGGTTGTCGTCTTTTGACAGCCTAGTGGAATGGCTAGTGGTTTTATCAGTCAGATGGCTAT
>PLBS01000130.1 GCA_003134595.1 Gallionella sp. | reverse complement strand
ACCTTCCGCGCCGAGCGCATCATGGTCGATCACCTGATGGAAAAAGTGAAAGAAGGAAAAATCACACTGCAACTCAATAGCACGCTGGACGAAGTGCTCGGCGATGCAAGCGGCGTGACCGGCATGCGCGTCAAGCTTGTGCAGAACGGCGAAATGAAGGACATCGCACTACAGGGGGTGTTCATCGCCATCGGTCACAAGCCCAATACCGATATCTTTACCGGGCAACTGGAAATGAGTAACGGCTATATCCAAACGCGCGGCGGCTCGAATGGCAATGCCACTGCGACCAGTATTTCCGGCGTGTTTGCGGCCGGTGATGTGCAGGATCAAATCTATCGTCAAGCGGTCACCAGTGCCGGAACGGGCTGCATGGCGGCGTTGGATGCGGATAAGTATCTCGCCTCGCTAGCAAAGACCTAAAGAAATATTTCTACAACTACAGCGTTCATGACGTTGTGAAGAAGCCTTCGAAAAATCAAACTGACAAGATAGCACCCGACGATGCCGCGCTGTTCCGCGCGGCAGTCGGCGAAGTGAAGCATCTGGCAGAGCAAAACCGCATCACGCCACGATCTGCCCCGCGCAAACCTTTGCTTCATCCCCCCGTCTCACCTCTGGCAATAACTGATACGCTGTCTGATGGGTGCCCGGCCAACAGTTCTTCGGATTTCGCAGCCGAAAACGCACCGGATGAATTTTTGAGCAACGGCCTATCGCGCATGACCTTACGCAAGCTGCGGCGCGGCAGTTGGCCTATTCAGGACAGCCTCGATCTGCACGGCAATAACAGCGATGCGGCGCGCAAGCTATTACAGGAGTTTTTACATGAAGCGACGCAGCGCAAGTTGCGCTGTGTGCTGGTGATACATGGCAAGGGGCTGAACAGCCAAGGCGGCGAAGCGGTGTTGCGCAGACTTACGCGCCACTGGCTCACTCAACATCAGCAGGTATTGGGATATTGCGACGCGCCAGGCAAAGACGGCGGCAGCGGCGCTGCACTGGTGCTGCTGAAAACTAGCCTCTAGTCTTCTTGCCCATCACATAAATCAGATATTCGAAGAACATTTCACACCAGTCCTGATCGTTTTCCTTGAGCGATTGGAGCAACTTTTTGACTTCCGTCACCGGCCAATTCGGATCGAACGACACCAGCATCTGCTCCGGGTATATATCGAGTGATACGCTGAGGCGAGCCGCCATTTTGCCGATCCCATCCAGCATCAGCGCGATATCCTTGTCGGAATCCACTTCGGCAGTTAAATCCCCATACATTTTCGGATGCTGCTTGGTATATTCGATAAATTTGGTGAGGATATAAAAGAACTCGCCTTTATTACCCTTGTTCACCGCATCACCCATCATGAACGGCGTCACCGACAATTCCAGCCAGTAGTAACCCAGCTTTGGATTGCGATGTTTGGACACGCTGATGTAGCCGTTGCGTGCCTTGGCGCGCTGAATGCAGTCGTCCAGCAACAATTTTTCCGAGCCGCGCGTGGCGATTTCCTTGCCCTCCAGCACACTGGGCTTGAACATAAAGAAATTCGGAAAATCGTCGTAAAGCTTTCCTGAATGATTGTGATCGCGATAATAGGCATTGAAAAGCTTCAATACCGCCTCGGCCAATACCGCCTCGGCATTTTTTTCCACATTGTTATAGGTTTTGTTGGCGACAGAGCCAGCATTGCTATCCTGCATAACACTCCCCTCCTTGCTCCATTAATCCGGCACATCTTATTCAGTTGCAATCATACCTCCACATGCTAGACTCATGTGCGCATTTAGCTGAATTTTTTCGGCTGGATTTGATTTCAATCAAAAAACCTTTACCACAGGGACGATTGCCATGAGCAAATTTCTGCTGATTTTGTTAATGCTGGCCAGCGCAAACACCTTTGCTGCGATCAGTAAGTGGGTGGATGCCCAAGGTCGGGTGCATTATTCGGATCAGCCGCCCCCACCGGAGGCGAGGGCGGAAACATTGCGTTCAGCATCCGGCACCGAAGGTACTGTGGGTACCAGCGGCGTGACCGCGACAAGCGCGCCTGCCGCGCCGAAAACCATTGCGGAGCGCGAAGCGGAATTGAAAAAGGCTCAACAAGCGAAGCAAGAAGCCGCCGACAAAGCCGCGCAGAAGCAGGCTGCCACAGATGCTGTCAAAGCCAGCTGCACCAACGCACAACAAAATCTGAGCAATTTGCAGGCAGGCGGGCGCATGGTGGAGATCGATGCCAACGGCGAGCGTTCCTACCTGGACGACAAGCAACGCCAGCAACGCATCGAAAAAGCCCAACAAGAAATCAGCAACCTCTGCAAATAATCCTAAGCGACAAGCTGCTCGTCGCGCATCCGCATGGCTTCTTCGATGTCCACCGCCACTACTTTGGACACCCCCTTCTCCTGCATCGTCACACCGACCAATTGTTGCGCCAGCTCCATCGTGATCTTGTTGTGACTGATGAACACGAACTGGGTGTGTTGCGCCATTTTCTTGATCAGCGCGCAGAGCCGCTCGGTATTGGTATCGTCCAGCGGCGCATCCACTTCATCAAGCAAACAGAACGGTGCCGGGTTGAGTTGAAATAACGAGAATATCAGCGCAATCGCCGTGAGGGCTTTTTCCCCGCCGGACAACAGATGTATCGAGCTGTTCTTCTTGCCCGGCGGTTGCGCCATCACCTGCACGCCACTGTCGAGTATCTCTTCGCCGGTCAGCACCAGGCGCGCTTCGCCGCCGGCAAACAATACCGGGAACATTTCCGCCAGATGCTGATTGACCTGGTTGTAGGTATCCATCAACAAATCGCGCGATTCCTTGTCGATGCGGCGAATCGCATCTTCCAGCGTCGCCATCGCCTCGTTCAGATCCTTGGATTGCGCATCCAGATAGGCTTTGCGTTCGGTCGCGGTTTGCAGCTCTTCGAGTGCGGCGAGATTCACCGCGCCCAATGCCTCGATATCTGCATTCAGGCGATTCAACTCGCTCTGCAAGACATTCGGCTTGTTGTTGCCACTCGGGTGCCCGGACAAAAGTTTTTCGTATTCCAGCAGCGGCATCAGCACTTGTTCATCCACACCCTGCAATTGCTCGGACCATTGTTCGAAATGCAAACGCGACTCTTGCTCTTTAAGCGTCAGTTCATTGAGTTTCTCGCGAAGCGGGCTGAGCTTGTGTTCACAGACAAGACGTTCCTGCTCGAACTTTTGCAGATTGACTGTGGCATTTTCCAGAATGTTGCGCGCCTCGCCCAGCGTTTGCTCGCAAGCCTGACGCACCAGCAATGCCGCTTGCAACTGTTGCCTGGCCGTTTCATCCTCGCTGCCCGACAGATCGGCGCGCAACTGGATCAAATTCTGCTCGAACTGCGCCAGCGCATCGGTGATCTGCTGGGTGTTGTGTTGCAAATCGGCGATTTTCTCCGCGCAGGTTTTGGCAAAGAAGCGCGCTTCCTGCAAGGCATGCTGCGCTTGCTGCGCCCGGCCGCGCTGCTCACGCAGCGCACTGTCCTGCGCGTTGGCATGGCGTTGTGCCTCATCGACTTGCGCATGGAAAGCGGCGATCTGCTCACGCAGCACCGCCATCTGTTCGTCTATGCCGTGCTGCTGGCGCTGCTCAGTGCCGAGCAGATCAGCCACTTCCTGCATCTCGCGATCGATCTGCATGGTGCGTTCCGCACTGCGCTCGTGCGCCTGGTTGAGTTTGAGTATTTGCATTTGCTGAGCATGCAAACGTTGCTGCAATTCGTTGCCGGCNNCGACCTGTTGCCTGGAATACTCCGCGTTGCGATTCTGTTCGGCTGACTCCTGCTCCAGCTTTTCGATCTCGCGCTGCCTCGCCAACACCCCATGCAACTGGCTATCCGGTGCGTGGAACAACACGCTGTGCATGCCGATCAGGTGTCCCTGCGGCGTGACGAACCAGCCACCCGACGGCAATTGCGCACGCTGCGCATAACCTTGTGCCACATCCGCCACGGCATACACATGTGTCAGCCAATCGCGCATCACCGGCAGCACTTGCGCGTCCTGACATTGCACATAATCGAGCAAAGGATGTAGGTCGGGATTCATCCCGACATCACCATCATGCCGGGATGAATCCCGACCTACCGCAAACACGGCGAGTTTCGCCGGAGGCGCCTCTCTCCACTCAGCCGCGACGCCCATATCCGTCAAGGCAAGCGCATTCAGCCGCTCGCGCAATACCGCTTCCAAGGCGTCTTCCCAACCGCTCTCGATGCGAATGGATTGCCACAGACGCGGCAGCTTTTCCAATTGGTGTTGTTGCAGCCATGCATTCAGGTTCTTGTCGTTATCGATCTGCCGCTGCAATTGCTGCAAGGCATGCAAGCGCGCCTCGGTCTGTGCCAGCAGACGTTCCTGCTGCTGCAAAGAACCGCGTTGATTGCGCCGCTCGCTATCGGCCAGCGGCAATTGCTCTTGCAGGCTCGCCAGTTTTTGCACTTGCTCGGCACGCTCTGTTTCGAGTTCGTTCAACTGCTGCTGTGCCTGTTGTAGCGCGCCGGTATCAGGGCTCGGCAGATTGTCTTTTTCCAGCAACAAACGCGAGCGGCGGGATTCCAGTTGCTGAATGTTGCGCTGCAGATTGGCATGTTGCGTATCCGCCAATTGCAGTTGCTGTTGCAGTAGCAGCTGTTCTCGTTGTAGCGCGTTGTAGCGCTCCTGTGCAGTGCGCGCTGCTTCCTCGGCTTGTGGCAAATTCTTTGCCTCCAACCCGGCATGCAGCTCGCTCTGTTCGACCTTGCTTGCCGCGCCTTCCTGCTGGCGCTGCCAGTGTTCCAGCAAGGAATGCACACCCTGGCGTTGATGTTGCTGCTGTTCGATTTGTTTCTCGGTGTTGGCGATCTGTTGGGTCAGTCGCTGGCGTTGCTCGGCGACGTGTTTGATGTGCTGCTCCAGTCGCGCGATTTCGGCATTCGCCGTATACAGCTCGCCCTGCTTGACGTGCAGCGCGTCGGAAAGCTGGTAATGCCCGCTGCGCGCAGTTTCCAGTTGGCTTTCGATGTCGCGCAGCCGAGCGGTTTCGGCTTCCAGTTCGGTGCGTGTTTTCTCGGTGGCATGCGCAAATTTGGCGCGCTGCGCTTCGGCTTCCTGCTTTTTCACCAACCAGAACAAGTGTTGCGTGGTATCACGCAGAGTTTCCAGCGCGCGGTATTGTTTCGCCACTTCGGCCTGCGCACTCAGATGCACCAGTTGCTTTTCCAGTTCTTGCAGGATATCGCTGACGCGCAGCAAATTGTCGCGCGTGTCGCCGATACGCAACTCGGTCTCGCGGCGACGGTCGCGGTATTTGGAAACACCCGCTGCTTCTTCGAGGAAGATGCGCAATTCTTCCGGCTTGGCCTCGATGATGCGCGAGATCATGCCCTGCTCGATGATGGCGTAGGCGCGCCCCCCCAAGCCGGTGCCGAGGAAGATGTCGGTGATGTCCTTGCGCCGCACGTGCTGGTTGTTGATGTGGTAGCTGGAATCACCGTCGCGCTGCAACACGCGTTTGATGGAAATTTCCGCGTAGCTCGACCACTGACCGTTCGCCTTGCCCAGCGAGTTGTCGAAAATCAGTTCGACGCTGGCGCGCGAAACCGGCTTGCGCTTGCTGGAACCGTTGAAGATCACATCCTGCATGGTTTCGCCGCGCAACGCGGAAGCCTTGGATTCGCCCAGCACCCAGCGCAACGCGTCGATTACATTCGACTTGCCGCAACCGTTGGGGCCGACGATACCGACGAGTTGCCCCGGCAGGGCGATATGCGTGGGATCAACGAAGGACTTGAAACCGGCTAGCTTAATGTGGGAAAGGCGCAATTTAAATCAGGCAAACGTTATAATCCCGCTATTCTAACCGAAGCGGAACGCGGCACAAAATGACAACCCAACCCAATAAAACTTTGGAAACTTTTCCCAACCCCAATCCCCGGCGCGATTACCACATCCACATGGAAATCCCCGAGTTCACCTGCCTCTGCCCCAAGACCGGCCAGCCGGACTTCGCCACGCTGATCCTCGACTACATCGCCGACGAACAATGCGTCGAACTGAAAAGCCTCAAACTGTATATGTGGTCATTCCGCAACGAAGGCCATTTCCACGAAGACGTGACCAACCGGATTCTGGATGATCTGGTCGCCGCCACCCTGCCCCGCTTCATGCGCCTCACCGCAAAATTCTACGTGCGCGGCGGCATCTTCACCAATGTCGTGGCGGAACACCGCAAGGAGGGATGGCAGCCACTGCCGCTGGTAAATTTGACGCAGTTCGAGACGCAGTCGAATACGCGCGGGTAATGATGAACCGTAGGCAATGGTTCGCACGACTACCGGTCTATATGCCGATTAACAAAAGGTGTATTATTGGCGCATCTTTTGATGTTTCGATAATGAAGTTAGCAGAATTGGTTAGCAAATAGATTTCTGAATCGCGACCAACCAATTGATGGGCAAGGTTATGAATGAATCACTTGAAATTTTCCCCTGGAACGAAAATTTTGCCACTGGCATATCCCAGATAGACGAGCAGCATAAAAGACTGGTTCATTTGCTGAATATGCTGGCTAGCGGCTTAGAACTTATCCGTAAATA
>PLBS01000019.1 GCA_003134595.1 Gallionella sp. | reverse complement strand
CTGATCGAGGGTACCCCGCAGGGTGGCAAACCGGGGTCGCCTTTTCTTTGGTTACTTTATTTTGGCGAAGCAAAAGAAAGTGACTAGTTGCCGGGCTACCCCCCGGCGGTGTTGAATTGCTTTTGGTCATTCACCCTTCGATACCTCAGGGCGAACGGAATAATTAACTCTTCCCTGCCCAATCCCTAGCAAACTGCCATGCCACGCGCCCGCTGCGTGAGCCACGTTGAATACTCCATTGCAACGCCGCCTGCCGCGCAACCTCATCCAGATCACCCGACAAACCGAAGTGCCTCAGCCAGTGCGCAACAATGGCCAGATATTCGTCCTGCGTGAACGGATAGAACGACACCCACAGCCCGAATCTTTCGGACAAGGAAATTTTTTCCTCGACGCTTTCCGCCGGGTGTATCTCATCGCCGACATATTTCGTGGCGAGATTATCCTGCATGGATTCCGGCATCAGGTGGCGGCGGTTGGAGGTGGCGTAGATCAGCAGGTTGTCGGAGAAGGCCACCAGCGAGCCGTCCAGCGCGGCCTTGAGCGCTTGGTAGCCCGGCTCGTCGGCGTTAAAGGAGAGGTCATCGCAATACAGGATGAAGCGCTCCGGCCTGCCCGCGACCAGCGCGATGATGTGCGGCAAATCCGCCAGCGCCAGTTTGCCGACTTCGATCAGGCGCAGTCCATCTGATGCATATTCGTTGAGCAGCGCCTTGACCAGCGATGATTTTCCGGTGCCGCGCGAGCCGGTGAGCAGCACGTTGTTGGCCGGGCGGCCTTGCACGAACTGTTTGGTGTTCTGTTCGATCAGGCGTTTTTGCTCATCGATGACTAGCAGGTCGGCAAGGTGGATGCGATGGAATTGTGGCACCGGAACCAGCCTGCCCTGCTCCCAGCGGAACGCGCTGGCTTTCTCCCAATCAGGCTCGACGGAAGCCGCGGACGGCAGTAGTCGTTCGAGCCGCTCCAGCAGGGTGTGAGCCTTCTCTAGCAAGTTATCTGTGGTGGGATCCATCTGCTTGTTCCAAACTTGGTCAGTTATTCCATTTCCATTTAAAAAGTAAAACAATTGTAGGTCGGGCTATGCCCGACAACCTGATCCGGCGGGCATAGCCCGCCATACGAAAATGCACGTTTGATCGGGAATTGGAATTAGTCGTGCGCAAATTTCTGCGGGTCATGCCGCCTGAATCCGCATTATGAATCCCAAAGCTTACCCCTTCAAAGGCCGTGGCCTTGAGATGCCAAAACCCTGCGCAAAATCGATACCGATTTCTCTCAGGTTCGCAATGGTCTCTTCGCTCTCCACCAATTCCGCGATAGTTTTGACGCCGATCTTTTTTGCGACCCGGTCTATGGCCGTTACCTTGGCGAGTTTCACCGGGTCGTGAAGAATATCGAGAATGATGCTACCGTCAATTTTCAGGAATTCCACCTGGAAGCCGCGAATCAGGTCAAACAAAACCCGGTCCCGGCCGAAGCCGCTGAGCGCAACGCGACAGCCGCACTGCCTGACCTGCCGCGCAAATTCGGCTACCTCCGCAGTTCTTGAGGCGAGTTCCGGTTCCGGTATCTCGAAGCACAGGGCGGCACCGGGCACGCCATATTCCAGTAGCGTCAACTGCAGAAATTCCGGAAAGCCGGGGTCGGCTATCGTAGCTCCCGACACGTTGATGAAGAACATCGAATTTTCCGGTTGTTCCCCCTGTGGATTTTGCCCCTCCTGCGATTTTTGAAGCGCTACCCATTCCGTAACATGCTGCACAACCCACCGGTCCAGATGCGGCATGAGGCCATGTTTTTCGGCAAGCGGAAAAAACCTCCCCGGCGGTATCATTCTTTCCTCTTCCTCCATCAACCGAACCAGAATCTCGTAGTGCCCGGCCTCGCCGGAATTGGCTGTCAGGGGAGTAATCAGCTGGCAAAACAGACTGAATTCGCCATTCTCGATGGCCATCCTGATCCGGCCTGCATCCTGCTGCGTGGAAATTTGTTCGGCGTAGGAGTCGACAAACATGTTTTGATCAGTCGATGCTTCAGGCTGGGCTGGCATGCGCACATCACCGGGTTCGGTGATGTCATTAATCAACATATAGAACCCGGTAACTTTGCCATCCTCTCCAAACTGGGGGAGATGTTCAACGGACAACCTGTAGACCGCTCCATCCGGCATCTTCTGCGTCCGTTCATAATGTACCGCACGCCCATCCAACGACTGGCGAACCGCAGTCGCTGTTTCCTGGTAGACTTTGGCGCCCAGCACATCGCGCATATGCCGGCCCTTGATTTGTTCCGTCCGCAAGCGCAACCAGTCCAGAAATGCCCGGTTATGGTATTGGCAATGTCCCTCTCTATCCACGAGCGCAACCATGGTCGGCAAAACCTCGTCGATCAGATGCAATCTCGGTTTGCTGGCAGCAATCTCCTCCTCGGCATTTTTACGAAGTTGCGATTCGCGTTCGAGCTTGGTTTTTATTGACGACAATTGCGCGGTTCGGCGCGTGACAACCCACTCCGCATGCGACCTGCGTGTTGCCTCCGCAAGTATCGCGGCCACAAGAATCCCGGTCAGAAACGTAATCCATTGCGGGCCGAGTTGGGTAAAGTAGATTGTAAAAA
>PLBS01000160.1:12447-22587 GCA_003134595.1 Gallionella sp. | reverse complement strand
CGACCGGTTGAAATCGCAGCACCCAGCAGTCAGACACACTTGGTTATAGTTTACCCGGAAGCGGTCGTTGGAATTACAAACCTGCGCTTACTATCCGCATTAAATATATTTTTCTGTCAAGGCTCTGTAACAGTACTGTAACGGTTGCCGAATTGCCGCCGCATCTTGCTGACATGGTGCGCTTCAGTCTGGAAACAGGTTTGCGGCGTTCCAATGTCACTGGCCTGCAATGGTCGCAGGTGGATTTAGCCAGCAGAATGGCATGGATACATCCAGACCAAGCCAAGGCTAGAAAAGCGATTCCCGTTCCATTGTCAAGCGTAGCGGTTGCAGTGCTGCGTAAACAGATCGGCAAGCATCAGGCCAATGTGTTCAGCTTCAGGGGTAAGCCTGTGCATCAGGTGAACACCAAGGCATGGCACAAGGCTTTAAAGCGGGTAGGCATCGAGAATTTCCGCTGGCATGACCTAAGACACACATGGGCAAGCTGGCACATTCAAGAAGGCACTCCGTTGCACGTATTGCAGGAGTTGGGCGGGTGGTCAGGATCGGATATGGTGCAGAGGTATGCGCACCTATCCAATGAGCATCTTGCGCAATGGGTTGATCGCAGAAGTGATACGGTTTTTGCTACAGGTAAGAATCAAGGAGGCAGGCTTTCAGCCTAACTCTTTGGTTATTTGGTGCGCCAGAACAGATGAAACTGGGCACTGGGAAGGGTCTATTTTCTGGATTAACGTATGGAGATAACCGGCTTAGCGCGACCTTATGCGGCAGGTCCTGGTTGAGCGTAGTCTAAGCATTTGGATACCATTGCATCCACCAATAACAATTAATCACGCGCCTATTCCCTTTAACGTTAATGAGCTTTGGAAGCGCTTGGCCGGAAAAATGACTGCGCTTCTGTAAACTCGGTCGCCCAGCGTTTTCTCCAAGTCTTTCACGACCACGCCGTTCAGCCCGCACAAATTCCCCGCCTACTGTCCCAAATCAAGCTGGATGATCTGAAATCCGAAGAAGCATTGCTGTCCGTCCGCGCGATTGCGTGTATGACTTGAGCGGGGCTGGCGGGGAAATTCCCTTCTAAGCTTGTGCCTGGCTGTAGCTGTCTTTGACAGTTTTATAGCACCCACAGGCAGCCGCTTCGAGGCCTTTCTGGTCGAGGATGGTGACAGTGCCGCGTCTGTAGCCAATGAGCTTGCATGCCTGCAGGCTGCTCCCTGCCAAGGAGATGCGGCTCCGCCGCACGCCAAGCATGAGCCCAAGAAATTCCTGCGTAATGCGAAACTCGTTGGAGTTGACGCGGTCACGGGTCATCAACAGCCAGCGGGCCATGCGCTGTGTCACCACATGGAAGCGGTTGCACGCCGCGGTCTGCGCGATCTGGATCATCAGCAAGTGGGTAAAGAGAAACAACTCTCGCCGCAACGCAGCGCTCTCGCTGAATTCGCGGCGAAAGTCCGCTACCTTCATCCGCATTGCCGTGCCGCCGCCTTGTACCACGGCACGAAAAGGCGAGACAGCGGCACCCAGCGCCACGGGAACCCCGATCAGGCCTTCAGAGCCGACGAGTCCGACCTCCGCAACCCGGTCGCCATCTACGCTAGTCAGCATTGAGACGAAGCAGTCGTTAGGAAAGTATACGTGCCGAATCCGGGCATGTGGTTCATAGAGAACCTCCGCAAAGGCCAGCGTGACCGGTTCGAGGAAGGGCAGCAGCTTTCGGTAATCCTTGCGTGGCAATGCGGCAAGCAGGCGGTTTGGAATCGAGACTTTTTTTGCGCTTAGCATGAGACTCCCCAACGGTGTGCGGTCTTACATCTCCTTCATCGGGAGCCACTCTTCTAACTTCGGAAGGTCGATCCCGGACGGGGCCGAATTCGAAGGCTTCGAAAGATGAGTTTCGAGTGTAATTCACTATCATAAAAACAAGCAATGATGTTCTCAACCGTACATAAGCCATGGGCGGTAGCGAAACTTGGTGACGAGTGGATTTATCGTTACTACATTTTTAACGATGGGTTGGATTGGGGCTATGCACCAACTCGCATTCAGCTAAAAGCAATAGCACGGATGATTTTTAAGGTTCTACATACTCTCGTCCCCTTGTTCGTCATCAGTCCTGCGGAATTGCAAAATATTCTTGAGAGGAAAAAAATCTTCCGAAAATTTGTAGCTGGCTGTTTGCTCACCAATCCTTCGATTGAGGATTTCGCACTTACCCCAGAGGAAAGCGGAATTGCCAAGGAAGTTGACGAGCTAACCTTGCAATGATTCGGCGGGAACATCTTAGGAAAGAAAGTCTCCCCAAAGCCCCATCGAAAGAAAAATAGGTTAGATCATTTCTGATCTAACCCATTGAATTTGATGGTGCGCCCGGCGGGAGTCGAACCCACGACCCTTGGCTTCGGAAACCAATACTCTATCCAGCTGAGCTACGGGCGCGTTCTGAGAAGGCGCGCAGCATAACGGTTTTTGACCAGACCGTCCATGTCACGGCACGACGGAAATGAAGTTCGCAGGGATGGGCGATTTGTCGCCCAACTCGCAAAAGTGCTATCTTGATAGCCTCAACAAATATCAACTCAACATGCCATGGCTTTCATCAATCCAGAACCGGAAAAAATCCGCCAGATTTTGCATAACGTGCACAGCATCGCTGTGGTGGGATTATCGCCGAATCAGGCGCGCCCCAGTTTTCGCGTTGCACGCGGTCTGCAAAGTTTCGGCTATCGCATCATTCCGGTGCGTCCATTGGTCAGCGAGGTGCTGGGCGAGAAAGCGTTCCCCGACCTGGAAAGCCTGCCCGAACTTCCGGACATCGTGGATGTGTTTCGCGCGGCGCAACACGTTCCCGCCATCGTGGAAAGTTGCATCAAGCTCGGCATTAAAAACCTTTGGCTGCAAGAAGGCGTTATTCACGAAGCCGCCGCGCAACGCGCCAAGGAATCGGGCATCACCGTGGTGATGGATCGCTGCATGTGGCGCGAGGTGATGCGGTTGGATGCGCACTCGCCATGAGCCCAAAGTCATGAACAAGCACCGTTGTGCTTGGGCAGGCAGTGATACTTTGTATCAAAGCTATCACGATACTGAGTGGGGTGTACCGCTGCATGACGATCAACGCATGTTTGAATTTTTGATTCTGGAAGGCGCACAGGCGGGCTTGAGCTGGATCACCATTTTGCGCAAACGCGAAAATTATCGCGCCGACTTCGATGATTTCGACGCGACACGCATTGCCGCATATGACGCAAATAAAATAGAATCGCTGCTGCAGAATGCGGGTATCGTACGCAATCGTTTAAAGGTGGAAGCCGCAGTGATCAACGCGCAGAGATTTCTTGAAGTGCAGGATGATTTCGGCAGCTTTGCTGCATTCATCTGGCAATTTGTCGGGGGCAAGCCGAAACAGAATGCATGGCGCAGCTTCGCCGATATACCCGCGAGCACGCCGGAATCCGATGCGATGAGCAAAGAATTGAAACGACGCGGTTTCAAGTTCGTCGGCTCGACGATTTGCTATGCTTTCATGCAGGCGACCGGCATGGTCAACGATCACACTACGAATTGTTTCCGGCACGCCGAATTGCTTAACGACGAAGGATAAGGAATGTTATTGAAGTTCACCAAGATGCACGGTGCAGGCAACGACTTCGTGGTGCTGGATGGCGTGCGTCAGCACATCAAGCTCAGCCCGGAACAACTGCGTCTGCTGGCCGACCGACATTTTGGCGTGGGTTGCGACCAGATTTTGATCGTCGAAAAAGCCGGGAACAAAGAGGCCGATTTTCGCTACCGCATCTTCAACGCTGACGGCGGAGAAGTGGAGCAGTGCGGCAATGGCGCGCGCTGCTTCATGCGCTTCGTGCATGACCAGAAATTGACCCCCAAGCGGGAAATCGTGGTTGAAACACAGGGCGGATTGATCAGTCCGCGTCTCGAACCAGACGGGCGCGTGACGGTCAACATGGGCCCGCCGGTTTTTGAACCGTCACGCATTCCATTCAACGGCGGCAGCGGCGCGGTCAGCGAGCTGCTGGAAGTTGCCGGTGAAGCGCTGGATATCAGCGCGCTGTCGATGGGCAATCCGCATGCCGTGCAACTGGTGCCGGATGTCGAGCGTGCAGCGGTGGAAAAACTGGGGCCGCTGATCGAGCATCACCCGCGCTTTCCCAAGCGCGTCAATGCCGGTTTCATGCAGGTAATGGATCGCCATTCCTTGCGGCTGCGCGTGTATGAACGCGGCGCGGGTGAAACCCTGTCATGCGGTACCGGGGCTTGTGCCGCAGTCGTGGCCGGCATTCGGCGCGGGTTGCTGGACAGCCCGGTGAACGTTGCCACACGCGGCGGCTTGTTGACCATCACTTGGGATGGCGATGGCCAGCCGGTGCTGATGACCGGTCCGGCGATTACGGTATTTTCAGGCGAAATCAATTTATAGGGAGAATCCATGAGAGATGAAGAAGTAGCGCAATATTTGCAGAACAACCCGCAGTTCTTTGAGGAACATGTCGAAACACTGGCGCAAATCAATCTGCCGCACCCGCATGGCGGGCGCACGATTTCGTTGAGCGAACGACAGCTGCTTGCGTTGCGCGAGAAAAACAAGGAGCTGGAAAAAAAGCTGCGCGAAATGATAACGTTCGCACAAGATAACGATGCGCTGCAACACAAGGTGCATGAATTCGTCGTTGCGCTATTCGCCGCGCGAGACCTGACCACGCTGCAGGAAATGATCCCGCATTTGTTGCGCGATATTTTTGCCATACCGCACACCGTGTTGCATCTGTGGCAAACCAACCCGCCCAGCGCGGAAGTGTTGGCCTTTGCGGATGCTCAAGCGCAACCGGTTTGCCTGCATCATGCCGCACACGACACCGCCGCATGGTTTGGCGAGCGTGCCGCGCAATTGCACTCTTATGCCTATTTGCCGTTACATGTGGGCAGTGAGACCATAGGCTTGCTGGTACTGGCGAGCGAGGACAAACAACGTTTCTATCCCGAGATGGGTACGGTATTCCTGCAACGCATCGCCGAAGCGGTGAGCAGTGCGCTGCATCCGTATCTTGCACGCTAGTGGATGCTCGCTTGAATTTTGATTTTGTCATTCCGGCCCTTCGACAGGCTCAGGATAAACTGGCCTTCGGCCAAGCCGGAATCCAGGGGTTTTATTCATCATGCCTTTTGGTTTTGCCCCCACGTTGCCGGGAGATATATTCATTGACTGGATTCCGGCCTTCGCCGGAATGACGAATTTCTTATGACCGATGCCGCCACGCCCAACCAGAAATACTTACAAGGCTACCTGGCGTGGCTGCGCAATGAGAAGCAATATTCCGAACTGACTGCAGAGAATTATGCCCGCGACCTCAAGCATCTGTTCGAACTGGCCGCAGAGACACCGCTAGACCATCTTAAGATCCATCAAATCCGCCGCTACATCGCGCAACTGCACAGCAAAGGACTGGGCGGTCGTTCGCTGGCGCGCATGCTGTCGGCTTGGCGCGGCTTCTTCACTTACTTGATGCGCGATCACGGCCTGACCGACAATCCCTGCGTCGGACTGCGCGCACCCAAGTCGCCGAAGACTTTGCCGCAAGCCTTGTCGCCCGACGAGGCTACTCGCATGGTCGACCTGCCTACTGACACCACTGAAGCGATACGCGACAAGGCGATATTCGAATTATTTTATTCCTCCGGCCTGCGGCTGGCGGAACTGGTCGACCTCGACCCGGAGCAACTCGACTTGAGCGCAGGGGAAGTGCGCGTGACCGGCAAAGGCAGCAAGACGCGCATCGTGCCGCTCGGCCAGTTTGCCATCACCGCGCTGCAAGCCTGGCTGGCGGTGCGCGATCAACTGGCCAAAGCGGACGAGACCGCGCTGTTCGTCGGCCAGCGCGGTTCACGTATCTCACCGCGCGTGGTGCAACTGCGCATGAAGCAATGGGGCATAAAACAGGGCATCACCAGCAACGTGCACCCGCATCTGCTGCGCCATTCTTTTGCCACCCACGTGCTGCAATCCAGCGGAGATCTGCGCGCCGTGCAGGAGATGCTCG
The DNA here is from genome assembly GCA_003134595.1 of Gallionella sp. GTDB lineage: Bacteria > Pseudomonadota > Gammaproteobacteria > Burkholderiales > Gallionellaceae > Gallionella. The sequence goes on along the minus strand of PLBS01000160.1, from coordinate 16,525 downwards.
GCCACGCCAGCATTTCCACCACTCAGGTTTATACCCATCTCGATTTTCAATATCTCAGCAAGATTTACGACGCGGCTCATCCGCGCGCCAAGAAGAAAACCAAAGAAAAAACATGACCAGCCAAAAGACAAAATCACCTTCCACGCCACACCGTCCATCTCAAGGAAACAGGGATTTTCGCAACCGTACCCAGCGCAGTGGAAAGCCGCCAAGCGATCAGAAAAATACCGAACAGAACAACACTCCGCGTGGCGCACCGCAACTCCCCATCGGGTCCGCCACTGCGCAACCCGGCATCCTGCTCAAAGCAGGTCGCGAAAAATCCTTGTTGCGCCGCCACCCGTGGATATTTTCTGGTGCGATCGAGCGCGTGGATGGCGCGCCTATCAGCGGCGACACGCTGCCGGTGCGCAGTGCACAAGGCGAATTTCTCGCTTGGGCAGCCTACAACGCCAACTCACAAATCACCGCACGGGTCTGGTCGTGGCGCGAAGAAGAAAGTATAGACGCGGCATTTTTTCGCAGAAAAATTTCTAACGCGTTGGCGGCACGCAACCCCCTTCCCAACCCTTCCCCCGGAGGGAGAAGGGCTTGCCTTCCCTCTCCCCACGGGGGAGGGATTGAGGGAGGGGGAGCGCGCCTGATACACGGCGAATCCGACGGCCTGCCGGGACTGATCGTCGATCAATACGGCGACGTGCTGGTGATGCAAATCGGCAGCGCGGGAGCGGAACGCTGGCGCGACACCTGCGCCGACATCCTGCAGGAACTCTGCAAGCCTGTGTGCATTTACGAACGTTCCGATTCCGATTCGCGTGGATTGGAAGGCCTGGAACTGCGCAACGGCGTGCTGCGCGGCATGTTGCCCGATACCGTGGAAGTGATCGAGAACGGCCTGCGCTTTAGCGTGGATGTGGCAGCAGGACAAAAGACCGGCTTCTATCTCGACCAGCGCGACAACCGCGCACTGACCGAGACGCTGGCGCGCGATAAAGACGTGCTGAATTGTTTTTGCTACACCGGCGGCTTCTCGTTGTATGCGCTGCGCGGCGGCGCGAAGTCGGTGCTGTCGATCGACGCATCGGGAGATGCATTACATATTGCGGCAGAAAATTTAACGCGCAATAGTCTGGATGAATCACGTGCCGAATGGCTGGAAGCGGATGTGTTCCATGCGCTGCGCACCTTGCGGGACCAGAACAAAAAATTCGACCTGATCATCCTCGACCCGCCCAAGTTCGCCCCCACCGCCGCGTTCGCCGAAAAAGCCGCACGCGGCTACAAGGACATCAACCTGCTAGCCTTCAAACTGCTCAGGCCGGGCGGCCTGCTGTGCACCTACTCCTGCTCCGGCGGTATCAGTGCAGACCTGTTCCAGAAGATCATCGCCGGAGCCGCACTCGATGCCGGCGTCGATGCGCAGATAGTGCATCACCTGCACGCCAGCGCCGATCATCCGGTGCTGCTGAGTTTTCCGGAGGGGGCTTATCTCAAAGGTTTGGTATTGAGGGTCGCTGGGTAACTTAGAGGTTTGTCGGGGGTAGCCCGGCGAAGTTGATTTGCTTTCGGCCATTCATGTTTCGACAAACTGGTGAAACAACTAGCCATTCGACTAAGCTGTCAAAACACGACAGCCAAGTCGCTGGTTATCAACACGAACGGTCATTTTGTGAATTGCAGATTCATTGTTGGGTTACGCGCTGCACGCTAACCCAACCTACCCCTACGGCAAATTCACCATCGGCTTGAACCCCAGCTCCCCTTCCATACTCTCCGCGCTACTCCTTGCTTCGTTCAGATTGGCATAAGGCCCGATATTTACCCGCACGAGTCCGTCTTTATTAGTTGTCAACATGAGTTGCTTGCCAGTGTCGCCGAGTTTACTACGCATTTTGTCCAGATACGCTGCCGCCCCCACTTGCGAACTGAATGCGCCGAGTTGCAGGTAAACGGCGGTGTCCTTGCTTTCCAGTGTTGCCAATGCAACAGGGGGCGTGGCCACCGGAGTGGCAATAACAGGAGCGTCAACAACGGCGGAAACCGCAACAGGAGGCGCAGTAACAAGAGTTGCGGGCGCGCTGCTTTCGAGCGGTTGGCTTTGCACTGTGTTAGCGGCAATGGTATTGACGCTGACATCGGGATTCAGGCTTTCCACTTCGACTTCCGCGCTGCCGTCGCCGAGGAGGCCCAGTTTGTACGCGGCGGTATAGGACAGATCGATCACCCGATCATGCAGGAACGGGCCTCTGTCATTGACGCGCACAATGACCGATTTTTGATTGGCGAGATTCGTCACGCGCGCATAGCTGGGCAGCGGCAAAGTGGGATGTGCGGCAGTCATGGCGTACATGTCATAAGTCTCGCCGCTGGAGGTGCGCTCACCATTGAATTTTTTGCCGTACCATGAGGCGATGCCGCGTTCTTTGAAACTTCCAACGGCGGTCAGCGGCTTGTAAGTCTTGCCCAGCGCGACATAGGGGCGATTGGCATAACGGTGCAATGGTTCGTTCCTCGGCACGGCATCCGGTATCGCATCAAGATTAACGGGGATATCTGTGCCCGGTCCGTCCCCGGCGAGGTAGCCGCCGCCGCTTGGTGCTGTCGTTGCAGCAGGCGTTGCAGCCTTGCGGTGCGGCAGTGCGCCGCAAGCGGCGAGCAGCAAGGTTGCCAATATCAGAACTGCGGTTTTTTTATTCATGCAATTTCTCCTATAACCAGCCACTTGGTTGCCGTCTTTTGGCGACCTAATGGAATGGCTAGTTGTTTTATCAAGATTTAACCAATTTCTTGTGTGTCTCTATGCTCATTAGCATACCGAAACCGAGCAGCAGGGTCAGCATGGATGTGCCGCCGTAGCTGATCAGCGGCAGCGGTACACCGACCACGGGCAGGATGCCGCTGACCATGCCCATGTTGACGAACGCATAAGTGGCGAAGGTCAGCGTGATGGAGCCGGCCATTAAACGCGTGAAGTAAGTGGAGGCATGCGAGGTGATGATGAAGCCGCGCCAAATCACAAATGAGTACAGCGACAACAGGATCAGGTTGCCGATCAAACCGAACTCTTCGGAATAGACCGCGAAAATAAAATCGGTGGTGCGCTCCGGCAGAAAATCGAGATGCGTCTGCGTGCCGTTCAAATAACCCTTGCCGAGGATGCCGCCGGAACCCACCGCAATGGTCGCCTGGATAGTGTGATAGCCATTGCCCAGCGCGTCTTGTGAAGGGTCGAACAGCATCATGATGCGGTGGCGTTGATAATCGTGCATCATCGACCACAGCACCGGCGCGCTGGCGAGTGCCGCGACGAACAACCCGCCTATCACGCGCCAACTCAGGCCTGCCAGGAACAACACATAAAATCCGCTCGCGGTGATCAGCAACGACGTGCCCAGATCGGGCTGGCGCACGATCAGCACGATCGGCATGAACAACAGCAGGGCGGCAACGAAATAATTTTTCAGCGTAAGCGTGGCTTCGTGCTTCTCGAAATACCAGGCCATCATCAACGGCACGCCGATCTTCATCAGTTCAGATGGCTGGATGGTCGTCACGCCAAGGTTCAACCAGCGTCGTGCACCGTGGCTGATATCGCCGAACAGCGCCACGCCGATCAGCAATACCATGCCCAACACATAAATCGGCACGGCGGTGCGCATCAGATAATGCAAAGGAAGATTGGCGATCAGCCACATAAAGGCGAGAGCCACCACGATGTTGCGCATCTGGTTGAGCGGGCGGTCCCAGCTGGCATTATCGGCACTGTACAACACCAGCAGGCTGGTCAGCAGCAGCAGGCTGATACCCAGCAACAGTTGCCGGTCGAGATGCGCGATGAAACGCAACCAAAATTGCCGCCTAGTCATGTTCGCTACCCTCTTTCACTGCCACATCGGCCAATGGCTTCGGCACTTTGCCGAGCAGGTAGTAATCAAGCACTTTTCGCGCGATGGGTGCCGCTACGCCGCCGCCGTGTCCACCGTTCTCGGCCAGCACCACCAGCGCGATTTTGGGTTGTTCGGCAGGGGCGTAAGCGATGAACCAGGCATGATCGCGAAGTCGCTCGTCGACATTTTTA
>PLBS01000160.1:0-12335 GCA_003134595.1 Gallionella sp. | reverse complement strand
TTGTTCGCCAGCGTGGCGGTGGCAAACGCCAGTTGCAAGGGTGTGACCAGGCTATAACCCTGTCCGATGCCGACCGATACCGTGTCGCCGGGATACCAGATTTGCTGGTAGCGTTTCATCTTCCATTCCTGCGAAGGTACCAAACCGGAAGTTTCACCTTCCAGATCGATGCCGGTCTTCTTGCCAAAACCAAAGCGCGACAAAAAGCTGGAAATATTGTCTATGCCCAGTTCGGTTGCCAGCCCGTAAAAGTAGACATCGCAGGACATCTGGATGGCCTTGAACATGTTGACGCTGCCGTGGCCGCCCGCTTTCCAGTCGCGATATTGGCGGCTGCTGCCCGGCAAATAATATGCGCCCGGGTCGTTGATGGTTTGCTCGGGCGTGCGCGTGTGGAAATTCAAGCCGGCGAGTGCCATGAAAGGCTTGATGGTCGAGCCGGGCGGATATTGGCCGCGCAGCGCGCGATTGTTGAGCGGCACATCGGGTGAGTTATTCAGCTCATCCCAACTCTGCGTATCGATGCCGTCGATGAACGGGTTGGGGTCGTAGCCCGGCTTGCTGACGAAGGCCAGCACTTCGCCATTGTTCGGATCTATCGCCACCAATGCGCCGCGATAGTTGCCGAACGATTTCTCGGCGATTTCCTGCAGCTTCGCATCGATGCTCAATACCAGCGCGTTGCCGGAAACCGGCGCGGTGCGGGACAGCATACGCACCGCCCGTCCGCCCGCATCCACCTCGACTTGTTCTATGCCCGTGGTACCGTGCAGGTCGCTTTCGTAGCTCTGTTCCAGGCCGGTCTTGCCGATGTAATCCGAGCCGCGATAATTTGCCGCCAGATCGTTTTCTTCAAGTTGATCCACTTCGGTATCGTTGATGCGCCCGATATAGCCGATCAAATGGGAAGTCTTTTCACCGAACGGATAATCGCGAAATAATCGCGCCTTGATCTCGACACCCGGAAAGCGATATTGCTGCGCGGCAAAGCGCGCGACCTCTTCATCGCTCAAGCGATTGCGGATCACCAGCGTTTCAAAGTTGTGACTCTCGGCAAGCAGTTTATTAAAACGTTTGCGATCCTTGTTGGTGATCGCTACCAGCGTGGACAGATCGTTTATCGTGGCCTCAATATCTGCTGTCTTGTTCTGGTTTATCTCCAGCGTGTAGCCGGAATAGTTGTGCGCCAGCACCACGCCGTTGCGGTCGAGTATCAGGCCGCGATTGGGAACGATGGGAACGATGGCGATACGGTTACTTTCCGACAGCGTCTGGTAATAGGTGTGGCGCGCCACTTGCAGATAGACGAAGCGCACCAGCAGAATCGCCAGCAACACCGATACAAAACCGATGCCGACGACCAGCCGCAACTGGAAGTGAAAAATCTCGCGCTGATGATTTTTAAACTCAACGCGCTTCTTCATGAGCGATTACGATCCACTCTCTTCTGCCGCGTTGCCTGGAACATGATGCTGAGCGGCGTCCACAGCAAAGTCGAAGTCAGGCAACCGAGGAAATACGGCCACACCACATAGCCATCCACCTGCCAATTCACCAGCGCATACACTGCGTAAGTCAACGCGAATATCCCGAACACCTGAATGGTCTGCTGGCGCAAATCGAACATCTGCAGCCTGCGATGCAGCACCACACCGCCAAAAGCGAGCAATGTATAAGCAAGCGCGTGCTGGCCGAACAGACTGGCATCCGCCACGTCGGCAAGTATCCCCACTGCCCACGACAATCCGATGCCGACGCGCAACGGTTTGTGCATACACCAATACAGCATGACCAACGCCACAAAGTCCGGGCGCAACATCAGCCAAATGCCCTCCCAGGGCAGTCCGTTCAGAAACAGCGCGACCAACACGCTTAACACGATAAAGGCGTTGCTGACCGGAAGCTGGATTTCCGGTTTGGTGTGCATGGAGAGATAGGGCATCTAATTATTTCTCCTGACCTTCACACGTTTATCGGCATCTGCCGCGGCAGACTTTTCATCCGGACGCTCGGGCAACTTGGGCAAGCTGGACAAAATCAGCAGATGGCGGTGTTTATCCACTCCCGCCACCGGCAAACAAGTAACGTGCGCAAAGGGATAGGCTGCATCGCGTTCGATCTTTACCACCTTGGCGACCGGGAGGCCCGGCGGATAGATGCCGTCTATACCGGAGGTGACCAGCACGTCGTCGTTTTGAACATCCGCACTGACCGGCATATAGCGCAGCGACAACTGGCTGGTATCTCCCGCGCCAAACACGATGGTGCGCAATCCATTGCGCAGCACTTGCACCGGCACGGCGTGATCTTTTTCGGTGATCAAGGTGACTTCAGAAAGCCAGGGATAGACGCGGGTGATTTGCCCGACGATACCAATGTCATCCATCACCACTTGTCCGATCCGCACATCGGCATCCGCACCCTTGTTGATGAGCACTTTGCGCTTGAATACATCGCGCTCGGCATAAATGACTTCGACTAATTGGCTGGTGAATTCGTTGCGTATCGGCAGCGCGGCCAGATTGCGCAATTGCTGGTTTTCCAATTGCAGTGCCTGCAATTGCAGCAATTGCGCGGCATCGCTCTGATGCTGCTGGTTCAAATCATCATTCTGCTTTATCAGACCATGTTGCGTGCTCTGCGTGATAAAGAAATCGCCGGCCTGTTGCCACAATGCGCTCGGCAAGGTCGCCAGCCGCTGTATCGGCGAGACCAGCACCGACAAAGCGCTGCGCGTCGATTCCAGATAGCGATAGCGAGCGTCCACGAACAACAGCAACAACGAGAGCACTGCAAAAAACACCAGCCGCGCCACCGGACTGGGGCCGCGATTGAAAAATCGGAAGGATTGCGTGCCGTCTATCACCTACATTCCATCGCAGATCTTGGAGAATCAGGTAATGAAAATTATTCGGTGGTGAAAATGCTGGTCGACTTATCCATGTGTTCGAGGGCCATACCGGAACCGCGCACCACACAGGTCAACGGATCGTCAGCGATCAACACCGGCAAACCGGTTTCTTCCATCAGCAAGCGATCCAGATCGCGCAGCAGCGCGCCGCCACCGGTTAGCACCATGCCCTTGTTGGCGATGTCCGCACCGAGTTCCGGCGGGGTTTGTTCGAGTGCCGTCTTCACCGCGCTGACGATGTTGTTGAGCGGATCGGTCATGGCTTCGAGCACTTCGTTGCTGGAAATGGTGAAGCTGCGCGGCACGCCTTCGGCCAGATTGCGCCCGGTCACTTCCATCTCGCGCACCTCAGAACCGGGGAAGGCGGAACCGATGGTTTTCTTGATTTCTTCGGCAGTGGTTTCGCCGATCAACATGCCGTAATTGCGGCGTATGTAATTGATGATCGCCTCGTCGAACTTGTCNNGTGCCGCCGCCGATGTCCACCACCATCGAACCGGTCGCCTCTTCCACCGGCAAACCCGCACCGATCGCCGCAGCCATCGGCTCTTCGATCAACTCCACACGACGCGCACCGGCACCGACAGCCGATTCACGGATCGCGCGCCGCTCCACTTGCGTGGAGCCGCATGGCACACAGATCACGATGCGCGGACTGGGACTGAAAATGCCGGCCTTGTAAACCTTGCGGATAAAATGCTTGAGCATCAGCTCGGTGACAGTGAAGTCGGCGATCACGCCATCCTTCATCGGGCGGATCACGGTGATGCTGCCCGGCGTGCGTCCCATCATCTGCTTGGCGCCCAGTCCGACCTGCTGGATCACCTTCTTGCCATTCGGCCCGCCCTCCTGGCGTATCGCCACTACTGAGGGTTCATTCAGCACGATGCCTTGTCCGCGCACCCAAATCAGCGTGTTCGCCGTGCCAAGGTCAATCGCCAAATCATTAGTAAAATAGCCTTTCAAAAATCCAAACATGTTGTGTCCTGTAGTCAATGAGGTGCGCCAATATCAGGGTGTTGAAAAACGTTGCGAGCGATGTCAGAACAAGGCGCGAAAGGGCGAAAAAGCAGAGTTTACATAAAGTCTATCGCTTCGCGATCCCGCATTTTGAACCCTTGAGCAACGCAGTTATGCCGAGCGCACTAGTTTTTCAACACCCTGAAAAACCCTTGTATGATACCCTATTAGCCATATTTCAATAAAGCTTTTCCTATGTCCCTGACCAATGCAGATGTCCAAAAAGTCGCCCGTTTGGCCCGGCTGGCGATGACCGAAGTGGAAATCGAGTCCGCCCGCGCGCAACTTTCCGGAATTTTTGACCTGATCGCCGAAATGCAGGCCGTCGATACCAAAGGCATCGCCCCCATGTCCCATGCCCAGGATTTGTCGCAACGGCTGCGCGAAGATAAGGTGACGGAAGCCGATCAGCGCGAGCTGTTCCAATCGATTGCGCCGCAAGTCGAAGCGGGGCTATATCTCGTTCCACAAGTCATCGAATAGTCCGAATCATGCTTAATTCAAGTTTGCAACAACTCGGCAGCGCGCTGCGCGCCAGGAAAATCAGCAGCGTTGAACTGACGCAACTCTACCTCGACCGCATCGCCGCGCTAAATCCCGCGCTGAACGCCTACGTCACCACCAACGGCGGAACCAGTCTGGCACAGGCGTGCGCGGCTGATGCGCTGCTGGCCGCCGGCAAGGCGCAGCCCCTTACCGGCATCCCGATCGCGCAAAAGGACATCTTCTGCGCCAAGGGCTGGCGCACCACCTGTGGTTCGAAGATGCTGGCGAATTTTGTCGCGCCCTATGATGCGCATGTCATCGCGCAATTCAATAACGCCGGTGCGGTGAATCTGGGCAAGACCAACATGGACGAGTTCGCGATGGGCTCGTCCAACGAAACATCATATTTCGGCGCGGTGAAAAATCCGTGGGACCGAAATGCCGTTCCCGGCGGCAGCTCCGGCGGCGCGGCCTGTGCGGTGGCGGCGCGGCTGTGCGCCGCCGCAACCGGAACCGATACCGGCGGCTCAATCCGCCAACCCGCCGCGCTGTGCGGCATTTCCGGCATCAAGCCGACTTATGGCACGGTGTCGCGCTACGGCATGATCGCCTTCGCCTCCAGCCTGGATCAGGCCGGGCCGATGGCGCGCAGTGCGGAAGATTTGGCGTTGCTGCTCAACGTGATGACCGGTTTCGACCCGCGCGACTCGACCAGTTTGCCGCGCGACAAGGAAGATTACGTGCGCGACTTGAATAAACCATTAGTTGGCCTGCGCATCGGCCTGCCGAAAGAATTTTTTGCCGAAGGCTTGGCGCAAGATGTCGCCGGCTGCGTGAACGCGGCGATTGCCGAATACAAAAAGCTGGGCGCAACCATCGTTGACATCAGCCTGCCAAATTCCAGATTGGCGGTCCCGGTTTATTACGTGCTGGCCCCTGCAGAAGCCTCCAGCAACCTGTCGCGCTACGATGGCGTGCGCTACGGCTACCGAGCGCCGGAATACAGCGACCTCACCGAGATGTATGAAAAGAGCCGCGCGCAGGGCTTCGGCGCGGAAGTGAAACGGCGCATCATGATCGGCACTTACGTGCTGTCGCATGGCTACTACGACGCCTATTATTTGCAAGCGCAAAAGATCCGCCGCCTGATCGCGCAGGATTTCGCCGATGCGTTCAAGCAATGCGATGTCATCATGGGGCCGACCAGCCCGAGCACCGCGTTCAACCTCGGCGAGAAGGGCGACGACCCGGTGCAGATGTATTTGTCCGACATCTACACCATCGCGGTGAATCTGGCCGGCTTGCCCGGCATGTCCATTCCTGCGGGCTTCGGCAGCAACGGCCGCCCGGTCGGACTGCAAATCATCGGCAACTATTTCGCCGAGGCGCTGATGCTGAATGTCGCGCACCAATACCAGCTGGTGACCGATAGTCATCATCGCGCCCCGCAAAACATCGGGCTGTAAAGTCATGAGCATGCCATGGGAAATCGTCATCGGGCTGGAAGTGCATACCCAGCTCTCGACCAACAGCAAAATATTTTCGGGCGCCTCCACCACCTATGGTGCCGAGCCGAACACACAGGCGGACGCGGTGAGCATCGCGCTGCCGGGCGTGTTGCCGGTGCTGAACAAGGGCGCAGTGGAGCGCGCCATCAAGTTCGGCCTCGCCGTCGGTGCGCATATCGCGCCGCGCTCGGTGTTCGCGCGCAAAAATTATTTTTATCCGGACCTGCCCAAGGGCTACCAGATCAGCCAGTTTGATTTGCCGGTGGTGGGGCAGGGCGCGCTGACGATCCAGGTCGAGCCGCTGTCCGGCAATGCCAAGCCCTATGAAAAAGTGGTGCGCATCACCCGCGCCCATCTGGAAGAAGATGCGGGCAAGTCGGTACACGGCGAATCCCAAGGCGTTACTGGCGTTGACCTGAATCGCGCCGGCACCCCGCTGCTGGAAATCGTTTCCGAACCGGACATGAGCTCGGCAGCCGAAGCGGTGGCGTATGCCAAAACCCTGCACTCTCTGGTGCGCTGGATTGGCATCTGCGACGGCAACATGCAGGAAGGTTCGTTCCGCTGCGACGTCAACGTGTCGGTGCGCCGCCCCGGTGAACCGCTGGGTACGCGCCGCGAGATCAAGAATCTCAACTCGTTCAAGTTCATGCAGCAGGCCATCGACTACGAAGTGCAGTGGCAGATCGACACGTTGGAAAACGGCGGCAAGATCCACCAAGCCACCATATTGTTCAACCCGGACACTGGTGAGACACGCGCGATGCGCAGCAAGGAAGACGCCCACGACTACCGCTACTTCCCCGATCCGGATCTGTTGCCGCTGGACATTACACCCGCGATGCTCGAACAAGTGCGCGCCACGCTGCCGGAGCTGCCCGAAGCCAAGCGCGCGCGTTACACCAGCGAGTATGCACTCTCTGCCTACGATGCCAACGGTCTAACCGCCTCGCGCGAAATGGCAGATTATTTCGAAGCCACGCTAGCCGTCGCAGGCAAAGACAGCGCCAAGCTTTGTGCCAACTGGCTGATCGGCGAAGTCAGCGCGCAGTTGAATCGTGATGGATTGGAAATCGCGCAGTGCCCGATCACGCCGCAACAACTGGGTGGCATGCTCAAGCGCATTGCGGACAGCACGATTTCCAACGCGGGCGCCAAGGAAGTGTTCCGCGCGATGTGGAGCGCCCCTCGTATAGTTAGTGCAGTTGGTACCGGCAGTGGTCATGCTGAAGGTCAAGCGATTGGTGTCGCTATAAGTGCGGATGAAATCATCGAATCGAAGGGGCTGAAGCAAGTTTCCGATATCGGCGCGATTGAAAAAATCGTGGACGAAATCATCGCCGCCAACCCGGCTCAAGTAGCCGAGTATCGCAGCGGCAAGGATAAAGTGTTCGGCTTCTTTGTCGGTTTGGCGATGAAGGCCAGCAAGGGCAAAGCTAACCCGGCGCAGTTGAATGAAGTGTTGAAGAAAAAGCTTGCTGGTTAATGCCCTGTGGCCTGGTTGATCGCAAGATTCGCTTAAATCCAAACTATCCATCTGCTTCGTCATTCCCGCGAAGGCGGGAATCCAGCGAGACAAACACTCCGCGAAGTGGACAAAACCTCGGTTGTGTCCCGCTACGCGGGAGATTATTCAATCAACTGGATTCCCGCCTTCGCGGGAATGACGCTGGTTTCGGGCTAATGGACAATCCGGATTAAACATAAAAAACTAAAAAGCCGCATCACTGTGGCTTTTTGTTTGCCAACCTAATCGATCAAGCTATTTTAGCAAACCTTCTGCTTTCATCGCCGCTTGCACGGCAGGACGTGCAGCGACTCGCGCCATGTACTCTTTGAGTTTTGGAAACGGGCTGAGATCGAAGCCGACGATATTGCTCCAATTCACCACCACGAACAGATACGCGTCCGCCACGGTGAAATGATCGCCCATCAGATAGGGCTTGTTCGCCAACTGCGTTTCCACATGAGCCAGACGCTTGGTCAGATTATTGCGCGCATAGTTTTTCACTTCTTCTGATGTGTCCTTGTTGAACATCGGGCTAAAGGATTTATGAATCTCGCTGCTGATGAAAGTGAGCCATTCCTGCAGGCGATAACGCTCCATCGTGCCGGCTTTGGGGGCAAGACCGGAGCCGGGTTTCTGGTCGGCGATGTATTGCAGTACGGCTGCGCCCTCGGTCAGGATGCTGCCGTCATCCAGCTTGATAGTCGGCACGTAACCTTTGGGATTGATCTGCATGAAGTCTTCCCCACCGGCCGTCATTTTGGTGGTTTTGATTAACCGGTCGATCTCGAACGGCAGCCCTGTTTCGTACAGCGCGATGTGCGAAGCCTGTGAACAGGCACCGGGTGAATAATATAATTTCATGTGAACTCCTTGGCGTGGCGCGTGGCGGCAAATTCAGAATTGCATGCGGTGTGGTTGGAAGCGAATGCACCAAGTCCTGGCGATAAATCAGCAATGCCCAGGTTAATTCGGCACAATCGAGTGAGGTGATGAAACGCAGGTTTGCAGTTACGTGTGGCAGCAAACCCCGGCGATGAACCGGGGCTTCAGACAGGGTGTTCGGTTTATTTCTTTTCCACTTTCACTTTATCGACAAAAATAATCTTGTCGAACGTGCGGTCCAACGCTTTGCTAGTAAAGTTGGTCATCACTGCGCCATCAGGATAGCTGATGGTGGCGCCCTTGGCGACGCTGGTCTTGGAGGCGGCGATCCATACCGGTCCCTTGTCGCCGGTGACTTGTATGTAGGTATATATCGAGGCGTCCATCACTTCCAACACTTTGCCTTTGTTGGGGTATTGGCTGGCGGCAAAAGCGTTTGATTGAGGTACTACAATGGCGGTGCCGGTAAACGCAAACAGAGCCAGCAGAGTAAAAATGGTTTTCATCATGACTTCCTTAAAATAAACAGGTTGAGAAAAAGCCTCATAATCCGGAGGCCTGTCGGACTTAGGGTCTAACAGTTTACCAGAATACAGAAAACTTGCCCAGTTGGCAAAGGGATAAAACACTTGGCAGGTATAATTGCGAGCCTCTAGCCATTAACGCGTGGCTTGCGCGGTGCGTTGACGAACAATCGATCGTATATCCAGTTGGGTAAGCATTTGAGCACTCGTCCGACAAAATCCATTTGCCACGGAATCACTGTAAATGAAGTTTGCCGCTTGATGGCGAGCGCAATACGCCTCGCGGCTTCGTCTGCGTCCAAGATGAATGGCATCGGATAAGGGTTAATACTCGTCATCGGGGTCTTGATGTAGCCGGGACAAATCGTAACGACTTTCACGCCGCTGCCATGTAACTCGACTCGCAAGGATTCCAAGTAGGAGATTGCGGCAGCCTTGGAGGCGGAGTAGGCACTCGCCCCCGGCAGGCCGCGAAAACCCGCTACGCTGGCGATGCCGACCAGAACCCCTCCCGCCCTCCCCTTATCAAGGGAGGAGTTTGCACGCATCGCTGCGACGAAGGGTTGGAAGGTTTTCACCATGCCCAACACATTGATATCCATCACCTGCTGAAAAGCATCAAGGTCTTCGGCGTATTCGGTGAGCGTGCCGACGCTTACCCCGGCGTTGGCGATGACCACATCCGGCACACCGGCACGCGCGATAAAATCGTTTGCGGCATGTTGCATCGCATGGACATCGCGCACATCCAGCGCGTAGCAAAAAACCTGACCGGGAAATTGTGTGGCAAGGGCTTGCAGCAACTCGCCGCGCCTGGCAAATGCGGCGACTGTTGCTCCGCGTTCAAGATAATGGCGCGCGAGGGCCAGACCTAAACCGCTCGACGCGCCACTTATAACTACACGCAGCGGCATTTTTCACCTTTCATCGTGATCAAGCGCTGCTGGTTTTCGGGCTGTTGCCTTGGTGAATTAATTAGCTTCGGTGCGCCTTGCGTGCCATCACGATCACCTCTTTCAAAGCGCGGATAGTGTCTTCCGGTTGCAAGCCTTCGATCACATATTTGCCGTCCACCACCAGAGTGGGTGTGCCGCTGATACCATAACTGCGAATCATTTGCCTGGCGCGCGTCACCTTGCTTTGCATGGAGAAGGAGCTGTAAGCAGCGGTGAACTTCGCGCGATCAACGCCGTGTTTAGCCACAAAATCGGCAATCTTGTCTGCATCGGTCAAGGCCAAATTTTCTTCGTTCCAGGCACGATACAGTGCGTCATGTAACTGCTGCTGTTGTCCCAGACTTTCCAGCGCGTAGAAAGTATTTGCCATCGGTTCCCAGGAATCACGGAAAATGGTGGGCACGAAAGTCAGCTCCACATCTTTAGGCATGGTCTTTTCCCACGCGCTTAACAGCGGATGCAAATGGAAGCAGTGCGAGCAGCCGTAAAAGAAAAACTCCAGCACTTCGATTTTCTTGGTGCCGGTCGGTTGTGCCGGATTCAGCAAACTATAATCTTTGCCGAGTTGCGCATCGGCTAATGCCGCTCCGCTGATAAACAGTGCTACCGCAACCAACAATCCTTTGATCAATTTATTCATGTATTGCTCCTCCTGTAGAAATGAAAAATATGGGTGCCTGCAAACTCATTGCGCCCGCATAGGAGTGCTATCCACCCCATTTTGTTTCAGAAAACCGCGCGCGTGATTCATCTCGTCCGCATTTTTGTACGGCCCCAAACGCACACGATACCACACACCTTTATCCGGGATGGTCGCGGTTTGAATTTTGGCTTCGACACCCAGCAACGCAAGTTTAGCCTTGAGATTTTCAGCATCGCTGACATTGGGAAATGATCCCGCCTGCAATATCTGTGGTTCATTGACGGAGGCAAGTTTGCTGTCCGCCGGCTGGAGTTTGGCTGGCTGGGATTTATCGGCGGGCTTGGTCGGTACAATGACGGTCGTACCCTGTTTGTCGGTCAGCATTTTGTAGAACTCGAAACGCTGCTTGCCATCACCTGTTGCAGTCGACTTTTCTGTCGCGGCTGCCGGTTTAGCCGAATCTGGCAGCGGTTTCGCCACCACCGGCTGCTCCTTATTAATGAACGGGCTGGGCGATTTCATGAGGTACCAGGCCACTCCGGCAGCCATGCAGACACCGACCAATATGCCAGCGAGGATACCGGTCCATAAGGAATTCCCGCCCTTGCGTGGCGCGGCGGATTTGTTGCCAGTGTTTCTGCCCATGTTCTACTTATTCCTTTTTATTACATTTTCTCAGGTGCACTCACCCCGAGTATTGTCAATCCGTTGCGCATCACTTGTGCCGCCGCTGCGATCAACGCCAGGCGAGCTAATTTGAGCGCCTCATCCTCGACCAGAAAGCGCGAGGCATTATAGTAGCTGTGGAAACTGGCTGCCAATTCTTTCAGATAGAACGCGATCAGGTGCGGCGCCAACTCCTGCGCGGCATTTTCGATCACTTGCGGATAGTCGATCAGTTGTTGCAGCAACGCGGTTTCATACTCGCTGTCCAGCAGGCTGACATCCGCTTGTAACAAGGCTTGCCGCTCGCCGCCCCATAGTGCCAGCACCGCGCTGATGCGGGCATGGGCATACTGGATGTAGTACACCGGGTTGTCGTTGCTCTTGGATTTCGCCAGATCGATGTCGAACACCAGCTGCGAATCGGGATGGCGCGCGGCGAGGAAATATCGCGTGGCATCGCAACCTACTTCGTCGATCAAATCGCGCAGAGTGACATAGCTGCCCGCACGTTTGGAGATCTTCACCTCCTGACCGTTGCGCAGCACCGTCACCATCTGGTGCAACACATAATCCGGCCAGCCTTGAGGGATGCCGACGTCCAGCGCCTGCAACCCTGCTCTTACCCGAGTGATCGTGCTGTGGTGATCCGCGCCCTGTTCGTTGATCACGCGCACAAATCCGCGCCGCCACTTGTCCAGATGATAGGCCACGTCCGGCACAAAATAGGTGTAGCTGCCGTCGCTCTTGCGCATCACCCGGTCTTTGTCGTCGCCGAAATCGGTGGTGCGCAGCCACAGCGCATCATCCTGCTCATAGGTATGGCCGCTGGCGATCAGCTTGTCGACCGTCTCCTCGACCTTGCCATCGGTGTACAGCGCCGACTCCAGCGCGAACACGTCGAAGTTCACCCCGAAAGCGCGCAAATCGATGTCCTGTTCGCGGCGCAAATAAGCCACCGCGAAATGGCGGATCGCATCGGCATCGTTCACATCGCCGGAGGCCTGCACGTGCTGGTCGTCCGCTTCAACCATCTCCCGCGCCAAATATGCCTCGGCGACATCCGCGATGTAATCGCCGCGATAGCCTTCTTCCGGCCAGGATGGATGATCCGGCGTGATGCCCTTGCAGCGCAATTGCACGGAGCGAGTCAGATTATCGATCTGCACACCCGCATCGTTATAGTAAAACTCGCGCGTCACATTCCAGCCTGCCGCGTGCAACACGCTGCA
>PLBS01000100.1 GCA_003134595.1 Gallionella sp. | reverse complement strand
CAAGCATCACGCGCTATTCCTGGGGCGTGGCTTGCACTATCCTATCGCGCTGGAAGGAGCACTCAAACTCAAGGAAATATCGTACATTCACGCCGAAGCCTATCCTGCCGGCGAGCTAAAGCATGGCCCGCTGGCGTTGGTGGACAAGGACATGCCGGTGATCTCGGTCGCGCCGAATGACGCGCTGCTGGAAAAACTGAAATCCAATCTACAGGAAGTGCGCGCTCGCGGCGGTGAGCTGTATGTGTTCGCCGATGCGAATACGCATATTCGCGCAGCGGACGGCATCCACATCATGCAAATGCCCGAACACGCGGGATATTTAAGCCCTATTCTGCACACTATCCCATTACAGTTGTTGGCCTATTACGTCGCCTTGCAAAAGGGTACCGATGTGGACAAGCCACGCAATCTTGCCAAGTCGGTCACGGTAGAATAAATTCAAAATGTAGGAGCGGGCCATGCCCGCGAAACTTTTTATCGCGGGCATGGCCCGCTCCTACAAAAAACAAAACCCGCCGAAAGGCGGGTTTGTTTTGTGCGTGAAGTGCAGTGTTAGCTTTAGAAGCCGTAAATAGCCGAATGCGCGCCGGCTGCCATGAAAAACAGCAACGGGATCGAAAGCATCGTATTGGTACGCGAAGCCAGGAAAGCGATGCGGCGCGCTTTGACCTTCTCTTCATCCGTAGCCGGCTTCATGCCAAGTATCTTTTTCTGATTCGGCCAGATTAAGCCCCAGACATTGAGCAACATGATCGTGCCCAGCCAGGCACCGATACCGATAGGCACATGGCCAGCTTGCAGGGTGAACGCGGCAACGAAGGACGATCCGAGCAAAGCAGCGCCCGCAAGCCAGGTCACCAAAGCGGACCAACGGAAATAAAACAATGCGCGCGGTGCGACATGCTTGGTGATGCCCGCTGCCGTATTGTCGGCAGCTGCGGCCTTAAGCGCCGCAACTTGAACGAAGTTGAAATAATACAGCAGGCCTATCCACATGACGCCTGCCATCAAATGCAGCCAGCGCATAATTGCCGGTACGTAGTCCATTTATGATCTCCTTAAACGATAAAGCATCCGAAACGGCCGGATATTAAAATTCTCAAATAAGCGCGTGTGCAATGATATACAGCGCAACGGTTAGAACAAGGCCAGAAATTACAGTGCCCCACAATGAGTCCAGCGGATTTGTCATGATTTTTTGATCCTTTAACTATTGAGAGAGGTTCGGTGTTTGCTTTAATACCATACTGCAGTACTAGGGATTAACTGTATCGTATTTTGATGGCAACGGCAATAGACATCATGTTTCAGCGCAGGTTGAAAGTAAAAATTTCAAACGCGATAAGACCCAATAACATCAGGCTGATCAGTGTCAGCAGGGTGTTGTAGCGCTTATGCTGTTCAAGGATTTTTTGCAACATTTCGTCGTTGCGGTTGGCGGCATCGTTGGTCAGATAGCGGTGTAGCAGGCGCGGTAGCTGCGGCAGCACGGTGGCGTAATTCGGGGCTTCGGCACGCAATGATTTGAGAAACCCGCGCCAGCCCACCTGCTCGCTCATCCAGCGTTCCAGCCACGGTTTGGCGGTCTTCCATAGATCCAGCTCGGGATCGAGTTGCAAGCCCAGCCCTTCGACATTGAGCAGCGTTTTTTGCAGTAACACCAATTGCGGTTGGACCTCGATACCGAAGCGGCGCGAGGTCTGGAACAGGCGCAGCAGCACGCGACCGAACGATACTTCACGCAACGGCCTGTCGAAGATCGGTTCGCACACCGCGCGTATGGCGGATTCCAGTTCGTCCACGCGGGTATCTTTGGGAGCCCAGCCGGATTCGATATGCACCTCGGCGACACGTTTGTAATCACGGCGGAAAAACGCGATGAAATTTTGCGCGAGATAACGTTTGTCGGTGTCGGTCAGCGTGCCCATGATGCCGAAATCCAGCGCGATATATTGACCGTTCGTCGCAACCTGGACATTGCCCGGGTGCATGTCGGCGTGAAAGAACCCATCACGAAATACCTGCGTATAAAAAATCTCCACCCCGTTTCTGGCCAGTTTGGGAATGTCCACCCCGGCATTACGCAACTCGTCCACCTGACTGATAGGGATACCGTACATGCGCTCCATTACCATTACCTCGGTGCTGCAATAATCCCAATACATCTCGGGAACCAGCAGCAGCGGGGAGTTGGCAAAGTTGCGCCTGAGCAGGCTGGCATTGGCTGCCTCGCGCATCAAATCAAGCTCGTCTTCCAGATGTTTTTCAAATTCGGCAATCACCTCGCGTGGCTTGAGACGGCGACCGTCCGCCCACAACCATTCGATCAGATCAGCCGCCACTTTCAGCAGTGCAATGTCGTGCGCGATGATGTTGGTGATGCCCGGACGCAATATTTTCACGGCAACTTCACGGCCATCCGGCAGCACTGCAAAATGCACTTGCGCCACCGATGCGCTGGCGACGGGCGTTTCATCAAAGCTTTTAAATACTTCACGCAACGGCTTTCCGTAAACGGCTTCCAGCACTGCGACGGCATGCACCGACGGGAACGGCGGCACCTGGTCTTGCAGCTTGGCGAGCTCGTCGGCGATGTCGACCGGCATCAAGTCGCGGCGCGTGGACAGCATCTGGCCGAATTTGACGAAGATCGGCCCGAGGTTTTCCAGCGCGAGGCGCAGTCTCACGGCGCGTGGTTTGGAGGTGTTGCGCATGAACAGCAATATGTTCAGCGGCGCGCGCATCCAGCGCACCCGCTCATGTGCGAGCAGAAACTCATCCAGCCCGAAACGCAGCGCCACGAAAATGATTGTTATCAAGCGAAAAAGGCGCATGTTAGTTAACCGTTCGCCCTGAGCGTAGCGTAGCGAAGTCGAAGGGAGGTAGAAGATTCATGGTTCGACCGGCTCACCACGAACGTGATTTGAGTCAGTAACATTGTCAAGACGTTTGATGCGCTGTTCCAGTCGCGCCACATCGTCGCGCAGCGTATCCACATGCTGCATGAACGCGGATATTTGCTGTGGCTTGGCCAGCAGCGGGCGTTCCTCGGTCAAGTACTCCGCCGCAGCCTGCGAAAAATTCAGTGCGCTGTCGCGCAGCTGTTGATGTGTGCTGTGTACGGCTTGCACGATGCGTTCCGCCGCGATATCGCCGGTGACCCGGCTCAAATCTTCCGCCGCATCCCAACGCAGGTTGCGCGACAAGAAAAAGATTTCCGTCAGCAACGCGGCATCTCCTTCGCTGCGAATTTCGGTATGCGCCTTTTCATCATGCAGAACGAGACGCGGTAACAGTGAGGGCGCGATCACACACAGCGCATCGGCGCTGGTTGCCGCATCGGCACTGCGCAGCGAACCGTCATCGAGTATCGTGTAAGCAAAAGAGAACGGCGCGATATCGAATCGCGCCGTCTTGCCGGCAAAGCGGGCGAGCCGCTGTAAAGCCCAACTGTTCTGCGTGAGCAGGTGATTCAGTGCCGCGGCAGAGGGTAGGGCAAACACGATGAATTAGTGCAACGTGGTTTGCTGGATACCGGATAAAAGCCAAACCGATTTGTCGTCGCGCAGATTCTTCTGCACATGCCAGATCTCATCCACGTTTTCCGGTGTGCCGTTGTTTTCGCTCAACTGGCCGGTGAAACGCACGCTGGCGATCGCGAGGTCGCCCTCGTTCGCCACTTCCAGTAATTCGCCGTTGATCGCAATTACATCTGTTTTCTGTTCTCTGTCCCCCGACTCCTGACCGCGCTCATGCATTTGCATCGAGATTTCGGCGAACATTTCCGGCGTGGTGTATTCGCGGATGTCGTTCAGATCCTTGCGATCATTCGCGGCTTGCAAGCGGATGAACGAAGTCTTGGCGCTGCGCAGAAATGTATCCACCGGAAAATCTGCCGGAATGTTGCTGGCTAGAGCTGCGGCGGCGGGAGCGGCACTAGCGCTATACACCAGCTGTTGCGCAGGTTCGGGATTGCCGTATGGCGCGCCCGCTCCGGCATATTGCATCGCGGGTTGCTGTTTCTTGCGGAACAGAGAAATCAGGAACATCACCGCAACACCAGCCAAAATCGCCATCAAAATGCCGCCCATGCCGCCTAAACCACCGCCCATGAACAACGCGCCCAAGCCCGCACCGATTGCCAAACCGGCCAGGGGACCTAGCCACTTGTTGCCAGCTGCTGCGGGTGCCGCGCCGGGAGTTGAGGCGGGCGCTGCCGCAGGAGCCTTTGGGGCCGCTTGCGGAGCCATGGTCCGTTGCTTGCCAAAACTGCCGCCACCGCCAAAACGCCTGGCTTCCGCCGTCGCGGCAAGCAAACTCAAACCGGTTAAAGCAATCGTCAACAACATCAAAAATCGTTTCATGTATTCCTTAGTGGGATGGTTAAACAAAGCGGGTCGAAGTATAACACTGGCAACCGTATTTCACGGGAGCGCAGCGTCAGGCAACGTTAATCGATAATAGTTTCTTATGGGAGCCTCTAAAAATTCAGAGTTCGCCTAAATGCAAGGAGCGGGAAAAATTTTAGTTCCGGCTAACCTAAAGATTACCCTACACTGAAACTTCGTTTTGCCGCGCCACATATGTTTTATATGTAAGCGAGAAATTTTTTTCGCAACGCAGCATAACCAGCCACTTGGCCGTCGTTTTTTGGCGGCCTAGTGGAATGGCTAGTAGTTTGATCAGTTGGGATGAAATGTGGATTTTTAGAGATTCCCTTATTTCATTTTGGAAGGCAAGCGGATCGTCTCGCCATCCACCGCGAACACGCCTCTGCCTTGATGATGAATAGTCTGCGGATGTTTTTGCATGGGGTCTATCCACGCCTTGACTACCTCCAGGACAAAAAAATTGTATTTGTTCACCATCTTTGTGTCTGCGACCTTGCATTCAAGATTGGCATAGCACTCGTCGATGAGCGGTGCCTGGACGTATGAGGCGGCCATTGGTGTGAGACTAAATTTTTTGAACTTGTCGACCTTTCGCCCGGAACTGTTTCCACAGTCCACCACTTTTTTCGCCAGTGCCACCGTCGGGATGTTGATCACGCACTCCTTGCTTGCATTCAAGATATCAAACGAGTAGTTCCGGTTGCTGATCACGCACCCCACCAGCGGCGGCTCAAATTCGAGCATGGTGTGCCACGACATGGCCATGATGTTAGCGCGGCCCTTGCGGGCGGTCGTGACCAGCACGACCGGCCCCGGCTCGAGAAGGCGATAGACTTTGGACAAGGGAAAGGATTTTTTCGGCATTTCACCACATTCGTTATCTTCCAACGTTGTAACAGTATCCACGTCTTCTGCGGCTTGTCAAAACGGTGCTTCGCATACCAAGGTCAGCGGCGCTTCACTGAGCGGATGTGGGAAGCTTAGCGCCCGCGCGTGAAGCAGCAGTCGTTCTGCTCCGCTACTGGCTTCTCCTCCATACAACACGTCGCCAAGAATCGGATGCCCAATGGCCGCCATATGCACCCGCAACTGGTGAGTGCGACCGGTTACCGGTTCCAGTTCGACGCGGCTGGTATTCATGACCGCATCATGTGCCAGCACGCGATAGCGCGTCAGCGAGCTTTTGCCCACGACAAAATTTACCTTCTGCCTGGGGCGATTCGGCCAATCGGCGACGATGGGCAGATTCACCTCGCCCCAGCCCCCTTCCCAACCTTCCCCCAAAGGGAGAAGGGGCGAACGTTCCCTCTCCATTTGGAGGAGAGCCGGGGAAATGGGGCTTTGAATATTTGCCGGTTCCACTTTGCCCGCCACCACTGCCACATAGCGCTTTTCCACTTCGCGCTCGCGGAACAAGCGCGACAGGCGGCGCTGCATTTCCGCACCGCGAGCGAATACCAGCAGGCCGGAAGTCGCCATGTCCAGGCGGTGCACGATCAGCGCGTCTGGGAATTCTTGTTGGATTCGCGCGGACAGACAATCCTGCTTGTCCGCTCCGCGCCCCGGCACCGCCAGTAGCCCGGCGGGCTTGTTCACGACCAGCATGGACTCGTCATGGTGAATGAGTTCGAGTCCGCAGTCGCGTGGTGGTTTGTAAGTGGCGCGAGAATTATTCAATGGAGAGATACAAGGGCGGATAACACCTGAGGCTGTGTCAATTCCACGTTCAGCTTGCTGGACAAGCCAAATATTACAGTTTATACCCCCGATGCACTGCCACTACGCCGCCGGTCAGGTTGAAGTATTCGACCTTTTCCAATCCCGCTTCTTCCATCATCGTTTTCAGCTCTTCCTGTCCCGGATGCATGCGGATGGATTCGGCGAGGTAGCGGTAGCTGTCGGCATCGTTGGCGATGAGCTGCCCGATCCTGGGTAGCAGCTTGAATGAATAGGCGTCGTAAATTTTTTCCAGCGGCTTGGCAATCTTGGAAAATTCCAGCACGATGAGTCGTCCGCCCGGCTTGAGCACACGGCGCATGTCGCGCAGTGCAGCGTCCTTGTGGGTGACGTTGCGCAGACCGAAGGCGATGCTGACACAGTCGAAATAATTGTCTGGAAACGGCAGGTGTTCGGCATCGCATTGCGTGACCGGCGTGGTGTAGCCTTCGTCGAGCAGGCGGTCGCGTCCTACGCGAAGCATGGCGTTGTTGATGTCGGTGAGCACGACTTGCCCTCTGCTGCCGACTTTCTTGAGAAACAGCCGAGATAAATCTGCCGAGCCGCCCGCCACGTCCAGCACGCGCTGACCTTCGCGCACGCCGCTGACACTGACCGCAAA
>PLBS01000132.1 GCA_003134595.1 Gallionella sp. | reverse complement strand
GATTACCTGACATTTGCGGCGCGATTGCGCGGCATGGAATCCGCCGCAGTGGCCGAGGCACTGGCGCAAACCAGGCAACGCTGCGGCCTGGAAGCGGTCAGCAAAAAGATCATCGGCACCTTGTCCAAGGGTTATCAGCAACGCGTCGGCATCGCGCAAGCCATCATCCATCGTCCAGCCGTGATCGTGCTGGACGAACCCACCATCGGCCTCGACCCCGTGCAAATCCGCGGGATACGCAGCCTGATCCGCGAATTGGGCGATACGCACAGCGTGATCCTCTCCACGCATTTGCTCAGCGAAGTGGAAAGCGTCTGCGATCGCGTTGAAATCATGCAGCACGGCAAGCTGATCTATGGCGACACCAGTGCGCACATGCAGCAACACGGGAGCGTATCAGGCTTCACCATCAGCCTGCGCAACCCGCCGCCGCTGAGTGTTCTGGAAGGTATTGCCGGCATCAGCCACGTCGAGCAACTTTCCGCCACGCAGTTCCGCGTGTTGCATGCACCGGATCACAACCCCAAAGGCGAGTTGCTTACCCTGGCAGAACAACAAGGCTGGCAACTGGAACAACTCACGCCGCTGCAAGCCACGCTGGAAGACGTGTTCGTCAAGATCACCGACACTGAAAAAAATGCTGCAGGGGAAACGAAATGATCCGCCTGCTCGCCCTGCGCGAACTGCGCAGCCTGTTTGCGATGCCGTCCACCTGGTTCATCCTGGCGGTGCTGCAATTCATTTTCGCGTGGTTCTTTCTGGCGCGGCTGGAAGCATTCCTGGAAATACAACCGCAGCTCGCACAACTCGCCAATCCGCCCGGCGTGACGACCACGGTCGCCGCACCGATGTTCAACACGGTCGCGCTGTTGCTGATGATGCTGGTGCCGATGTTCACCATGCGCCTGATCGCCGAGGAGCGCCGCAACCAAACGCTCACGCTGCTGCTCTCGGCTCCGCTGTCAGGTCTGCACATCGTGCTCGGCAAGTTTCTGGGCTTGCTGATTTTTCTGGTCGTGCTGATGACCGGCGTGCCGCTGATGCTCTACACCCTGGCGCTCGGCACGAATCTCGATCACGGTCTGCTGTTGAGCAATATCCTCGGCCTGCTCCTGCTCACCGCCAGTTATATCGCGCTGGGGCTGTATATTTCCGCGCTTACCACGCAACCCATCATCGCCGCCATCGGCGCGTTGGCGGCGCTGCTCGGTTTGTGGCTGGCCGATATCGGCGCAGCGGCGGAAGATTCGCCCTGGCATTCCATCTCGCCGCTCAATCACTTCCAGAATTTCAACAACGGCTTGCTGGACAGCAGCGATGCCGCGTTCTTCGTTTTGTTCACCGCCGTCTTTCTGATATTGACCATGAAGCGGTTGCACAACAACCGCAGATACGGATGAGATATGCCGCATAAATTCTCTTCCAATCCAACTCTGCGCAATCTGCTGTTCGTATTGCTGCTGTTGGGCGCTGCGTCCGGCCTGGGCTATCTCGCCATGCATCATCATATCCAGCGCGACGTCACCTATAACGCCAGCAACAGCCTGGAACCCGGCAGTGTGGAAGTGCTCAGGCAACTGAGCGGCCCGGCCACAATCACCGTGTACGCGACCGAACAGGACGCGCGCCTGGGCGACATACGCAAAATCATTCGCGATTTCCTGTCTCTCTATCAACGCTACAAGCCCGACATTCAACTGGTATTCATCGACCCCGGGAAAGAAACTGAAAAAGCCCGTGCGGCGCAAATCCGCTTCAACGGCGAAATGGTGATCGAATACGCCGGACGCAGCGAACATCTCACCAAGATCAACGAGCAAATCGTCACCAGCACCTTGCTGCGCCTGGCACACACCCGCGATCAAACCGTGATGTATCTGGACGGGCACGGCGAACGCAAACTGGACGGCATCGCCAACTTTGACCTTGGTTCGCTGTTCGGCGCCAAGCTCAAGCAGAATGGTTTTCACCTCGATAGCCTTAATCTGGCACTGGCGCAGGAAGTGCCAGGCAATGTCAGCGTATTGGTGATCACCCAGCCGCAACTCGATCTCATGCCCGGCGAAGTGGACAAGCTGCTGCGCTATGTCGATCGCGGCGGCAATCTGCTCTGGCTGGTGGACGCCGAACCGCTGCACGGACTGGAACGCCTCGCCGAAAAACTCGACCTGCAGCTGCCGCCCGGCATCGTGATCGACCCGGCTGCCACCGAGATGAACGCACCCGCCACCTGGTCACTGGGTGCCACCTATCCGCCGCACGCCATTACGCGCGATTTCAATTTGACTACCGCCTTCCCTTCCGCACGACCACTGCTCTGGAATGAAAATACAGATTGGCAACACAGCGTGCTAGTGGAAGTCGCCCCGCGCGGGTGGGTAAGCCGCAACAAACCAAGCGACAAACCGCACGACGGAAACCGTTTGTCCGGGCACCCGTTCGATAAACAACACGACATCCCAGGCCCCGCCGTCATCGCAATGGCACTGCAACGCCACATCAATGATAGAGAACAGCGTATCGTGGTCGTCGGCAACGGCGCGTTCCTCTCCAACAGTTTCGCCGGCAACGGCGGCAACGTGGACTTGGGCATGAACATGGTGAACTGGCTNNGCCGGCGAGGAACATCTCATCACACAGCAACTGCGCGCCGCAAAGGACAGCAAACTGGAGTTAAGCGCAACGCAGCTCAGGCTCATCAGCATCAGCTCTTTGCTTGGTTTGCCGCTGCTGCTGGCAGGCGTGGGAGGGATGATGTGGTGGAAGCGCCGGCGCGCTTAAAATAGCTCCTCTCCTGCGCACGAAGGTAGCTGGAAGGAGAAGAAGAAGGGTGGCCCACCACCCGTCATGCTTCGATACCTCAGCACGAACGGGTTATCTCAGCGAAAAATATCGAACAAAAAATACCATTCGCCCTGAGGTATCGAAGGGTGAAAAACGACAACTGCTCCGAATATCTTTTCAATTTAAACCATGCCTGAACTCCCCGAAGTAGAAACCACGCGGCGCGGTCTGGCCGCACATCTCACCGGCCTGGCCATCACGGATGTCGTCATCCGCAACGCCAATCTGCGCTGGCCTATCCCGAAAAGCTTGCCCAGGCTGTTGCGCGGACGCACCATCGCCTCACTCAAGCGTCGCGCCAAATATCTGCTGATGGATTGCGGCAGCGGCACATTGATTCTCCATCTGGGCATGTCCGGCAGTCTGCGCATCCTGCCCGCCAGCACACCGCCGGACAAACACGATCACTTCGATTTGATACTGAGCAGCGGCACGCTGATGCGGCTACGCGACCCGCGCCGCTTCGGTGCGGTGCTGTGGCATACAGGTGATCCGGCTACCCACCCGCTGCTCGCGACACTCGGCCCTGAACCACTGGAAGATGGGCCGCCAGCAAATAACTTCGATGCGCGCTATCTCCATCAAGCCACGCGCGGGCGTAGCGTCAGTATCAAACAATGCATCATGGACAACCACATCGTGGTCGGCGTGGGCAACATCTACGCCAACGAAGCGTTGTTCCGTGCCGGTATCAAACCGCAACTCGCCGCCGGAAAACTCAGCCTGCCGCGCTGCGCAAAACTGGTCGCGGAAATCCGCGCGACCCTGGCCGAAGCCATCAACTTGGGCGGCAGTACCCTGCGCGACTTTGTGGACACCTCGGGCCAACCCGGCTACTTCCAGCAGACCTATTGGGTCTATGGCAGAGCAGGCGAACCGTGCCGCCGTTGTGGTTCGCCCATCAAGCAAATCAGGCAGGGACAGCGTTCAAGTTACTATTGTGGGAGTTGCCAAAAATAAAAGCCGCGCAAAACTTTGCGCGGCTTCAATATCAAGTCTAAGCAAAAACGAACAACCTCTAATTTTCAACCGGCCGCCAACCGTTAAGCCGATTTCATCATGCCTTTAAGCTGTTGGTCTGTTGCGTTCATATCATGCTTTTCTTTGGCATGCTTTTTGGCGATCTCAAGCACTTCCTTTTCATCGTGGCTCTGTACGACAAAGCCGCATTTTGGATCGCACTCAATTCTCTTTAGGTCATTACTCATTTTTAACACCTCCTTTAAACACAAGTTAACGAGGTTACTTCGCGTTCTTTACTTTAACTTTTCGTCAATAAACGCAGTTTCATGCTGCCAGTTTTTGCTGAGCAAGTCAAACTGGGGTCGTAGAAAAATAGAGCCCGCGCAGAGCCCACTAGCACCGCGTAATGCGCCGAAGACAGGCAGCTTTCCAAGCTTCTTCCGAGCTTGAATTGTGACACCGCCGAATATTGGTTTCTCAATGTGGCACAATACGTTCGTACTTACCCCACAGGAGGAAACATGAAATACATTTTGCTCGCCGTTGTATTGTTACTCAGTGCGTGTGACAAACCATCCGTGCCTAAAATAGCCGCACCGCAGCGTGAAGCGCTTGAAAAGGCCAAGGGAGTGGATCAGGCGGTACAAAAAGACACTGAGGAAGAAAAGAAGAAAATCGAGGATGCGGAGAAGTAGGGGCACGGCGCGCCGTGCCCCTACCGGCAAGGTGTCAATCGCCGTTTCCAAGATAAACCTGACCATGCGCCAGTTACTCGCCATCGCCCTGCTCGCTGTTGTACTCGCGCCTGTTGCTCACGCCGGGCAGTTGCCGCGCCCAGATCATAT
The DNA here is from genome assembly GCA_003134595.1 of Gallionella sp. GTDB lineage: Bacteria > Pseudomonadota > Gammaproteobacteria > Burkholderiales > Gallionellaceae > Gallionella. The sequence continues at coordinate 36,573 of PLBS01000132.1, read as the reverse complement.
CGTCGTGGTGATCGAGGAAAATCGCGGCTATGCGCAGATTATGGATAAGCGTAACAGCGCTTCCTACATCCACGCGCTGGCGAAACGCGGGGCGTTGTTCACAGAGTCTTATGGTGTGTCGCATCCGAGCCAGCCTAACTATCTGGCCTTGTTTTCCGGCTCTACACAGGGCATCACCAGCAATGCCTGCCCCAACACTTTCGACTCGGACAACCTTGCGACGCGGCTGCTGGATAGCGGATTGAGCTTTGCCAGCTTTGCCGAATCGTTGCCCGCAACGGGCGATGTGAGCTGCATGTCTGGTGCCTATCAACGCAAGCATAATCCTGTGACGAACTGGCAAGGCACACGATTCCCCACTGAGGTAAACAAGCGCTTTGCCGATTTTCCGCAGGATTTTTCCAGGCTACCCATCATCTCTTTTGTCATCCCGGACCAGGATAACGACATGCACGATGGCAGTTTTGAAGCGGCGGACGATTGGCTGAAAACGCGCATCGCGCCCTATGCAGACTGGGCGATGAAACACAACAGCTTATTGATACTCACTTGGGATGAGGATGACAATCACGAAGGCAATCATGTGGTGACGATACTGGTGGGTCCGATGGTGAAAGCGGGTAAGAGTGCGCAACGCATCAACCACTACAACGTGTTGCGCACGCTGCTCGACTTTTACAACCTGCCTGCGCTCGGCGCGAGCCATGATGCGGAAGCGATCAATGGCGTTTGGGAAAAACGCTAACCAGATGCAGGAGCAGGTCCTGCGTGTGTTGTTGGGGCTTCAGCCCCTTACAACCACGGCGTACCCCTTGCGGGTGCTGCCCGACAACCTGATCCGGCGGGCAGAGCCCGCCCTACGAAAATGCACGTTTAATCTGGAATTGTAATAACCACACCCAAGCCGGCGTTTAGATATCCTTGCCGATCGATGGGCGAAAAAAAACGGGATGCCCGAAGGCACCCCGTTTCACATCATTACTGCATGCCCGGCGGGCAAAGCCCGCCCGGCATTGACTACGCTTACTTTACAGTGCGCCGCCAGCCTTGCTGTAAACAAACACAGCTTCGCCAGCAGTCAGAGCAGGCATCGTACCATCGGTTGCCTTGATCCAGGTGAACTGGTTCTGAGTGGATGGGCCGCTTGGATAGTTAACAAAGTCAGCTTGTGCGCCCACCTTGATGACCGCATCCACACCGGCGCCCAGCGTGCCACTAGCAGGCACAGTTACCAGCGACCATCCTGCCGGCACCCTAACCGCGCTGGCAGCAGCTTGCTGTACGAACAAGGAATCCGTCAGAGTGGCAACGGAATAGGCACTATTAGGACCTTGCCAATTACCAGACTGGTCGTTGCTCCATGCCAGTGCGTTAGAGCCTTTCAGCACGCTTGCGCCGGTAATGGTGCTCGTCGTCCCACCTTGATACCCGGTCTCTACCGCCACGCCAGCCTTGTTGCCGAGCAGTGCGATAGCCGCATCGCCACTGTTGCCATCGTTTGTCCAGAAGGACATAGGGAAGCCGCTGGTCGTATCGAGGCCCACGAAGTTGCGATCAAAAGCCTTCCACAGGTCAGCACCTTTATTGACCTCCGGTGAACCAAAGCCATACAGCGCCCAGTTCGAGGAAGGAGCCAGTGGCAATGCCTTCAGCTTGGAGACATCGAACGATCCGGTAGCCGTGTTGCTCAACGTCGTACGCGTACCCTTCATGGTCAGCAGATTGGCAGCGAACGGCACGTAGTTAGCCGCAGCCGGGTTGGCGGAGGTCAACAGGGTGCGTGTGTAATGCGTCGCATCCGTTGGATTCTCGGTCAGCACAGCCAACACGAAGGTATCGGCCAGGTTGAGGGTGTTATCCGCCATAGTGCCGCTATACGGAGGCGTATTGCTATTCGAAGGGTTAGGATCTACACCCAACAGCAGATTGAAACTGTTCTGCGTGCCTGTCGCCACACCACCCGCCTTGTTGACCGAAGTCGTCACCAAGCCATCTGCAACCGGGCCGGCATTATTCGCAGAAGACTGCAGGTTGCCCGATGAGTCAACAAACCACAAGCCGCGCTGAGTCATCGTGTTTTTAGTCTTGCCAAATACCAGTTGACCCGTCAGACGGCCGGTGATCTTGCCCGTAGTCACATCAAGCATGACCTGGTAGACCGGATCCAGATTGTCACTATTCCCGCCTGTTGCCGAGAACGCTCTTACTGCACCGTCTGCGGTCGTGGACATGACCGCACGGGCATTCAGGTAGGCTTGGCTGTTAGTAGTATTACCCGTAGCGGCCTTGTCGTTGGAACGGATCAACTTCACATACACGGGTATCTGCTTTTTCATAGCCAGTGTCGTGTCAGCCTTCGCAGCAGCAGTCAGGTCTGCGAGAACTTGATTGGCCGTAGCAACAACTTCTTTGGAAGCAACCGTGCCCAGCTTGGCCGCCTGCTTGACTATGTCTTTCAGCGTGGTCAGGTTGACTGCCTTGAACAACTCGTAGTCAACCGCGTTTATCACGTCGTAACCGCCGGGTTGGGTATCACCAGTGCTGTCGACGAACTCGATCGCCAGGTCGGTAGCAACCTTATCGCCCGGGTTGGTGATTTTGCCGGATTGGATGGAGGTAACATACGCTGCATCCATAACCGGTGTATCCACCCACTTGGCGAGGTAGGCTGTTATGGTGGAACCGAGAGCAGGCGCTGCAGCAAAGTAACCCGAAATGCTCTGGGTATACAGTGTGCTGTTGGTGTTGAAGCCACCCAGCGCGGCCAGCGGCAGGTACGCAGCAACGTCACCAGCAATTACTTTAACCGTGGTGTCGGCCTTGGCCACCAGCACGCCGTCCGTGTTGCCTTGCGGCAGATAGCGAACATCCACTGTGTAGATCGGGTTGATATTGGCGTAGATCAACTCGGTGGGCAAGGTGATGGTCAAGGTGTCGCCAGCGGCAGAGATCGCCAGATCAGCAGCCGTCGGGTGCCACTGGAAATCGTGAGACTGATTCCCAGGCGGGAAGTTGTAGTTCTGGGTAACACCATTATTAGCGTCCGTTACCGTCAGAACCAGATCGGTGGCCAGTTGGTCCATCGTTTTGCCTGCGCCCAGCACAATTTCCTTGCCGGCTGCAAATGTGACTACAACCGACGCGATCTTGGTTGGGTCGGCGCCGGTGCGCGCCCTGGCCGTCGTATCTCCGCCAAGACTTGCTGACCCAACAACAATCTGTGACACCGATGCAAGGGTTGCAGCCTGGCCAACCAGGCTAGGCGCTTCATCCGCACCGGACAGTGAATAGATACCACCGCCAAGCTGGATGGAATGAGTATACGTGCCGGCACTTGGAACAACGTGGTTATTGGCAATGCGGCTGGTGTTATCGACATAGTTTGTCGCAATGCTGTAGCCGGCATCATTCGGCTCCTTGAAACTGATGCCCTTATTCACGGTTACCGTCTTGCCAACCAGATCCGAGGCAAGAATGCCACTGATCGTCAGCGTGCCGATGCCATTGTTGTTGCTGACACCGTTGAAGGTGCTGATGCTGGTACCATCGTTCAAGTTGAGCGCGGCCAGATTATCGGCACCGATATACACGTTTTGTGCGATTTCGCGCCCGTCATTCAAGCCGATCCGCCCCATAGGCTCGGAGAAAGTCAGAACCAGGTTACTCAGCGGCGGAGTGTTATTGTCCGGAGCGGTATAGGCAACATTGGTGATGACCGGAGTCGCTTCGTCAGTGACTGCCGGGCTGCCAGGCAACGTTGCCGTCAATGCAGTACCCGCCGTGCTAAATATTAAAGAGTAAGTCGGCAATGGCGCAGTCGTGTTAACCGCAACTGGAAGAACGCTGTCAGGACCATGGCTAGTGGAAGAAACGCCGGTGTTAAAGCAGGCCGCGGCATACGCAGCAGCGTCAGCAGCGGCGTTGCCAATCGCCCAGTCAACCGTGGTTGGCGAGGTGAAAATAATCGGGTAACGCGAAAGACCGGAAGTGCTGTTAGCGATAGCAACAGCAGTAGCGGAGGCGTTTGCCGTAGTATTAACCGCAGTGCCGAACGTAACGGGCACGGTCACACCGCCCTTGTTAACTGCCGCACATTCTCCGCCCAAACTCGCTACGCTGGAGAGTCCAATGTTGGCAGACGTGAAGGCCGCAGTCAACGGGGTCAGCGTATCGATGATCACGCCATCGACCAGCCCGGCCGCATTTGCGTGGGTGCCAACGATAGGATCAGGAGCAACCGCAGTATGCACACTCGCAGCGGCAGCAACTGCCGCCATGGCTGTCGAGTTTGCCAGCACGGTGTTGGCAAGAGGTGTTGCACCGGCGCCAGGTGCAGTGGCAGTAACTTCACGCGTGATGATGCCGTTGCGGGCAGTGCCCGTATTGGCAGGCGTATTCACAGCCAGCATAACATCCTGCCATGCCGCGGATGCGATGTCGGCAGTCCATTGCAGCAAGCCGGTTGCACTCATGCGGAATGCGCTCGGGGCAGCGCCGGGGTTAATGGTTATATCTGCCGAACCGGCACTGGAACCAACCGGACTGGAATCTGTTGCGCCCGCATTGTTAGCGTTGAAATTCGAAGTTACCACGGGCAGGGTCATCGGGTTACTGCTGGCATCCAGAACCGTAATGGAAACGTCATCGGTGGCGCCGGGGGGATTATTACCCGAGGAAGAGCCGCTAGGAGCGGCATTATTGACCAGGAAGCCATCGGCACCGGGACTCAGCAGGCCAAATTGCGCATAGCCGGCTGTGGAGGTGACCGTCGCAACACCGGCAGTGAAATTCAGGGTGACTGTCAAGTCACCGTTATATCCTGTACCATCGTAAAGACCTCTGGCAGCAACTGTACCTGCGGAGACATTCGTAATAAGATCGGGGTTGGTGGCGCGCAACGCGGGTGCGCCTGCGGCCGCCTGGGCGCCACCCGCCATGACCAGCAGCGCAGAGCCGACAGCCAGGGCAAGTTTGTTTCGATTAAATGTTTGCATCGTAATTCCTCTCATGAAGTGAACTAACACATGTGTCCGGCGAACAGCAAAAAACCCCTTATTCACCGAAATACCTTTTTACTGCGTGCGGATTATTGCTATACTGCACCCGGTTTCATATACCCAAAAATGATTAGGCCAAGCGGCATAGTGTTTTTGCTTGGCTTAAAGCAGCATAATGCGTCCGGAAAAAACTAATAAATAATAAGCAAGACAGGGAGCGATGTATGGACAAACACTGGGCGAAATTCGTTATATTTACACTGCTGACGCTAACCGCAGGCCAAGCGGCGGCGGCCATTCCCGCCATGAATGTGAACATGATTCTCACCGGCTCGCTTTCGCCCAGCAGCGATGGCAAACTGACCCCATCCGATGGCGACCTGGTCATTGCAGTCAATGCGACCACGGGCGCAAACGAAGGAACCGGTTCGGTAAGCGGCACCTCCTATTCAATAATCATTGCAGACAAGCCCTCCGCCTTCAACGGCACGCAACTGGCGCTGGTTATCCAGCACGGCAATAACAACTATAAACTGCTGAAAGTGGATGGCACGGATGCGATCGTGGTTTTTAACGGTTCCTTCCTGCCCGTGCGGCAGACGATGAATCTGTTTGCCTCCAGCCAGGCTGTAAGCACCACCGGCACCGGCACCGGCGGCGGCACCCCCCCGCCACCAACCTCATTGGGCTCACTGGGCGACCTGAACGGTGATGGCGTAGTGAACGAGGTAGATGTGGGGCTGCTCAAGCAGGCGATCTCCGGCCAAATCCCAATTGACAAAACGAAGATGGATATCAATGGGGATCAGGTAGTGAATACCCGTGACCTGATTGATTTGATCCGCATGGTGCGCGAGAATTCTTTCAATGCGATCAGGCCGGCTTCGATTATTCCGGTGCATTGACAGGAGTTTTATTTCTCCGGCATTTTATTTCTCCGGCAAATGCCGCCGCAAAGTCGCCGGTCATGCGCGGGAATGACGGTGCCAATGGATTGCTACCTGGTGGATTGTTATTCCATTTCCATTTCAAAAGTAAAACAATTGTAGGTCGGGCTATGCCCGACATTGTTTATTTGCGGCGGGTAAAACCCGCCCTACGTTTGCTTTAATTACCCATATCCCCTCACCCTCAATACCCCAGCGCCAACCCCGTCCCACGCCGCATATCGTTCGGCCATAGAACCGGTTCCTGCCCACCAGTCGTAGGTCGGGCTGCCCGACAACCTGCTCCGGCGGGCGCAGCCCGCCCTACGAAAATGCACGTTTGACCGGGAACTGGAATTACCTGGGTGGCTGTTGCGCTTTCGCGGCTTGAACTGTTTGCGCCAGCGCGTTGCGTATCATGTCGAGGTTGGTCTTTTGGTGTGGATCCAGTCTCATCTTTTCGGCTGCGTCAAGCTCGGCTGCCGCGCCGGCATAATCCTTGGTCACAATGCGATAATAAGCATCCAGCAAACGCACATCGGGCGTGCGGCTGGCGTTTTTACGCAACAGCCCGAATCCCTGTTCGAGCTCCTGTCCATAACGCACATCTTTCTGGTAAATGCGGGAGTTGAGCAGGTATTGCATGCGCGCCAGCAGCACTTGTGTGTTCGGGGATGCACTTACGGAAATATTAAACAGCTTATCCAGTTCTTCCGGCGTCAAGGGAGGCTTGCCCGTCAGTTCGTACCAGCGTGTAGTGGTGACGTAGAGCTGGGTGCGAATGTAGGTGTCCCACGGATATGATTGGTAAGCCTCGTAATTCTGCGCATAAGCATAGTCCGGCCGCGTGTTAAGATTCTGGATCGCGTTAAAATAGTGCCGGTTCCCGGCATCGAAGCGGTAGCCGCCATAGCCAACCACACCAACCAGCGCAACTGCAGTTATCAGCAAGAACATTTTCGTTGCCTGATTCAGGTTGATGGTAACCAGCGCATTGCTTTGGGTTTTGGCCGCAGCCGCTGTTTCAGTTGCCGTTGCACTGGCGTCCGACTGGCCATGATGTGCCAGGAAGCCCAGGCCGATCACGGCCAACAGCGCCGTAGCGGGATTTTGTAGCGGGAATTCGACCAAGGCATTGAGCATCCATACACCGGTGGCAGCCAGCCCGCACCAGGCGTAAGGCGTCATTGTCCGGCCTCTCAGCCCGCGCAGCAAAAACCAGGCAAACGTCCCCACCAGCGCCGTGCCGATTAGCCCGAAGGTGGCCAACAATTGGACATATTCATTGTGCGCCGCACCCGCGATGGTTTGCTTTATCGCGAACATTTCCGTGCCAATATCCACCCACGCAAGATGGCGCTCCTGGAATAATGAATATAGAAAGTTGAAACTGCCCGCCCCTTGCCCAATTAGCGGCTTGTCCCACCACATCAACAGGGTGTTGATGATCAAGGCCAAACGCGGATAGATGGAATCGCGAAAGCCGTGATTAGCCCCCCAGAAGTAAACCGCTGCCGCCGCGACCGCACCGATTACAGCCAGCGCACCGGCGGCCGCCAGCCAACGGGAACGCCGCCAACCCCAGCCAATGGCCGCGGCAAAAGCGAGACCGGCGATGACGAGGAATTCGATTTTGCTTGGGTTGAAAAAAAACAAATAGCCCAGATCAACCACGATCACTGCCAGGACTGCGGTACGGATCGCCTGGTGCGGGTATACAAAAGCCGGTGTAGCGATAAACGGCACAGCGAGGATCAGAAATTCGGTGACGAAATTCTGATTGCCATAGCCGCCCCAAGCCAGGGGGCCGCCGATTTTAAGGAAAGCAAACCCGAGCACGGTCACTGCCGCCACTGTAATCGCGCCACATAGCCAGTTAAACCATGCATCATTTCCGGCATTTTTCAGACAAAGAAAAATCACCGCCAGCAGGCCAAACTTGCTTAGCAGCGCCAACCCCGCCAGGGGATCGGGCGACCAGGCCAGCGACAGCGCAGCATAAGCCGCAAAACAAACAAGGGAAAGCTCCAACCGGTCGAATGAGATTTTTTCCTGCACCACGGCCCGCGAACTCATCTGCAACAGGCTTATGCCCGCCAGTCCGATGATCCACAGCCAACGTAAATCATTCGGGTCGATGATGCCAGACCCATACAGCGCCAGCGCTGCAAAAATCAATATGGCGAAAACAAGGTTGAATATCAGCTTTTCTGTTTGCTTGCCAGTGGCGCCAACGGCGTCCGGAATTGAGTTTGCCAAAGTCATTTTAAGTTTAGGAGTTTCAATACTGAATTTAATTTTTGGATTTTACCATGGCGCAAGCGCCAAACGCATCGCACCCTTATGGGCGCCTCTATAAATTCAAAATCCTAAGCGAGACAAGGCGCGAAAGAAATTTTAGCGCGCAGCATATATTTGATATGTAAGCGATAAAATTTCTTGAGCAACGCAGTATCGCAACGGAGTTTGGATTTATAGAGGTGCCCTTATGGAAGATGCACCTCGCTTGGCGTGGCGCTTATTTTTATACTGCAGCAAAGGCGGTAATCCATGCATGACAGAATTTCCGTACCCCGCCGTTTCTCTCACCCTCAATCCTTGAATGGCTTTTGCTTGCGGTTCTGTCAGTCGCATAGCGGATATTCTTAATGAGAAGGCTGTTCAATCACGGTGTCTTTTGTGCACGCACGATAGCACGCTAAGCAGTATTGCCAATCTCTCAGTGGACTGTCAGGGCATGAATCTTGTATCCTCACGCCGTGAAAAAAATATTCTGCATTTACATCGCTGCCCTGCTGCTCACTCCAATGGCTGGTTACGCCGCGCCGGATATGCCGTCAATGATGATTCTCACCGGGCGCATTGCTCCCGGTGCGGGTCCGGATTCCGCGGCCCCCGGCGGCGGTGATGACCAAGTGCTGGCGTTCAGTTCGGTGGATGGGCAACTGGTGGGGAGCGGGCCGGTGTCATCCGGAGGCGGGGGTTATGCCGCGATATTGATGCGCACAGCCTCATTCAACGGCACGCCGGTAGTGCTTGAGTTGCAGCAGGGGCGCCGCCGCTTTCAGTTGCTTCAGAATGGCGTGCCGGTGTGGCTGCCCTTCAGGGGCCGCTTGCTACCGGAACGGACGGTGCTTGACTTGCGGGTGGGGACGAAGACGGCGGAGCTTTCAGCGGAGCAGGCGGCCAACCCGCAGGCACAGCGCCTGAGCCAGCATCCTGATATCCCGTGCACGCCCGAACTGGATGTGAACGGGGATGGCAAGTGCGACGAGATCGATTGGGAGATTGTCAGCCTCTATGGGGGGGGGATCATGCGCTCGGTGGCGCACCCTGGAGACGGCCAGTGAATTCCAGTCCAGATTATGCATTTGGCGTAGGTCGGGCTTTAGCCCGACATGTCGGGTTGAAACCCGACCTACAATCCGTTGGTTTTGTTGGCGCTGCTCCGGCTAATGATTTCTCTGTGTCCAATTCAACTTCAAGACAGCGCGGGTTTACCCTGATCGAGACGCTGGTGGCGCTGGTGATCGCGGCGGCAGCTGCGGCGGTGATCCTGAGCCATGTGCGGACGCTGATGCTGCGCGCCGAGAAGGAGCAATCGCATCAGTTGGCCGTGCTGCAATTGTTGAATGATTCGCTGCGCGTTTCTTACGGCAGCTTCGCCAACGCCCCCGCGCCGCGCCTGGATGGGGATACGCTGCTGCTGGATGCGGGCAGCACGCCTGACGGGGCGATGCCGCCAGTGCGGGTGCGCAATTTTTCGCCGCAGGGCGAGAAATTACCGCCGATTTCTTTTGCCTATACGCCGTTTCAACTTTTCGCCACGGAGCGCGACCGTTATGCGATTAACGCAGTCAGCGCGGCGCTGCCTTCACCGGTTGCGGCTGCCGCATCTGCTGCTGCTCTCGACGCCCGTTAAGGGTCGTCTCAATAGGTTATTCCAATTCCCGATCAAACGTGCATTTTCGTAGGGTGGGCTATGCCCGCCGGATCAGGTTGTCGGGCATAGCCCGACCTACAATTATTTTACTTTTGAAATAGAATTGGAATTAGAGCGGACGCTCTGCCCGGAAGCGCTTTTGCTGGCCTAAATTTTCGACGGTGATGAGGTCTGGCGGAAAGCCTTGTGCGGTGAGCCATTCGCGTACTTCATCGCCGGTGCCGGCGATCTTGAGTACGCCGTTCTGGAGTTCGACCGTGCGCAGGCTGCACCCTGCCGGAACGGTGGCGAAAAGTTTGGCGAGTATGCCGGGCAGCTTGGCTTCGGGGGTGGCGTAGAGGCGCGCCGCTTCGCCCTGCGCATAAGCCATTTTTTCGGTGATGCGGTAAAGTTTGGGCAGGGCGCTGCCTTGCTCCCGCAATGCGGCTACCCGCCATTCCAGAATTCCGGTGAAGAGATCGGGGCGGGCAATGAGCCAGCCGAACGCAAGCAAGATTACCGCAAGGAGTGCGCCAAGCTGGATTTGCAACAGTCTGCGGCGGGAAAGGAAAAATCCTGTGCGCAGGAGGTTGGCGGATTCGCCGCGGCGCAGGTAATTCTCAAAAGTCTCGAGGCTGCCGTCGGCATCCACACCCTGGTTTGCCACGAGGACAATTGCCGGGCGCAGATTGTGTTGTTGCAGGGCATCAAGGGCCTGCCGGGGAAGCGCATACAAGTAGCCATCATGGCCGTGGGCGCCGAGGGCGTAGAGCATATCGGCGGGAGCCAGCGGAAATTCGTCCGGCGCTGTGCGCAACATGGCAAGGCGGGACTTGTTGGCCTCGGGTAATTGTTGCAGCTTGCGACGGTATGGGAGCGTGCGGTCTATCACCACGATGCAGGGCACGGGCTGATGCGGCCGGGCCGTGGGCAATGCGGCGGGCTGGAGTTGATAGCGCCCGTTCCAGCGCAGGCGCAGGCGATAGGCAGTTACACCACCGTCCGCATCCAGCACGGCCAGATGGCGCGGCATCAACGGCAACCGTGGCAAGCGTGGCAATCGGGGTAAAACTATTTTTTTCATGGGTTCGCCGCAGGAGGCTGGGCTGTAGGCTCGGGTGAGGGTTGCGCCTGCTCTACCGTGGGCTGTTGCGCTTGTTGAACAGGTGGATTTTCTTGCGCGCCCTGTCCATGCAAGTCCTGGTCGGGAGTAAGGCGAAGTTGCACCTGTTCAACAGGCCGGGTTTTTTGCGCCACCTTGTCGGGCGACTTGAAGTATTCGAAGTCTTTATTCGCAGCGCGCAACACAGCCTTGGTCACGATGTCGGCGCCCTGCTGGTCAAGCAAGACGGTGGGGGTGGCGAGAATGATAAGTTCGTTGCCGAAGTTCGCCGTATCCTTGTTGCGGAACAGTGCGCCTATGCCTTGCAGGTCTCCCAGTCCGGGAATTTTGGAAGCGCTATCAGTGCCGGTTTGCTGGCGGATGCCGCCAAGAAAGATGGTGTGGCCATCTGAGACCACCAGGTCGGTCAGGATTTCCCGGTTAGCCAGTATCGGGTAGGTGTCGGTACCCAGGGTGGTAGAGCCAGTGATCGCGGTATCCTTGAGCTTGATAAGCATGTGTACTTCATTGTTGGCGGAAACGGTGGGAGTCACTTCGAGTTCAAGCCCGATTTTCTTGAATTCCGGTTCAACGGTAGTTTGGCCTCCCGTGCCGCTGACGGAGGTCTTTTGCTTGATGACCGGCTGCTCTGACCCAACGTTGATATGGGCAGTAGCGCCGTTGCGGACGACAATTCTGGGGTTGGACAGGAGCGAGAATGAGGTTTGGCTGCCAAGCAGTTGCAGTGTGGCGTAGTTATTGGTGGCATTGACAATACTGGCGGCAAAGTTCGGCGTGATGCCGGCCGGGATACCCAGCGAAGTGGTGGCATCAACAATACTGAGGCCGGTTTTCTTGAGATACCATTCGACACCATAGCGCATTTCTTCATTCAGCGTAACTTCAGCAATCACCATGTCAATTTGTACTGCCGGTGGACGGTAATCCATGCTGATGAGCAGTTTGCGTATTTCTGCATATTCCTGCGGGGCAGCGTAGATGAACAGGCTGTTCGACATTTTGTCGGGAGTGACGGTGATGTCATTGGCGCCCTTGATGACGGATTTGATCAGGCCGTTGAGGTTGGCGACAATATCGCCTGCGGCTTGGAGTCCGAGTGCGTATTGAAATACGCGCCTGTGGTTGGCATCCACCACGTCAATCTGCGCCAGCAGTTGGATCACGAGATCGCGGGCGGCTTGGTTGGCTGCCACGATAACGATGCGTTCGGATTCGCCCAGTTGCTTGGCTTCGAATTGCTTACTTGCGCCCGGAGTGCCAAGCAGCTGGGTCTGGGTGCTGTCCATCACGGCAAGCAGACTGCTCGCCGCAAGATAGCGCGGGACATAGATCAGGATGAGTTTTCCGGAAAAAGCCGGAACGTCAATGTCATCCAGCAGAGTGCGCACGGCGCGCAGGTCGGTGCTGGTGGAATTGACCACCAACAGGTTGCCGGGCAGCACGGAAATCTTGTCCGGGTTTTTAGTGACTTGCTTGGCAAGCTCCTTAAAATCTTTGGCATCAATGTATTTGAGGCGGATTACACCGACAGCATCGCCGATGCCCAGTGGCGAGGGTTGCTGCATGGAGTCGCCCTTATCCTCGCTGGAGCCGACCAGATATACGCCGCCGCTGTAATGCAGCCTGACGCCGTAGTTTTCCAGCAAGGTGTCAAACATATTGATCAGGTCTTCACGGGTGGCTTGGGCATCGAAGAAGAGATTGACTTTGCGATCCTTGAAGGTGTCTTTAAAGGTGTAGGGTTTCTTGAGGTAGTCCCTCATGAACACGGTGATGACGTCGCGCAGGCTGGTGTCTTCAAACTCAAGCTTGACGGCGCTAGCCTTGCCCTGTGCCTTGCCTTCCCCGCCACGGCTCTTGGCCAGGGTTTTGTCAACGTCCATTTCGCCGATGACGCCGGAGCCTTCCCGTGCCGGGGCGTCCATCACGGTCTTATCATTGTTGTTGCGGCGGGCCTCACGGTTGCGCTCGTATAGCGCATCCAGTTCGGCATCCTTTTCTTCAATGGCCTGATCCGCAATGCGCCCTGCGTGATCACTGCGTATCGGTTGGAAAAGACTGCAACCGGTCAGTGCAGTTGTAATTGCCAGAACGGCCAGCAATTGGCGGGAATATAATAAATTCATGTGGCGATTAGTAATCACTTTGATCCCTTGATGATATCAAGACCGTGGCCGGCCTTGTTAATGGATTTCAGGGTGGGGCGTCTGGCGGAGGGCAGTTCCAGTTCCTTGCTGCCGTGCCCCTGATCCACAATAATTTTATTGTCGAGAATCCTGACAACACGTCCTTCCGCCAGTGTCTCGCCAAGACGCACCGTGCCGCTACTGGTTACAACCGTTTGCACGCCGGGCAGCAGAATAACACCGCGCAATTCTCCGGTTATGGCTGGATTGTTTTCACCGATTACTTTCCAGCGTGCGGAGGAAGAATCGAAAGGGTTGCGGCTACCGATATCAGCGTGGGTTTCTGGCTGCGGAACAGGTTGCACAGTCAGGGGTTGGACCGCGGGCAGGTGTGCGCCCGAGGTGAAAATAGCCCCGCCAAGCTGGTATGCCACGACCAGCAGCAAGAACAGTATGCCGAGCAGGTTGCCCAGCCAGAGCCCGGTGGTTGAATTGGGTAGCTTCATGATGTTGGTCATTCGACCTGCTCTATCATGAGCAATGCAAGTTGGCCGCTGGCACGCAGGGTGCGATGCTCTGCATCACCGGCTATCGTCATTTCTTTCCAGACGGTGCCGTTGGCGGCATCGCCCAGAGTGAGGATGGCTTGCTCGAAGGCGTCAGAGTCACTGCCACTGAGCACAAGTGTGGCGGTAAGCCAGGTTACGCCCTTCTCGTTCGCGTTGGCTTGGGCAATCAACAGGTCGCTCATTTCGACATTTTTTGGCAACAATCCGGCAATTCTTTTTTTTGCGATTTCAGCGGGGTCTTCGCCTGCCGAATAAAGGGTGGCAAAGGTGGCGACCGATTCGGCATAAGGCACGGCAATCGTCTGGTAGCGGGCCCGGACTTGGGGCGCATGGGCCAGGAAATATTTAAGTTCCGCCGCTTCCCTTGCGAGCAGGGTTACGCGATCCGTTCGGGTTCCGGCTTGCCGCCCTGCCGTTGTTGGCTCAAGTTCGTTGCGTGATGAGCCGACGCCTGGGCTTCTGATGTAGTCGTACACTGTCGCGCCGACGAGCAATAGCGCGACAACGGCAAGCACAGTAGTCCGGGTATTGACCTTGGGCGGCATTAGGGAACCTCTAAAAATCCACATTTCATCCCAACTGATGGAACTACTGGTGAAACAACTAGCNNTTGGTTATAGCCATTCCACTGATGAAACTCCTAGCCATTCCACTAGGTTGTCAAAGAACGACAACCAAGTGGCTGGTTATAAGTCGCCAAAATACGGCAACCAAGTGGCTGGTTATGCTGCGTTACGTAAAAAATTCCTTGCTTACATATCAAACATATGCGGCGCGGCGAAACGAAGTTTCAGTGTAGGGTAACCTTTAGGTTGGCCGAAACTAAAATTTTTTTGCGAGCATCCGCTACGCGGCTTGCCTGCTTACCCCTCTGCGCGCCTTGCTGACGATTCCGCACGGGCTGCTTTTGCCCGTAGCGGATCGGCGTCCCCTTGTGGGGCGTTTGGGCGAACTCTAAATTTTTAGAGGCTCCCATTACTGGGTAATGATTTTCTCGATGGTAAAGGTTTGCGTCTTAACTTCGCCTGATTCCTGAACCACAGGAAAACGGAAGGCCATGCCCGGCGTGAGTTGAGCGACCGGAATTTCCTTGCGAAAGGCTTTCCAGTGCGGGACATCCTGGGTGAACAGCACCAGAATGTCGCGCTTGGAAGTAAGCGCAAATGTGGTTCTGGCCGCCGGTGCGCCGCCTTTCTGGGCGCTCACCACCGAGGGGCCGATGGAGGTGATGTCAACCCGATTTCCGGTTTCTGTTTTCATGCGAATGATGAGTACATCGTTGAAACTCAGGTTGGGCTTGCTGATTTCTTCGCGCATCGCGGCAATTTGTCTCACATCGCTGATGGTAGCCCAGTCTGTTCCCGCACACCCGGCCAATACGGCTAAACAAATACCACTATAAATGCCACGGACGATCAGGTTTTGCTTTTGCATCATTAGGTATTACTCCAGGATTTATTCAGGATTGCGAATTATAGTGTTTTTGCGTTTGCTTATCAAAGGGATAATCTGGGTAGGCTGATCCCGGATTGCCCAATAGACAACCAATGCGTCATTCCCGCGCAGGCGGGAATCCAGTTGATTAAAAAATTCTCGCGTAGTGGGTCAACAATGAGATTTTGTCCGCTTCGCGGAGTGTTTGTTTCGCTGGATTCCCGCCTGCGCGGGAATGACGGTGCTAATGGATAATTTGGACTGCTCCGGTGAGAGCGGATTTTGTGTCTTTACCACCACGCAACAATCCGTTTGTGCTGGATATCGTAATCCGCGGTCAATACGTTTTCCGGCGATGCGATCTGGATGCGCGCCAGGCTGGTGTCGCTTCCCCATGTGACGGCACGTTCAAAGATGGTGGCATCCTGGCTGAAAAGAACGCCACCGACATCAGCCCCCCGCTCGTTGAGCGTGATATATGCTTTCAGGAGGTCTTTTACAATTTCCGGCTTAAGCCCGGTCATGGCAGTCAGGGTCGCCGGAGATGCATAATCGGCGGAGACGGCTATTGCTTCGGGTGAGCCGAGCATGAAGCTGCTGCGGAACAGATGGACGCGCTGCGGGGTCATGCCGCGTATATAGTTGAGTTCCTGCCAGGTGCGGATCGGGGCATTGCGGGGAGCATAGGATGGTTGCAGGTTGCTGTAGTACTCGCTTTCCGCACCGATGCCTTCGGTTTTGAAATTGTCCGGGTCGCGCCAGTCTATCAGGGCAGCAGCCAGTTCTTTCGCTTCGTTGTCTGGAATGTCAAGGACGGCCAAATAACGGCTTAATGCGTCAAAGGGAATGGCATTCAGATTGGGTAAGGCATTGGCGGGAAGCAACTGGATGCTGTATTCGGTTTGTCCCAGTTTAAACTTATAGGGCTCCTTGCGAACTTGAAAGAGCGCCCCCTGCACAGGCTCGCGCGATTCATCGGCAGCGACAGTCGCTTGCCCTGATGTGCTACCTTTTTCTGTTGTTGCGGCACTGTTCCTGTCATCTATTTTGAAGTGGAATTGCGCGAGCATGCTCTTGAGCCACGCCACTTGATCATCCAACTCGGAAGGTGCGCGCGGGCTGGCGGCGAGGATGCGTTGGTACTCGAGATAACGTGGGTCAGTCGGCAGTTTTTGTGCTTGCATCCCCGCAATGACGAAATCGAGCAGCAGCAACTCTTCCCTGTGCTGGACTTCATGGCTCAGCTTTTTCTCCATGGACAGCGGGGAAGGCGATTGCATCTGCCCGAGTTTCAGCAGGATTATGGCTATCGCCGCAATCATCCCTGCCACATAGAGCAGGATGAAGCCCCCTTGCCCATTGCGTGAGAATAGCCGGGCGGGACTTTGCATTCTATTCCATGCCTGCCTGTGTAGGTCGGGTTTCAGCCCGACAAGTCGGCATGAATGCCGACCTACATCAACTTGAGGTTCATGGGTAGTGAGAGGAGAGGGAACGAGCATGGCAAATCGTCGTTTCAACATTCGGGGTGTCGATTTGCCATGTCTGTCAGCCGGGTGTTTATTGTTTGCCAATCAGCCCCTCCACCATCTTCACATCGATTTCCGTCGCGGCGGGCAGCGCATTGATAGCGCGTGCCGCTACCGCATATTTCATGGCGCAATTGAGATGCCGTTCAGGTTCAAGGGTGAAGCCGACTACTGCCAGTACACGGCTGGGTAGATTTTCACCATTCTTGCGGGCGGCCAGGTAATGCACGTTGCTTTGTGCATCTATTACGGATTGGTCAAAGATGTTCGCTATGTCGGCGTGAACAATAACAACTTTCGAGACCTCGCCCGAGACGGAAACCTGCACGGCTGCCAGCACACAGCTTTCCAGTCCTTGCCGGACGGCTTCAGCGGGATAGGCGGGCACACTTGCCGTATCAATTGGCATGGCCTCGGCGTCATTGTTTTGCTCCGGTGTTTCTTTTGGTTCGCTCTGCTGATTTTTTTCCAGTTGCGGAATGACAGGGCCATTGCCGGTCAACAATTTTTCGTGCTCCGGAGGAGTTGGTTCCCGTTTTTTATGCTGTGGCTGGTCTTTTTTATCCCGCTTGCGGGACGGCATATTTTTTGATTTGGCCGGAACAGTTTTGGGCAGCGGCTGGAGCGTAACCTGGAGGGTGATCTGCCGCCCCGGCTCCTGAGAATTCCAATGCAGCCAGCCCCAGAAAATGAAAGTCAAATGGAGCAATGCAGATCCCAGCAAGGCGATAAACAACCGGAGGGCGTCATGCGCAGGATTAAACATGGATTCGGCAGATGAATTGCCGTTTTTGTCGATTTGAAATTTTTTAAACATCTGTGGAGCGTGTTTCAAACCAGATGGTGTAATTCCTGCCGGCCTTGGTGAATTGCAACTGGATAAGCACGGGAGATACCGGATCTCTCCAATCGCGCTCCCAGTATTCCTGCCGCATATCAGCTGCCCCCTTCTTCAGGTAAAAAAATTCAAGGCTATCCACGCCGGTCAATACTTTTCTGGATGGCGTGGCGCGAACATCCGACTGAAGCTGCGACGGGTTAAATACGGTGGCATTATTTTGCCACCAAGCAGGTAACGGGGTTTCCTGATAGTAGAGCGTCCCTTCATTGGCTTCGTAGTGATAGTAGCCCAGCACGGGTTTGCCGCTTGATGCATCAGCGCCGCTTTGCCAGCTGGCCAGATATAGGTCGTCAGATTGCCCGGCAACAGGAGGGTTCACGTTTACCGGGATGTTACTCAAGTTTGCCGGGATGTTAAACAAGTGGAGCAACTGTTCGCGCATTTGCTGTTGCACATTCCATTCCTGCTGGCCGCCGCGCAACGCGATGGCCGATTTGCCGACGGATTGGTAAAGCGTCGTCATCAGTGTGACGAGACCCAGGCAGATGAGCAGAACCACCATGATTTCGATGAGGGTGAATCCGGACATGCCATGGCGGCTGTGATTAACGTGAAACTCGCGAAGCGAGACTCTATCCCTCTCCCCCGCTGGGGGATAACCAGCGACTTGGCTGCCGCCTTTTGGCTGCCTAGTCGAATGGCCAGTAGTTCCATCAGAGCTGGAGAGATAACCAACCACTTGGTTGCCGCCTTTGGGCAACCTAGTGGAATGGCTAGTAGTTCCATCAGGGAAACGGTCATGGCGAGTTTCATTCGGGTGCCCGGCCAAAAGCTTTTCGGAATCAGGGGCAGCACATTTGCCATGACCGTTAGGAATATCCAGGAAATATGCGCCGCCCTGTTTGCGGCAAACATTTTCGCGCGAACCGCTAACGGTCATGGCAAGCAGCCGCCCCTGATGATGAAACTCGCCTTGTCCGTTCCCCCTCTCCTGCTCTCCCCCGTTGGGAGAGAGTGATAAGGATTCGCTTCGCGAATTTCACGTTAATGGACATCGGACAGGCTGAATACCGCGAGCAGAATCGAAATCACCATGAACCCAACGATGCCGCCCATGCTGACGATAATCAGCGGGTTCAGGATGGCGACCATGGACTTCAGGCGATTATTGAAATCCTCTTGCAGGATGTCCGCGACTTTGGACAGGTTCGTCCCCAAGTTGCCGGTCTCGTTTCCGAGCTTGATATAACGCGAAAACTGCACCGGCAGGGCAGGGATGCGATTGATCGCTTGGGGAATGGGCTCGCCCTTGCGCAACCCGCTCAGGCAGTCTTCCAGCCCTTCACGCTGTAGCCGATTGGTAAGCAGGGGGCGGGCGATTTCCAAGGAGCGCGGCAGGGGAAGTCCTCCAATCAACATAATGGAGAGCGCTTTTGCCAGCTTGAACGCGGCAAATTTTGCCTGCAATTCTCCCCATAACGGCAAACGCAATTGCATGGCATGCCACTTCCGGTTGGCCGCATCGTTGCGCAAAATGGTCATTACCACACCGGCCCCAATCACGGCCAAAATGAATGCCGCTGCCCATCCGTAAGCAATCATAAAATCGCTGATGGCAAACAGGATGCGGGTTCCAAAAGGCAAAACATGGGCCTTGTCGTCGGCAAAAATATCCTTGAAAACCGGAACCACATACAGCGATAGACCTATCATCGACAGCAACGCAACCAAAGCAAGTATCGCCGGATAGGTAAGGGATGCCATCAGATCGCGGCGAATTTTTTGAGCGTCCTGATAGTAACGCTCAAGAATCCCCAATACTTCCTGGAGTTTGCCGCTCGCTTCACCAACCTGGACTAGCGCCACCAGCAGAGGGTCGAATCGGCCCAGTTGAACGAGTGCGCCCGAGAGCGATTCGCCGCGTTTGATACTTTTGCGCAACTGTCCGGCAAGGCCGGAAACTTTTGCGTCCCGGCAGTCTTCCGTAATAATCTGGAACGCCCGGTCGAGCGGGATTCCGCTGTTGATCAATGGCGATAGTTCGCTCAGGAATGGCAGGACTACCGACTGGCTGATGGCCGGGATCTTTTGAGATTTCGCCCGCAGCAGGGTCAACTGCTGTTTGCGCAGTGCAAGGGTCAGCGCTTCGATGGAGTCGGCCTGCTCATGCCCGGCGATTTCGATGCCATTGCGTCCAATGGCCCTATATTCGTACTCAGGCACCGATTACCCCGCAACCCTTAACACTTCCTCAATCGTGGTCACCCCTGCGCGCACCTTGAGCACGCCGTCTTCAATCATGCTGGCGAAATGCTCCTGCCGTGCCACAACATCAAGCGCGTCACTGGATGGATCGCGCAGAATTTGCAGGCGCAGTGCAGGTGTCATCTCAAGCAACTCGGCAATAGCCATCCGCCCGTGATACCCGGTTCTGGCGCATTTTGGGCATCCCACTGCACGGTAGATGGTTTCAGACGCCTGGATGCCAAAACGCTCAGTGATGGCGGCGTCCGGAACCATGGGTTCCTTGCATGCGTCGCAAAGGCATCGGATCAGCCGTTGCGCGCTTACCGCGATCAGGCTGGAGGCGAGCAGGTAGTCCGCCACCCCCATGTCCAGAAACCGGCCTATCGCCCCGGTGGCGCTGTTGGTATGGATAGTCGAGAGCACAAGGTGCCCCGTCAGCGATGCCTGCACGGCTATTTCAGCGGTTTCGCGGTCGCGGATTTCCCCGATGAAAATTACGTCCGGGTCGTGGCGCAGGATGGAGCGAAGCACAGCCGCAAAAGTAAGTCCGGCTGCTTCATTCACCTGAATCTGGCTGATGCCCGGCAATTCATATTCGACCGGATCTTCAACCGTGATGATTTTCTTTTTGCCGTCTATCAGTTGGGTTAATCCGGAATAAAGCGTGGTGGATTTTCCGGAACCCGTTGGCCCGGTTACCAGAATCAAGCCATTGCTGCGCGCCAGGTTGCGCTCGTATAGCCCAATGGTGTGCGGCGACATCCCGGTTGCTTCCAGCGACAGGGATTGCTGTTTCTGATCCAGCAAGCGCAGTACCACATCCTCGCCATTCGGGGTGGGGAGTGTGCTAACCCGTATATCCACCTCCCTGCCGCTGGCGCGCATGCGTATTCTTCCGTCCTGCGGCAAGCGGCGTTCGGCTATATCAAGATTGGCAAGTATCTTGATACGGGAAGTAACCGCAGGGTAATCGTCAATTGAGGGCGCCGGCTTTGCATGAAGCACGCCGTCAACCCGGTAACGCAAATCGACCTGGTTTTTCCCCGGTTCGAGGTGGATGTCGGAGGCGCCCGTTTCAACGCCTGCCGCGATCAGGTCATTCACCATGCGGATAATGGGCGCTTCAAGCGCCAGATCCTTCAGGTGGCCGACATCTTCCAGTGAAAGCGAAATCCGGGACTCTTCATCCCCGCTCCCTGCCACCAGCAGCTCTTTGAAGGCATGGGATAACTTCTGCGGGGTGGCGATGGCAAGCTGGGCGTCCGGGTAAAGCCTCGCCAGCATATCAATCAGCCCGTCATCCTCGGGATCATCAATGACGAGCCATACACCCTCTTCCATGCGCACAGGAAGGATGCGGTTGTAATCGAGGTAGCCTTCCGGGAAAGCGGGGTCAAGGAATGGCTCCCCATTGCCACTCCAGACCGGCAAATCCATTGCCTCTGAATAGAGTTCGCAGAGCGCATCCTGGGACACCAGTCCCATATCAACCACCATGCGGGAGAGCCGCTGTGGGTTTCCCGCCCGGATTTCCTCTATGCGGGCAAGCGACTCCGCATCCAGGATGGCACGCTCGACAAGCAGCGCCCCTAATCCGGAAAACGCGCGAACCCGCCCTGGTGCGGGGCGGTTAATCCCAGCTTCCAATGTCTGCATCATCTCCGGAACCGCCAGCCTTGCCATCTGCCCCCAGGGAGTAAAGGTCGAATCCCATGGTATGTTTGCTCGGGATTTCATAGGTGAATGGTTTTCCCCATTCGTCGGCAGGAATTTTATTTTTCCTGAGGTAGGGGCCGCGCCAATTCTCGATGGGGGTTTTCTGTGGATTCTGCAACAACACCTCCAGCCCTTCCTGTTGGGTCGGGTAACGTCCAACATCGAGATGGAATGTCTCCACCGCATTGGCAAGGGTTTCGATCTGGATTTTGGTGGCCTTAACCTTGGAGCCACTGAGGGCGCCCACCAGCCGCGGACCAATCAGTGCCGCGAGCATGGCGATAATCACCATTACGATCATGATTTCAATAAGCGTAAAGCCGCCGCTACGGCGATAAAGTTTCACAGTGCCCATCCTTAAAGTGCCCATCCTTAATAAGTCAGTTCGAAACGCCGATTATGCCCTCGTTTGCGTTTGATTGCACGCAGGTGAACCCTGACTGTATGTATGCTCAGGCTCATCTCCTCCGCTATCTGTTTGTCCAGCTTTCCCTCGCGCATCAGCATGAACACCTCGCGTTCTTTAGGGGTGAGCAGTGTATGCCGGGGGAAAATGGTGTGGGCGTCCTCCATCTCCATGGATTCATGGTTCCACACCCACCCGGAATTCTGAAGCCTGGGTTTATCCATCAATGCAGCCAAGGCGGAAATAACCTTGTCCGGCTCCACGCTCTTGGGAATAAAACCAAAAGCCCCCATCTGAAAACCTTGAAAGATAATCTCCTGCTCCATCACCCCGGAAAGCATAATCACGCGCTCAGGCATATTGGGTGATGGGTTCTCAAGGAGGTCGAGTCCGTTTTCCTGCCCCAGATTGATATCCAGCAACATCATGTCGAGATTTTTTTCTGCAAGCAGAAGATGGGCAGCTTCCCCGAGTTTCCGTGCGGTGGCCACATAACACCCGTAGCCCCGAAGCATTTCGGCCAGTCCGGAAAGAACAAGAGGATGGTCATCAATGAACAATATCCGTTCTGGAAGTCTTTCCGGATTCCCATTATTTTTATCCATGGTTATCCTTCCCGTAACGGGCATGGCAATATGCCACCCCTGATGATGAAACCCGCCACGCCCGTTTCCCTGTTGGAACGACTAGCCATTCCACTAGGTTGCCAGAGAACGACAACCAAGTGGCTGGTTATCTCCCCTGCCCTCTCCCGCAAGCGGGGAGAGCNNCGCTGCGCGAGTTTCACGTTAAAAATTCTGGCCGACATTCAAGAAGTGGCTCACTGGATTCTTCTGGTGTCCGGCAGTTTGACTATGGTCATGGCCTGTATTTTATCCAGGTCCATCCCCTTATCCAGAAATATCATATCCCAACGCTCTTCATCCGCAATCAGCGCAGTGACCTCATCCTCGTTATATGCCTCGGCAACATGGCATTCATTTTTTTCTTCCAGTTCGGCTACCAGCCAACGGGTTTTTTCCGGGTGGGCAGATGCCACAATGACCCTTTTCCCGGTAACCCCGCTGACAACCTCACGCTCCCTGCTTTCCGGGAGCCAAATCACCGCATGCATCCCTTTCCCGGAGGGATTGTTGATGAGATCCAGTTGCCCCCCATGGGCGTCAATCATCAAGTAGCTAATGGATAATCCCAGCCCCCCCTTGCCGCCGCCTTTAGTGGAATAGCCGGGTTCGAATGCCTGCTCTTTTTCCGCGTCAGTCATCCCTGTGCCCTCGTCAGCGACGATGGCCTCCACTCCATTCCCCTTGCGGGCAACCATGATGGTTATCGTGCTACCGGAAGGGCTGACGCGGATCGCATTTTTGATAAGATTGGTGAATACCCTGGTAAGTTGATTGCTGTCCGCATCAACATACAACGGTGCTCCCTCCTCGAAGATCAAGCGGATTCCGGCCTCTTCCGCCGCCCCCCGTGAGATGCCTGCCGCCCGCTGAATAATTCCCCCGATCTTTTCAATTTGCAAGCGGGGAGTTCCAAACTGGCTGCCGGCGCCCATCTGATTCAGCATCTCACGCGCATGTCCCAGCGCTGAAGAAAGCCCATTGATTGCATCGAGCGATTCGTGATCGGATGTCCTGTCCCGAATTCTCCTGAGTTGCGCATCCGCCCCCATCAGGAGATTGGAAAAATCATGGGTCAATACCTGCCCTGTCTGGTTCAGGTCGCGTATGCGTTTCGACACCAGTTTCCTGCTTTCTTCATGGACGGCATCAGTAACGTCCACAACCAAAAAATAATAGCCGGTATCTGCCGCCGCATCACCCTCCTTCAGCGGAGTAACGATAACCTCGTACCATCCGGACTCATCTATTTCCCCTGAAATTTTCCAGCGCTTGCCCCCGCCCTTTTTAACTATATCGACAAAGCTGATGTCTTGTCCAAACCGCTTGCAAAAGAGAGCGCCGAAATCCTGTTGTTCCAGCGTGCCGCTGCCGAATAATTTTTTCGCCGGATCATTGGCGCGTTGCACCTTGCCCTTGCTGTCCGTAATAACTATTCCGTATGCGGCATGCGCCAAATGGAAATCCATCAGGCGGCTGTTGACTGCGGATTCCCGGTTAAGCAATCCCAACTCGGAAATCACTTTGTCGCGATTAATCACTTCGTCGCCCCCGCCCGACAAGTTCGACTCGGATGACCTCCAGATTGCCAGCAGGCTACCCAGGCTCCGCATCGGCATTCTCAACCCGTTCCTTGCCATGATCGCGCCATAAACGGTGATTGCCAACGCCGCCGGCAAGGCGGCCATTAAAAATGAAAACGCGTCATTCCTGAAATTTGCCCATCCCATCACCACCCCGAAATTCAGTATGGAATAGGTTCCCAGCCAACCCTCAACACTCAACAGCAAAGCGACGAACAAACCTGTTTTGTATTTCCATTTACCCACAATCAGGTAAGTCGCCATGCCCAGCATCTGCGCAAACATCAACCCGGCGATTATTGAGAGATGTTCCCGGCTTGATAAAACAATCAAATAGGGCAAGGGAACATATTGGGCGAGTTGTTCCCTGAAAACAGAAAACAACCAGGCTCCCACACAGGACGCCGTCACCAACATCATGTAAGACCTGGCGACACGCAAACCATCGAAGGCAAGGGTCAAAAGCGACCCGAGCAGGATTGGCGGGATAAACAGCGTGATTCCGGCATTAAGATTCATGCTGCCGAACGTTACCCACCACCCTGTCTGCAACAACTGCCAGAGCAGGATGCTGTAGATTCCGGCCAGGCCGAAAAAAGCCCCAAGGGTCATCCTGACCCGGACAGAATGAAGCACTAGCTGCACACCAGTTAAAAAGATCAATGAATAAATGTAATAGTACTGATCTTGTGTCATGGCCACAGTAGCTGGCATAAAGAAATTCATCTATCGGATGCTAGCATATTTCCGATTTGGCCGACGGTTACCGCAATTGACGCAGGGGTAGCCGCTCATTTTCATATGAACAAATTTATGAAAATCCTGGTTAGGCAATTTCGCATAAGCATCGCACTATTTGACGAGAAGCACCGGCATGATAGCGAGATGCAGCACCTTGCTCACCACCGATCCCAGCAACAAGGCAGATAGTGCATCTTGCCCATGCGCGCCCATGGTGATCTGGTCAACCTGTTGCTCCTGCGCATACTGCACGATGGCCTCAGCTGGCATTCCAATGCTGATGTGGTAGGTATAAGCCAATCCGGCGGCATCCAGTTTTTTGCGCGCCACTGCCAAGGCCGCCAGACCTTGCTCGCGATAGTAATCGTTGATGGTTTCCTGATTGATGAACAGCTTCACGTTTCCGGAAGCAAGTTTCCATTGCACATTGAGCAAAAATACTTGGGGCACTTCATTCAGCCATGCTGTGCTGGCGATCACATACTCCACCGCCCGGTCGGCACTGGCAGAACCATCTACGGGTATCAACACTTTCATCTTTCCATCCTTTCAAGGTTTGCCATGCGACGAAGCGGACACTTGCTCATCTACCAGATCAACCACTTTCGCTGTGACCGCCTTGCGTACAGCAAACCATTTGCCCAGCACCACAACCAGCACAGCGCATCCGGCGGGAAGCAACCAGTGAATCGCGTGGGGCATGCTCTCCAACACATATGCCACCATCGTATCGCTCACCAGCATCTCCCCTGCCACATACCCCAGCAAGCCGCCCCCCACAAAAATAATGAACGGGAAACGGTCTATCAATTTCAGTACCAGCTGGCTACTCCAAGCGATCAGCGGGATGCTCACCAGCAGGCCGAACACCAGCAGCATGACATTGCCATGTGCCGCCGCCGCGACTCCCAACACGTTATCCAGACTCATAATGAAGTCGGCGATGATGATAGTGCGCACCGCGCCCCATAAATGGGTGTTGGCCTGAATATTATCCGCGTCATGCTCATCTTCCGGCAGGATCAGCTTAACGCCTATCCACAGCAGCATGAATGCCCCGGCCAGCTTGAGATAAGGCAGATTCAGCAATCCCACGGCAAAAAAAGTGATCACGATACGCAAACCGATAGCGCCCGCCACACCGAGCAGCACCCCCTTCCTGCGCTGCTCGGGCGGCAAGTTGCGGCACGCCAGCGCAATCACCACGGCATTGTCGCCACTGAGTAATATATCGATGACGATGATCTTGAATACGTCCAACCAAAAGTGAGCGGAGTTCAGCATTTCAAGCATGCATCACCTCTTTAAAACCTTCTGCATCAATTTACCCATTTCCGCCGGATTGCGCGTGATGTGGATACCGCACTCTTCCATCACCGCCAGCTTGGTTTCGGCCCCGCCTTGCCCCCCGGAAATGATCGCACCCGCGTGTCCCATGCGCTTGCCGGGCGGCGCAGTGATACCCGCGATGAAACCGACCACCGGTTTGCGCATGTTGTCCTTGATCCAGCGCGCACATTCCTCTTCGTCGCTGCCACCGATCTCGCCGACCATGATCACCGCGTCGGTTTCCGGATCATCGTTGAACAATTTCATCACATCCAGATGTTTCAAACCATTGATCGGGTCGCCGCCGATGCCAACACAAGACGATTGCCCCATGCCCAGCGCGGTCAGCTGCCAGACCGCCTCATAAGTCAGCGTGCCGGAGCGCGACACCACGCCGATGCGCCCCTTGCGGTGGATATGTCCGGGCATGATGCCGATCTTGATTTCGTCCGGCGTGATCAGCCCGGGGCAGTTCGGCCCGATCAGCAATGTTTTCTTGCCAAGCATTTTGTAGCGGGTGCGCAGCATGTCGTGCACCGGAATGCCTTCGGTGATGCAGATCACCAAATCCAATCCCGCTTCAACCGCCTCATCTATCGCGGCAGCCGCGTAAGCCGGCGGCACGTAGATCACCGACACCGTCGCGCCGCTTTGCGCCTTGGCATCCATCACGCTGTCATATACCGGGATGCCCTCGTAGCTCTGCCCCGCCTTGCCCGGTGTGACGCCTGCGACGAAACACGCCGCCCCATTCGCGTAGGCCTTGCAGTTCGTGGTGTGGAATTGGCCAACCTTGCCGGTCATGCCCTGCGTCATCACTCTGGTATTCTTGTCAATCAGGATAGACATTACATACCCCTCGCGGCAGCAACTGTTTTTTCAGCAGCATCCGCCATGTCGTTGCCGGGAATAATCGGCAGGCCGGATTCCTCCAGAATCTTTTTGCCTATCTCGACGTTCGTTCCTTCCAGTCGTACCACCAGCGGCACGTTCAGATGCACCTCGCGCGCCGCTGCCACCACGCCTTCGGCAATCACATCACACTTCATGATGCCGCCGAAGATGTTGACCAGAATCGCTTTCAGTTTTGGGTTATGCAGCATCAGCTTGAACGCCTCAGTGACTTTTTCCTTGCTCGCCCCACCACCCACATCGAGGAAGTTCGCCGGATTACCGCCATACAATTTGATGATGTCCATGGTCGCCATCGCGAGTCCCGCGCCATTCACCAGACAGCCGATATCGCCATCCAGCGAGATAT
Source organism: Gallionella sp. (assembly GCA_003134595.1). Lineage (GTDB taxonomy): Bacteria > Pseudomonadota > Gammaproteobacteria > Burkholderiales > Gallionellaceae > Gallionella. Next base: position 9,200 of record PLBS01000132.1, on the reverse strand, counting down.
AGCTAAGGTCGAACTTGGAGGCTTCGATTTCGGCGGGATCTTCTTCGTCCAAATCGCGCATCGCGACGATCTCGGGATGGCGATATAGAGCGTTGCTGTCAAAATTAAACTTTGCATCCAGTGCCAGCACGCGGCCATCGGCGGTCAACACCAGCGGATTGATTTCGGCGAGCATCGCATCCTTCTCCACGAAGGCACGATACAAGCCTTGCAGCGCAGTGCGCGCTTGGCTAAATGCCGTTGCGGGAATGCCGATGTCGCGTGCAACGGTGTCCGCTTCGGCATCGCGCAATCCCGCCACCGGGTCGATCCACACCTTGTGTATCTTTTCCGGTGTGTGCGCTGCGACCTCCTCGATCTCCATTCCGCCTTCACTGCTCGCCAGCAACGCCACGCGCTGCTTGCTGCGATCGATCACCATACCGAGATAAAATTCCCTGGTGATTTGCGCGCCCTCTTCAATCAACAGGCGCCGCACCACCTGGCCGTCCTGGCCGGTTTGATGCGTGACCAGATGCATACCCAATATCTGCTGCGCAGCACTGCGCACCTCTTCCGGCGAGTGCGCCACTTTCACCCCGCCACCCTTGCCGCGCCCACCGGCGTGTATTTGCGCCTTCACCACCCACACCGCGCCGCCCAATTGCCGCGCCGCAGCCACCGCCTCATCAACGCTGAAGCAGGCCAAACCGCGCGGCGTGGGTACGCCAAATTGGCGCAGGATTTCTTTACCCTGGTATTCGTGAATTTTCATAATGAATGATCGTCTGAATGGAGTTCGCACCGCGGTTGGCGCGCAGACGCAATCTTACCGAATTATTAGCGGGTAAACGAAAAATCGTGCAGCAGAAGTGATGCTGCTTGTCTCATTCACGCTGATTGCGACGTGCCGCACCAGTGCGTAATTCACGCACCTGGATCTTGGAATACCCCGCTTGTGCGCCCGGACGGATCGAGCCAGGGACTTGGGGTCATGTGCGTTCTGTCAAATTTCCAGCATTCACCCAAACACGCGTCGGCATATCCGTAGCTCACGCAATAACAATTCAACTTCCCGCTATTTTTTACGGGGTTACCAGAGACTGGAATTCTGGAGAAGTGATCAACTTGCCAAGAATTTTTTGGACTGCGGGCATGTAGTAATCTGCGATTTTTTGGCAGTCAGCCTGAGAAAATGCCCCAGCGTCAAAATTATACTGAACAGTAACATGAACCGATTTCCCGTTCGAGGAATTTAGGCGTACCCCGATGTTCCAAGTGCTGGTATAGATATTGCGCCTTGAGAAAAACGATAGTTGTTCAACGATCCCCGTGAGCGTTATTTTCGGTGTTGCATCATCAAACATACCCGCAAACTTCAGCTCGTCGACAAGCCCCTTCTGTATATAACCCTCAAAACTCAAGTTGTCGGGCATCCCGACAACACCGGCAGTAATGCCACAATTATTGTCAAACTCGGCAGTTTGCGTAAACAAACCTACATCAATATTGCCGACCCCGAGTTTTTTTAACGCCATGGTGTTGTCCGCAGCGACGCTGTAATGCGGTGGCACGTACGTCAACATGGACGAACATGCGCTAAGGACGAATGCAAGCATTAGGACAATATTTCTTTTCATCATTCCCCCCCTTAAATTTAACGATCAGCGGCGACCGCAGATTTTATTCTGCATTGCCTATACCCGAACCTGCACCTCAGGTCATCCGCCCACTGATGCTGCATTGTCGCAAGCTTCGCCGTTACAGTCCAACGGTCAATAAGCCAAAGTATCTATACAATTTTTTTCTAGGGTAACGTTGAGATTGACTGCGCCGTTGGTAAGCACCGCGCCGGGCAGGTCTGATGCCTATGCAGGGAAAGAAAGAGCCAGCACAAGGCTGGCTGGTGGCAAGCCCACTCTCGCTAGCATCCCTTGAATTTTTTAGCAGTGCATTTTCTGGCAAGTTGCTGCGCTTTGGCAATTTGCTGTGCCGACATTTTCTTTGCTATTGAATCACGATAGCTGGCAGTCATTTTCTTTAATTCACTGGCAGGGCCATTGACAGCAGCAATGTTTACCCACATATAGGCCCGAGCGTAATCTTGAGGAACACCTTGTCCCTTGTCATACTTCGCCCCAAGGTTGGCTTGTGCTTTAGCATCACCCTGTTCTGCTGCCAGCCGAAGCCACTTCACTGCTTGTTTGTAATCTTGCGGAACACCTTGTCCATTGTCATACATCATCCCAAGGTTGAGTTGTGCATAAGCATTACCCTGTTTTGCCGCCAGTTGATACCACTTCACTGCTTCTTTGTAATCTTGAGGAACACCTTGTCCATTGTCATGCATCACCCCAAGATAGAATTGTGCTGAAGCGTTGCCCTGTTTTGCTGCCAACTGATACCATTTCACTGCCTCTTTGTAATCTTGACGAACACCTTCTCCGCGGCCATGCATCACCCCAAGGTTGAATTGTGCATCAGCATTACCTTGCTCTGCTGCCAGCCGAAACCACTTCACTGCTTCTTTGTAATCTTGAGGAACACCTTGTCCATTGTCATACATCACTCCAAGGTTGAGTTGTGCATAAGCATTGCCTTGATTTGCCAGCGGTCTGTATAACTTTGCTGCTTTTGCAAAATCTTTTGCATGGTAGGCACGTTTCGCATCTGACAGCGAATCGGCAATTGCCTGCCCAGTCAATGCAAACAAGCACACACAAATCAACAACACCGGTTTGAGCAACTGATTCATTTTCGTTACCCCCTTATCGACGCAGAACCAGAGCGCAGGCTACGCCCGTACCGCCAAACAATCAATACGCCAAATTATTTATAAAATCTCTTTGAGTCCATCCCGTTGCTCACGTAACAGCACAGACATTTCGCGCAGCATAGCGCGCAATCCGCCCTTGTAAGCGTTGCGTGATGAAGCCGCGAAATCCTTAGCGGTTGTATGCATCCATCCGCCAAGGGTTATAGCGATAACAAGAATGACACCCGCATAATACATAACTTTTTCCAAGTCTCTATCAAGTTTGTCGCCATCGCGTGCTGTACTTCCGCAAGTGTTATTTCTTGAGCGCATACCATGCGGTAAGTTACAAATTTTGGATGGTCTTTCTTGCCGGCATCCCACTCGCTGATTCGTGGCTTTGGCCATAGGTTTCGAGGATCGCTTGGATTGCCCCCGATACTGGGTGGAATGAGATGAACTTCCTCGTAATACTTGGGGTTTGTGTCTATATAAACATACTCGCACAACTGCCGCTTCTTGAGTTTGTTCGCGAAGTGAGCGTGTGGGCGAATCGTTTTGGCATATCCCTTCAAGCACACAGACTGCCGGGTATTTTCCTGGGTAACGTTGAGATTGACAGTGCCGGGAGTAAGCACCGGGTCGGGCAGGTCAGATGCCCATGCAGGAAAAGAAAGAACCAGCGCAAGACTGGCTAATAAAAAGTTCACTCTTGCTAACACCCCTTGAATTTTTTACCAGTGCATTTTCTGGCAAGTTGCTGCGCTTTGACAATTTGCTGTGCCGTCATTTTCTTTGCAATTGAATCACGATAGTTAACAATTTTTTGAAATTCACTGGCATATAACCATTCCATAGCGATGACAGCAGCAATGTTTGCCCACATATATGCCAGAACGTAATCTTGAGGAACGCCATTTCCATGTTCATACATTCCCCCAAGGGAGTATTGGGCTGTGGCATTACCCTGTTCTGCTGCCAGTCTCCACCACTTCACTACCTCTTTGTAATCTTGAGGAACACCTTGTCCATTGTCATACATCATCCCAAGGTTAAGTTGTGCATAAGCATTGCCCTGTTTTGCTGCCAGTCGATACCACTTCACGGCTTCTTTGTAATCTTGAGAAACACCTTCTCCGCGGTAATACATCATCCCAAGGTTGATTTGCGCTTCAGCGTCCCCTCGTTGCGCCAGCGGCCTGAATAACTTTGCTGATTTTGCATAATCTCCCGCATCAAATGCACGATTTGCATCTGATAACGAATCGGCTATTACCTGACCATTCAATGCAAACAAACACACACAAACCAACAACACCTGTTTTAACGAATTATTCATTTTCTTTATCCACTTATCGACGCCAAACCCTAAGCGCAAGCTACGCCTATACCGCCCAACAATCAATGCGCTAAATTATCCAGGAAATCTCTTTGAACTTACCCCGCTGCTCACGCAACAGCGCGGATATTTCGCGCAGCAGGGAGCGCAACCCTCCTTTGTGTGCGTTGCGTGATAATGCCGCCTCGCCTTCAGGCGTGCTCGCCCCGGTGGACAGCTTCCCAAACTGGAAACGAGTTATCCGGTGGCAGGGGATAACACGGTGGATGCTGTGCACTATACCGAACCCTCTCCCCCATCCCCTCTCCCGCCAGCAGACGAGGGGAGTAAAGGGCGCGTGTGGATCAACCCGACGCAATATTTCGACAACGTGCCGCCGGAAGTATGGAGCTACCATAGCCGTTGCAGCAATAAACTTACTGCAACTACTTTGGCAATCGTGCAAAGTGAAGGACAAGGCGACAAGGGCGGGGTGCGCGAACAGTTGCGCGAAATCAGCGCCCTGTTGCTTGACCAGCGGGATATGTTCAAAGAGATTGAATAGCTGTGTTATGAATGTCGGCTTTCGGGTGGTGTAGTAATATGGCATGACCTTCCGGTAAGTGCCAATTGCGGAACTTGGTGGGAGGCAGCATTTTCAGTGGTCAGTATGAGGCTGAGTTAGTAGATTACGAGAACCCGAGTATCATGAAACTTTGAAGCATCATGCGTCTATAGCGGAAAACCTGTATGAAATTACTGGTCTTATTCCTGACTGCCGCCGTTCCATTCTCCGCGCTAGGAGCGGACTTCGACATCCAGCCGATTCCCGACCTGCCGCTTAACAACATTCCCTCTGCACCCTCAACGGAGACGGTGCCATCTGCTGGCGTCTGGCGATTCTCTCTGGGCGGCGGCGCAAGTTACGCACCGCGCTATGAAGGTGCCGAGGCCTATCGTCTGCGCTTCATGCCGCTGCTGGATGCCAGCTACAGTAATGGCAAGCTCTTCATCAGCCCGTTGCGCGGCATAGGCTATAATTTTTCCGATGCGAAAGATGTGCAATACGGTGTGCGCCTGATGCCGGGCCATAGCCGCAAACAAAGCGCGGACCCACACTTGAACGGCATGGGCGACATCGGTTTCATTCCCGAAGCAGGCTTGTTCTACAACCAGCGCTTTGCGCCTTGGTATATCTCCAGCGGCATCACTACCGGCAGCCACGGCACCCACGCTGAACTGGGAGGCGGCATGGGTTTCTCCCTTTCCGCTGCCGACCGCCTGCGCCTGGGCGTCAACCTCAACTGGGGCGATACCAGCTACAACCAGACTTACTTTGGCGTGACGGCGGCACAGGCCGCAGCCTCGGGGAATGTGCTCACCGCCTACAACGCCAGTGCAGGTATCAAGGATTACGCACTGACCGTCAACTGGGTGCATAACTACGACAAGGAATGGTTCAGCAACGCTGGGCTGTCGTACAAGTGGCTCACAGGCTCCGCCCAACAAAGCCCGCTGACACAGCGCAGTGCGATGGGCAGCCTAAATTACCTGATGGGTTACCGCTTTTAAAGCCCATCAGCATCTTAAAGCGGCTAGGCTGATCGTCCAAAATGTGTCGGGGCTGCGCGTTATGAATGGCTGTTTTCTGGCGGTGTATAACGAGGGGTGAATTTCCGGTCGGTGTCGATAGCCCCGCTTGGTGAATGGCTGGTTTCGGGTAGCTAAAATTTGCAAAACCCCCAATTGCCTTTTTCAGAATGTCGGCGGGTCCTACCTCTTGGTGCGTTCTATCCTCAAGATGCAAAAATACCGCTGGTGCTAGAGATAGCCCGGCGGTTTTTTTATTCATTATTTTGCTGGTAACAGGAAAGAAACAGCGAAGTGAAATCCTGCGTCATTAAGCAAATGCAGCTACAAACTGGCTACAAATTGCGAAATTCACCAGACGTAAAAAAGACCTGCATCGCTGCAAGTCTTTTAAATCTTGGTGCCGCTTATCGGATTCGAACTGATGACCTACCGCTTACAAGGCGGTTGCTCTACCAACTGAGCTAAAGCGGCNNGGTCGTGCCAGATTCGAACTGGCGACCAACGGATTAAAAGTCCGCTGCTCTACCGGCTGAGCTAACGACCCTTCGCAAAGGAGCGCGAATTATACGGATATGGCCTACCCTGTCAACGCAAAATACCTTACAACAAGCTTGCACGACTATGTTACGCGATACGCTGTCGGGTCATCTACGCCAGCAGCGGAAAATCCGGCGCGGCGCAAGCGACAGGAGTCACATACACCACAGGCTCGCCCTGATTCATCGGCCTGATAGCAAGAAACCGTCTGCGCAAAATCCACGCCCAGCGCGCGGCCTTGCTGGATGATTTCTGCTTTGGTCAGACTCAGCAACGGCGCATGCACGGTGAGCGGATGCCCTTCCACGGCCGCTTTAGTGGCGAGATTTGCCATGCGCTCGAAGGCCTCGATGTAGGCGGGACGGCAATCGGGATAGCCGGAATAATCGACCGCGTTCACACCGATGAATATGTCGTGCGCTTGCAACACCTCGGCCCACGCCAAGGCCAGCGACAGCATGATGGTATTGCGTGCGGGAACGTAAGTCAGCGGGATGCCCTCAGTGGGGTGTTGCGGAACGGCAATGTTGTTATCCGTCAGCGCCGAGCCGCCAAAACCGGTGAGGTCAATCTTCACCACCCGATGTTCATGCGCGCCCAGCGTTTGCGCAACGCGTTGCGCAGCAGCCAGTTCGGCGTGGTGGCGTTGCCCATAATCCACGCTCAAAGCGTAACAGACGAAGCCCTGTGCACGCGCCATCGCCAGCACAGTTGCGGAATCCATCCCGCCTGATAGAAGTACCACTGCATTTTTCATCGCCCTGGCAATCTTCATAATCAGGGCACCTCTAAAAATTCGTCATTCCGGCGAAGGCGGGAATCCAGTCCAGAGAAAAAACTCCCCCGCAACACGGGGGACAAGGCCAAAAGGCATGTTAAATAAAACCGCTGGATTCCCGCCTTCGCGGGAATGACGGAATTTGAATTTTTAGAGACGGACATCAGTGTCCCGGCCTGTTTTCCCACAACAACTTATGCAACTGAACTTGCAGGCGCACGGGCAAACGGTCGCGCAGTATCCAGTCGGCCAACTGAGTGGCATTCAGCGCGCCGTGCGCAGGCGAGAATAACACCGTGCATTTCTCGGTGAGATGATGTTGCTGCAGGATTTGCTTTGTCCATTGGTAATCGTTTTCGTCGCACAACACGAATTTTATTTCATCATGCTGAGTCAACAGCGCCAAATTTTCCCAACGATTCTTTGCCACTTCGCCGGACGCCGGGGTTTTGATGTCCACCACGCGCATCACACGCGCATCCACTTCGCTGATATCCAGTGCCCCGCCGGTTTCCAAAGACACTTCGTAGCCCGCATCACACAAGGCGCTCAACAAAGGCAGACAATTTTTTTGCGCCAGCGGTTCACCGCCGGTGACGGTCACATAGTGCGGTGCATATTCGGCAACCCGTTGGAGAATATTTGCCAAGCTCATATTTTGCCCGCCCGTAAAAGCGTAAGCCGTATCGCAGTAAGTACACCGCAACGGACAACCGGTCAAACGAATGAATACCGTGGGCAGGCCAACGCGACTGGTTTCGCCTTGCAGGGAATAAAAAATTTCAGTGATGCGCAGCAGTGCATCTGTATTCGCGTGGGACATATGGACTACTGGACGGCAGCGAGCAGTTTTCTGGCTTTGGCGGCGGCTTCGCTGGTGGGATATTTGGCGATGAGTTGTTTGAGCGTTTTGTGCGCCGCATTGGGTCGCTTCAACCCTTGCTGGCAGCCCGCAATTCCAAACAACACATCGGCTGTTTTAGGTGTATCGGGAAAATCCTTGAGCAACCCCTGATAGGTATCCAACGCGCCCTGATAATCCTTCAGCGCAAATTGAGCGTTGCCCAGCCAATAATTCGCATTGGGAACATGTACCGAATCGGGATACTTTTTGAGGAACTCCTGAAATGCCTTGACCGCATTCGTATGGCTGCCGGCCTTGAACAAACCATAGGCGGCCTCGAAGGCGCGGTCCTCGGGAGCCGGGTCGGATGGATCGGCGGAAATCGGCGCTGCAGGTGTCTTGGCGGTTGCGAAAGCGGCTTCTTTAGCGGTTTCTTCAGCGGATTCGAAATGACGCAAGCGCGTATCCAAATCCACATAAAAATCTTTTTGGCGCTTTTCGGCATCTTGCAAGCCATGCGTTGTTTCTTCATTCTGTCCGCGCAGTTTGCGGATTTCTGTATTCAGAGCTTCGATCTGGCCTTGCAGATCCAGCATGGATTTGGTTTGCTGCTTGACGGCATCCTCCAACTTCACCACACGCGTCTCGAGTTGCCGGATTTGTTGACGTGCCTCGTCATCCTCCAACAATCCCGCTTGCGCGGGAATGGCGAAACACAGACCCAACAATAAGAGCGCGCGTTGCTTCAGCATGGTTACTGCTTCAGTACTTTTATTGGTACTTTATATCGCTCCGGCGATTTTGCGACCATGAAGCCTCGTCATGGCCGGTTCCTTTGGGCTTTTCCTCGCCATAGCTGACGGTTTCGATTTGGCTGGCTTTCGCGCCGCCCAACACCAGCATCTTCTTCACGCCATCTGCACGACGCTGGCCGAGAGCCAGGTTGTACTCGTTGCTACCGCGTTCATCGGCATTGCCTTCCACGCGAACTTTGCGATCAGGGTGCTCGCTCAAATATTTTGCATGAGCTGCGATGACCGGTTTATCGGCATCCTGCACGGCAGAGACATCGAATGGGTAATAGACACTACGCTTGGCCAGAATGCTGGCCGGGTCATTCAAAGGATCAACCTCAACCACGGGTGCAGGTGCGGGTGCTGCTTCCGGTGCTGTTACTACAGGGGGAGGCACGGGTGCCGCAGCTTCTGGCGCCTTTGGTTTCTCGCTGGCACAGGCCGCAAGCAAATTCACCAACACAATACTGATAACGAGTTTCTTCATGGCGCTTTTCCTTTGCTTAGGTTTGTTATAGATGTGGTCCCCACACCGGTTCACGTGCATCGCCGCTTTGTGTGAACATATGCTGCTGCACACGACCATCGCTGGACACGGTCGC
>PLBS01000076.1 GCA_003134595.1 Gallionella sp. | reverse complement strand
GGAATTGGTCTTTGTGGTTAGATCTAAAAATAATATGGCTCACTATTTTCCGAGGTTTTTTTGGAAAAAATGCTTATTGAATTGCAACGATGTAACGTAAGATGCGCCATTAAAATTGGAGCTTGTGGAGAAAAATAATGGGGCATTAAAAATCCTTATTTGATATTTCTACTGCGTCAGCTCCACGCACTTGCGAAATAAGTGTAGCGGGATTACCTAAAGTAGGCACAAGCTACCCGGCATACCAAAGGCAGGCAATTCGCTACCCGACTTGTCGGGTGTGGAATTGACACAGCCGAGTGCAAAGTTGTCAAGCTCACCTTTGGTGAATACCAAAGGCTGGTACTAGAGTCGACATGACGAGTTTTAAAACCCCATAAATTACGTTGAACTACATATGAGCCATTACGCCCCGATAATCTCCGCTTTCGTCACGCTCATACTGGCCATGATGCTGACCTTGAGCAAGATCGGCACGATTCAGGATATTCCCAACGATCGTTCGCTGCACGCCGAGCCGATTCCACGCACTGGGGGCATTGCGTTGATGGCCGGAATATTGTCGGGCTGGATGATGCTGATCCAGTTCTGGCCATGGTGGATCGTGTTGCCTGCGCTGGGATTGTTCGTGTTGTCGCTGGTGGATGATATACGCAACTTATCGCCCAAGACGCGGTTGCTTGGCCACTTTGTTGCCGCTTTGATAGTGGTTGGATGGTCAGGTGTGTCCTGGCTGTGGTGTTTGCCGGTGTTGCTGTTTATCGTGTGGATGACCAACCTGTATAATTTCATGGACGGCTCGGACGGGCTGGCGGGGGGCATGGCGCTTTTCGGCTTCAGCTTCTACGGAATCGCCGGTCTGATTAATGGCAATGAACCCTTTGCCATGCTGAATTTTTCCATCGGCGCCGCGGCATTGGGTTTTCTTTACCATAATTTTTATCCGGCAAAAGTGTTCCTGGGGGATGCGGGGTCTATTCCGCTCGGTTTTCTCGCAGCGGCATTCGGCGTATGGGGTTGGCAACAAGGTTATTGGCCATTCTGGTTTCCAATTCTGGTGTTTTCGCCGTTCGTGGCTGATGCAACCATGACGCTGCTTAAACGCGCGTGGAGCAGAGAAAATCTTGCGCAAGCGCATCGCAGTCACTATTACCAGCGCCTGGTGCAAATGGGCTGGGGACATCGTAATACAGCGCTAGTTGAATATGTGTTGATGCTACTGGCGGGAGTGTCCGCGTTGTGGGGCACGAGTTTGGATGTTCAGGGGCAAGGAAACCTGCTGGCATGGTGGGGAGCGATTTATCTGGGGCTGACGATGTGGGTTGATCGCCGTTGGCGGCAGTATGAGGCGACGAAGGAAAATATTACCGATGTTTAACTCCAATACTCGCACCGCTTTGGCGCTGCTGCATGATGCGATTGCCGCTGCACTGGCATGGAGTTTCGCCTACTTGTTGCGCTTCAATTTTGAATTGCCGCCGAATTTTGCTGCGGAACTGCACCAAACTGTGTATTGGGTTGTGTCGTTGCAGATGGTTATTTTTTGGCGATTTAACCTGTATCGCGGCATTTGGCGATATGCCAGCACCACTGACCTGCGCCGCATTTTTCTGGCCGTCATGCTGTCAGCGGCAGCCATTCCACTGATGTTCTGGATGTTGCGCCTGGACTTGGTGATTCCGCGTTCAGTATTGATCATCAACCCGCTGCTGCTGATTTTGATGATGGGCGGCAGTCGCTTTGTTTATAGGTTATGGAAAGAACAGGGCTTGTACCGCAATTTTAAGCTGCGCGGTGAACCGGTACTGGTATTGGGTGCCGGCGATGTGGCAGCGAGTCTGGCCAAGGATTTGACCAAGAGCAACGACTGGCGGCTGGTGGGATTTCTGGATGACGACACCGACACACATGGGCGCATGCTGAACGGTATTCTTGTATTGGGCAAACTGGATAGCCTGTCGGAATGGGCCGAGCGACTCGGCGTATCGCAAGTGATCATCGCCATGCCGACCAGCTCGCATCAGCAGCGCAAGCGCGCGATAAACTTGTGTAATGCCGCACAAGTGAAAGCTCTTACTGTTCCCTCATTTGATGATTTGATGAGCGGCAAAGTGGCGGTGTCACAACTGCGGGCGATAGAGCTGGACGATTTGTTGGGGCGCGATCCGGTGGTGCTGGATGATGCAGGATTACATGGTTTGCTGACCGGGAAAATTGTCATGGTGACCGGCGCGGGCGGTTCCATAGGTTCCGAAATGTGTCGTCAGGTCGCGCGCTTTTCGCCCTCAAAACTGGTGTTGTTTGAGTCTGGCGAATTTGCCATGTATACCATCGAACAGGAACTGAAACAAACTTTTCCCGCGCTGAATATCGTTTGTCTGATGGGTGACGTGCGTGATGCGGCGCGGGTGGACGAAGTCATGCAACGACACCAACCCAGCGTGCTGTTTCATGCGGCCGCCTACAAACATGTGCCGCTGATGGAGCAGCACAACGCCTGGCAGGCGATACGCAATAACGTACTGGGTACCTGGACGGTGGCACACGCAGCGCAGCAGCATGGTGTTGCCAAGTTCGTGATGATTTCCACCGACAAGGCCATCAATCCGACCAATGTAATGGGCGCGAGCAAACGCCTGGCCGAGATGGTTTGCCAGGCGTTACAGTCGCCCTCACCCCCAGCCCCTCTCCCGCCAGCGGGAGAGGGTGGCACACGCTTCGTGATGGTGCGTTTCGGCAATGTGTTGGGCAGTACCGGCAGCGTGATTCCCACCTTCCGCGCGCAAATTGCACGGGGCGGGCCGATTACCGTGACGCATCCTGAAATCACGCGCTACTTCATGTCCATTCCGGAAGCGGCGCAACTGGTGTTGCAGGCTGGACTGATGGGACAGGGCGGCGAGATTTTCGTTTTGGAAATGGGTGAGCCAGTGAAGATAGTCGATCTGGCCAAGGACTTGATACGCCTGTCCGGATTCACGGAGGATGAAATCAAGATCGAATTTACCGGCTTGCGCCCGGGTGAAAAACTCTACGAAGAATTGCTTGCGGACAACGAACATACTTTGCCCACTCCTCATCCCAAGCTCCGCATCGCGCAGGCACGGCAGGCCGATGCGGCATGGCTGGCACAGCTGTTGGAGTGGGTGTCTGCAACTGTCATGCCTGATGAAGCGGTGCGCACCGCACTTGCTCGGTGGGTACCGGAATATCAGCCGAATTTACATGCTTCGATACGAGAAGCGTACCCTGACTTGAGCCCTTCGACTTCGCTCAGGACAGGCTTGTCGAAGAATCAGGGTAGCCAGTCGTGAAACTGACCGCCGCTTCTGTCTTGCTGCAACACCGTACTTTGTTGGCGTTGCCGGATCGCTCGGGTGGCTTGTTTTTCGCATTCACGAATGCGATGTTGTTTGCGGGTCTCAAGGGGAGATAGAAGTATGTCCAAACTCTCCGTCATCATCATCACCAAAAACGAAGCGGACAACATCCGCGCTTGTCTGGAATCGGCAGCGTGGGCGGATGAAATCGTCGTGGTAGATTCCGGCAGCAGCGATGACACTGTGAATATTTGTAAAACGTTGGGCGCTCAGGTGCATACGACTGCGGACTGGCCTGGATTTGGCGTACAAAAAAATCGTGCCTTGTCGCACGCAACGGGTGAATGGGTATTATCACTGGATGCTGATGAGCGTGTAACGCCCGAGCTTCGTTCTGAAATTGAAGCAGCACTAAACGATCCGCATGGCCACGCCGCTTTTCGTATGCCAAGACTATCAAGTTTTTGCGGCCGATATATGCGCCATTCAGGCTGGCATCCAGATTATGTCATACGCCTTTTTCATCGCGGCGCGGCAAGGTTTTCTGATGATCTGGTGCATGAACGCTTGATCGTGAACGGATCGGTTGGGAAACTGCGCCAGTCCCTGTTGCATGAAACTTTTTATGATTTGGAAGAGCTGTTGACGAAAATCAACCAGTATTCGACTGCGGGCGCACTCATGCTGAGTGAAAAAAATAAAACAGCATCAATGAAAAAAGCCGTTGGGCATGCCTTTTGGGCATTTTTCCGTACTTACATTGTACGCGCGGGTTTCCTGGACGGCCGGGAAGGTTTCATGTTGGCGGTTGCTACTGCGGAAAGCACCTATTATCGTTACGCAAAGCTAATGCTGCTAAATAAACGTTGAGTATCACATGCCTGAGACTATCCATATCCCCGGGACTATCAATATCATAGAACCGACATTGATGAGCGAAACTGGCCATTGTTACAGCTTCCTGACCAGCCTCTGCAATGTCAGCAAGGAGATGCCTTTGTGTTTGTGGGTCAACCGCAACGCCGATGTTGCATTTACAAGGAGAAACGTACAGGTCAAGAGATACTTCTACAGCAAAATTCGCCGGTTTCAGTGCTATGGTTTGTATAAAAAGTTGCTGGCAGCCCAAGGAAAATTATTTATTTCAACAGCCGGCATCACAGACCTGATACTCTTGAACTGGGCATCAAGAGGAAAGATATCGCGAGGGAAGGTATATCTCTATTTTCATTGGCTCAACACTAGCGACAAGAAACTTGCCTACTTAAGAAAATTTGCACTAAAGCAGCCGAACATCATGATTCTTGGGCCGACACCCTCGGTCGTTAATACGTTTCAGGAAGCGGGCTTTGAAAATGCCCGCATCGTGCCTTACCCTATTTCCGGGCAAACTCAGCATAACAAAGTGGAGCACAGCGACTTTACGGGGTTATTGTATGCGGGTGCGGCACGGCAGGATAAGGGGATTTCGGAAGTTGTCGATTTGGTTGAGTATATGAGCAAACTGGGGATACAGATTCCTTTCAGGCTGCAAAATTCTCCGGACTATCGTGGAAAATATGATGCGATCACCAAAGCGGAGATTCAACGTCTGGAGAAAATTCCCTATCCATATCTCCGGCTATTCCCTGAAACGCTCAAGCCAGACAAATACGCCAACCTTTTTGTTGGTGCGATTTGCATTCAGTTATACAGCGCGGGAGTATTTTCCGACCGAATTAGCGGAGTGACATTGGACGCCCTTTCTGCCGGGAGTCCCATTGTAACCACAGCAGAAACATGGATTGCGCGGATGGTACAAAGGTTTAATGCCGGCATAATAATCGATAGCACTGAGCCCGAAAAAACACTGTCTGCAATACAAGAAATTATTGCCGAATATCCGCGGTACAGCAAAAACGCTTACACCGCCGGTCTGATCCTGAAGCAGGAAAACAGCGCGGAATTTCTGTTTAACACATTGGTAGAGTAGTCCGGATAATAACCGCATGGTTGTGTTCACCCCATTACTCCTGTGGCACGCGGATAAGAAATGAAACGCATCAAACAGATTAAAAATCCATCAAGAATCCTGGTAGTTATTACTCGGCGGATCGGCGATGTGCTGCTGACCACGCCGATGATCCGTTCGTTGCGCCTTGCATGGCCCGAAGCCAGGATAGACGCGCTGGTATTCGCTGGTACTGAAGGTGTGCTCGCCGCCAATCCCGACCTTGACCAGGTTATCACTGTCCCTGAGCGGCCGTCATTGCACCAGCATCTGCGTCTTTTGCTGCGCTTGTGGCGTAGCTACGATCTGGCACTGTCGATGATGCCAAGTGACCGCCCCACGGTTTATGCCTTTATTGCCGGCAAACACCGTGTCGGACTGATCTCAGCAGGCGGCAAGCACCTATGGAAAAAATGGCTGCTGTCGCAGACAGCACAGTTTGACGACATCAACACACATACCGTGTTGATGAATCTCAAGCTTGCCGATTTGCTCGGCGTGCCGCGCTGCCATGAAGTAGTGGCGGCATGGCATGCGGAAGACGAGGCGGCAGTGCGCAAAGTGCTGCCTTTCGATCCCGAGGCGCAAGCTTATGCGGTGCTGCACGTTTATCCGATGTACGCCTACAAAGCCTGGAGGAGCGAAGCATGGGCGGAGTTGGCCGGCTGGCTGAAGGATCAGGGCATGCGCGTGGTATTAACCGGAGGCAAAAGCGCGGACGAGGTCGCCTATGTGCGCGGCTTGATGGGCCTGTTGCCGCACGATACGGTCGATGCTGCCGGCAAGTTAAACCTTGCCAGTGTGGCGTATTTGCTGAGCAAAGCGCGCGCCTACGTCGGCCCGGATACCGTGGTCACCCACCTCGCTGCGGCGTCGGGCACACCTACCGTCGCATTGTTCGGGCCGTCCAACCCGGTGAAATGGGGGCCGTGGCCAAAGGGCTACGACGAAGACCGCAACCCCTACATGATGCGTGGCACGCAGCGAGTGAACAACGTGGTGTTGCTGCAAGGCGGCGGCGACTGCGTGCCGTGCATGGAGGAAGGCTGCGAGCGCCATATCGCCAGCTTGAGTGCCTGTTTGCAGAATCTGCCAACTGCAAGTGCGATTGATGCACTGTGCGAATTGTTGAATTTGCCGCATTAGCGACGTTACTTTGGGATTGCGCCAGATGCATGTGCGGTGGAACCGAGACCGTAATGATGGCTCCAGTTCCGCAATTTGTAAATGGATTTGGCGTGAAGTGACGCAAGAATATGAGAAATTTATCGAAAACAGTTTATGGCAAACCGTCCTTCCTCTGGCATTATATAAGCGCCTTCGTTTGTTATAAATTTATTGGCAACTCATAAATGGTGAAATATAAACTACCGCTTGTCATGTTACATTTGGCCCGACACCACACGGCACAGGCGGTTCGTGTGCCGGTCAAATGGGTAGCTGATTAATGATCTATGGCAACATTATTGCTGAAGGGCGTAATAATAACGCTCTGTTTAAGGAGGAAGACAAGATTCATGGTTCCAATCCGACTTATACGTTCAGGTTACTGCGGCAGGCTTTTCTTGCGCAAGGGATTGAAATCAACTCGCCTGATATTAACCAAGGAAGGCAGATTGCCTTTGATTTGTATCTAGATGGGCAGCAGTTAGCCGAGGATGTTATTCCCAAATACCTTATCGCGCTGGAAAACCCGAACATCAACCGGCTAAACGAGAACCACGACTATTGCCAGAGATTTACCAAGGTATTTGCATGGAATACGAGACTGCACGGCCTGCCGAATGTAGTGAAGATACTGATTCCGAATCAACTATCGTTCGGTCCATTTCCGGCATTCGCGGAAAGGGATATTTTCAGTTGCTTGATAAATGCTAACAAGGCTTTTCGAGATGCGCTGCCGTCCGATCTTTATCTGGAGCGCATCAATACCATACGCTGGTATGAAAAACGCGCCCCTGGAAAATTCGATTTGTATGGCATGGGTTGGACCAAACCTACGCCAGCCTTTGATTTTTGGGGGAAGGTTCGGCGGAGTGTTCCCAGCTTGGGAACCAAACTATTCGGCTATAAGCCATTTCCAAGCTATCGGGGCGAAGTGCGCGACAAGAGAGATGTGCTGCGCCGCAGCAAGTTCTCCTACTGTTATGAAAACATTCTGGGCATAACCAATTACATTACGGAAAAAATTTTCGACTGCTTCCTATCCGGCTGCGTGCCCATCTATTGGGGGGCAGATAACGTGCTGGACTACATTCCGGCGGATTGCTTCATAGACCGGCGTGCTTTCAGGGATGTTGCGGCAGTTCATGAATTCCTACTCTCCGTTACGTTCGAAGATTATGCCAGATACCAGTCGAACATCGTCCGGTTCCTCAATAGCGATGTAGCCAGAATGTTCAGTTCGGAATGTTTTGTCTCAACTATCGTCGGACATGTGTCACAAGAAATGCAAAGAAACGCACAGACGTAACAATGATAATTCTTAGCTACCGAGGATAAAGGATCACGTTTTTCGGGTAGTGCATAGGATAAGCCCGTTGTCCCACCCTACCCTGCTTGCACATCACCAGCCGCGGCAAACTGAATCTGATGCAAGCGCGCATATACGCCGTCTTTTGCCAATAGCTCGTGATGTGTGCCAAACTCGACTATCTCACCTTTCTGCAGCACGACGATGCGATCAGCTTTTTCGATAGTGGACAATCGATGCGCGATGACCAGTGTGGTGCGGCCTTGCATCAAAGTTTCCAGCGCGGCTTGCACGTGGCGTTCTGATTCGCTGTCCAACGCAGAAGTCGCTTCATCCAGAATCAATATTGGCGCGTCTTTAAGAATGGCGCGTGCAATTGCTATGCGTTGGCGCTGGCCCCCAGAAAGTTTCACTCCACGTTCACCGACCAGCGTATTCAATCCCTGCGGCATCTCACGTATGAATTCCATCGCGTGCGCGGCTTGTGCAGCGGCGATGATTTCCGTCTCAGGCACCTCGCGCATCTGGCCGTAAGCAATGTTGGCCGAAATCGTGTCATTGAATAACACGACTTCCTGGCTCACCAGCGCGATGTTGGCGCGCAAGCTGGACAGCGTAAGATCGGCGAGATCATGGTCGTCCAGGGTGATGCGTCCGCTGCTAGGGAGATAGAAGCGAGGAACCAGATTTGCCAGCGTACTTTTGCCGCTGCCGGATGCACCCACCAAAGCGACAGCTTGTCCCGCTGGGATTTTCAGGCTAATGTCGTGCAATGCCAGCCTGTCACCCTGCTGGTAGGACAAGCTCACGTGCTCGAATCCTATCTGGCCATTGGCGCGTCCAATAGCCACCTTTCCGGAATTTATTTCACCAGGTGTATCAAGCAATTCAAATATGCTTTCCGATGCTGCCAGCCCACGTTGTAAAAACTCACTCACGCCCGTCAGGCGTTTGATCGGGGCGGTTAGCATCAGCATGGCTGCGATAAATGAAAGGAATCCGCCAACGGTGGTTTCATCGCTGCGCGCCTGTTCAGTGGCGAGATAGACGATAGCTGACAGCGCCACGGCGGCGATCATCTGCACGATGGGTACATTGGCCGCTGCTGCCATCGCCTGTTTCATGATGTAGCGGCGCACCCAGTTGGCCTTATCGCTAAAACGATCTCTTTCGTATTGCTGTCCACCGAACAGCTTGACCACTTTGTGCGCGGAAACGCTTTCCTCGATGACTTGAGTGATATCGCCCATCGCACGTTGCGCATCGCGGCTGGCTTCACGCAAGCGGACGTTGATGATTCTCAGGATGAATGCAATGATGGGTACCATCACCAAACTGAGCAGGGTAAGCTTCCAGTTGAGGTAGAACAGCCAGCCGAGCAGACCGACGATGATGATGGAGTCGCGAACGGAAACTGTCACGACATTGGTGGCAGCGCTGGTTACCTGGCTGACATTAAAGGTCAGCTTGGAGATGAGATTGCCAGTGGCATGATCGTCATAAAACCGCGTGGGTAGTGTCAGCAGCTTGTGGAACATTTCCTCGCGCAGATCCATCACAACTTTGTTGCCGACCCAACCGATGGCATAAGTACCAACGAATGAGGCGACACCGCGCACGAAGAAAATCACCAAAATGATCAGCGGCGCAAGTCTGATGACGGTGTCATCCTTGTGAACGAAAGTGCCATCCAGCATGGGCTTCAGCAAAGCCGGCAGCAAAGGCTCGGTTGCGGCCGTCACCGCCATGCCAAGGATGGATATCGCAAATGTGCGCCAATAAGGTTTGACGTAGCCGAGGAGGCGTAAATAGAGTTGAGTGCTAGTAAGCTTCATAGCGTGTACTTTAGCAGAAAAGCACCATCGCAAGCCCGCTCCAAGTTGAAATGGGAGCGATTAAGCAGGCAAGGTTCCAAATAAACTAGTGATGCTCACCTCGAGCAACCTCGTTCGCACTATGATTCACCCTCAAGTGTTTTTCAAAACCAATATCCACCAAGCCGTCATAGCCGCGCCAGCCGTCCGAAAGGATCACCGTATCGGGTGCAATATAACCCCGGATCACCCCTTACAGTGTGGCTTTGTGTGGCTTTATTGCAATCAGGCACAATCTCGATATAGACTCTGTGCCATCGCGATTTCAACAATCCAAACAAAATCGTTATTATGAATACATCATCGCCTGAAAAATCAAAAGCAACTTATGCCTTAAGCCGATTAATTGGGCGCATTACCAGAAAAAATCAAATTATCCAATTTGGCATCCCAAGAAGTGGTAGCACATTGGTTTTCAATGTATTGAGAGAGATATTTCCGGACAAACGTCTCAAGAAAACGCACTCGCTGAGTAGCAAAGATTTAAAATACCCGATCATTGCCTCTTACCGGCATCCGTTAGACGTTATGGCATCCCTGCTCCAATGTCAAAACCTGAAAGTTAACGATGCCGAAATAAAGAAACAGCTTTTTTTGCTATATAAGAATGGCATTTTGGATATCCTTGAATTCAAGGACAGGCCGAACGTTCTACTGCTGAGATATGAGCGTTTTTCCAATGACTTTGATTATTTATTCAGCGAAATAGAGAAGTTTTTTGAAATACAAATCCCAGGCCAATTACGCGCAAGCTTGCAGAGTACATACAACATCCACAACGTCAAAACATCAATTAACAGTGATCTGGATTTTTCTTATCACGATAAAAAAACATTGTTGCATGGTCGGCACATCTCAAAATTTGAAGGTAAAGTTTACTATTACAAGGAGTTTTTCTCGCATAATCAAATTGACTACCTTGCGAAAAATCTCGCGTTTTTCATGGATGAGATGGGTTACGAAATAAACAAAAATTAAGCTTTTAAGGACATTAATCAATGCAAGTGAACGCGGAGTAGTGATGAAAAAAATTTTTAAAAAATTCTTGCGCAAAACATCGGACCTGTCTCTTTCCAGCAAAATATCGACCAGCCTATCGGACAATCAAATATATCCGCAGGTGTGTCTGGATGCGGCAAATGATTACCGGTTTTTTAATCAGTTTCGGCAAAACCCCATCTACAACGAGATTCTCGAGCACGTTACCGAAAAGGAGGGCGCGGCTTACTT
Source organism: Gallionella sp. (assembly GCA_003134595.1). Taxonomy (GTDB): domain Bacteria; phylum Pseudomonadota; class Gammaproteobacteria; order Burkholderiales; family Gallionellaceae; genus Gallionella. The sequence goes on along the minus strand of PLBS01000076.1, from coordinate 15,046 downwards.
GGAACTGATTGCTCATGATCCGGTGTTGTTGGGCGAAATGGAAAATTTCCGGCAAAATGATTTGCATGGAAACCCGCGCGTTTACCAATACCCCAATGTCGGGGCTGTTTCGCCTTCGACGCTACGCTATGTAAAGGTGCTCTCGGATTTGAAAAATCTGTTCCGGAACCTGGATGGGTTGAGTATCTGTGAAATCGGAGTGGGTTATGGTGGTCAGTGCCGCATCATAAATGCGCAGTATGTGCCTGCGGCATACCGCCTGGTGGATATCAAACCAGCCTTGCTGTTAGCGCAGCGGTTTCTCGACAATTACCCCATCAAATCCACATTCTCCTATATGACCATGAACGAGCTGGAGAAAAATAACTATGATTTGGTGATCAGCAATTACGCATTTACCGAGTTACCGCGACATATCCAGGAAATCTACCTGCAAAAAGTCATCCTTAATTCCCGCCGCGGTTACATCATATACAACGATATTAATCCGGCCGAATTTAAATCCTATAAGAAAGAAGAACTGCTCAAAGTTATTCCCGGTTCGCGGATAATTGGCGAGGTGCCGCTTACACATCCTAACAACTGCGTTATTGTATGGGGCACGAATTGATGACACGCTGTCTTATCAATTCACTTTAGGATTCAATATTCTCCGGTTCAGACACTTACAATTTTAACTTTGTTAACGTATCGAAGAGAGAGGAGTTCTTGTTGACGTGGATAAAACTCAACAGGAATATATTCAATAGATACTTTGCGGGGAAATCAATGTGATATTTGTAGGATATCAGCTTGAGCGTTGCAAATGCTTTTATTCCCAACCTGTCGAGTTTTTTGTATTGAAGAGCGATTAACGGGCGAAATGTATTTATATCTCTGGATTTCTTATTGCAGGCCGCTGATAGCTCGGCGATGAATTTTCTGAAATCTGAGAGGGTTGTCTCTTTAACTTTTGAATATTCGGAAATTATGTTGTTATTCAAATAGGCAAGAGTGTAAGTTGTACAAACAGTATTGGATGTGATGTACAACAATCTTCCTTTGGTCTTGCTGGCCTGCGCAGGGTGTAGCCGATATTTCACCAGGGGATAGGGCAAGTTAGCAAAGACGACCCCGCCAGTGGCCATTCTGGCCCAGAGATCATAGTCTTCGGAAGCCTGAAGTTCAGGATTGTATTTGTATTCTCGAAACACGCCCGACCTCCCCATGACGCTTGGCTGACCGATGCAATTTGCGGTAAAAAAATGTTCTTTGATCTCCTGATCTGTAATTGGATGTTCGATTAGTTTTTCCTGGTCATTTTCAAAAACCATAAAGTAACTGCCACACACATCCACTGTGGGATTGCTGGTTAAAAAATCAAGTTGGGTCTGTAGTCTGCCAGGATCATAGAGGTCGTCAGCGTCACAAAATGCGATGAATTCTCCATTGGATAAATTCGTGCCCCTGTTTCTGGCGTTCGACACGCCCTGGTTCCTGGTCAGGCTGAGTGAAATAATGCGTTTGTCATTGTAGCTGCTTATGATCTGCTGGGTCGAGTCAACAGACCCATCATTGACGATGATAAATTCAAAATTCTGATAGGTTTGGTTTAAAATGCTATCAATAGTCTCCCGAATAAATCTCTCGCCGTTATAGACTGGCATGATGACCGATATTAATGGTTTGGTCGTGGCCATTTCAAATTTTATGCCACTGTTCGGGAATTAAATCTTTTGTGTTGATTTTCTTATCGAGGAACCAGATGCGAGGGGCGATGACGATTTTATCCTGTCTGTCATTCAGCCATGCGGCCCACCAACTGAAAGAGCTGTTGGCAATAATATGGTGGTTACAAGACTTCATCAGCCACATGTCTTCCACGCCACGATCCGGCCCATTGGCCTCGACAAACTGAACGGGATAGCCGATTTTAAGATTATCCTTTGCCCACTGCGGGTCATCAGAGAAAACGAAGAAATACGGGTTCTGCACAAGAGTGGTTATGTGGCGAATAGCCGAATAATAATAATCCGGTGGGCAAACGCCATGAACAGCGGCTGTAGATAGATTGGTTATGTAATCACCACGCCTGATGTGCAACGAAACAGCAGAGCATTGAAGTATCTCATCATGAATTTTCTGGCTGGCTACACCAAGCTTGTCGACCAGGCAAAGTTCGTTGCGAAGTTTGTCCCCGGCAGATTTGAAATATTTCTCGCTTTGCCAATATCCATTCAAGTACATTGGATGCCGAATTTTTTCGAAAGTATCATCGTAGCCAAATTTATTTTCCTTAAACGCGATTTTATTAAAACCAAGTCCCAGCGAAATGGCGAGTCGACTATAGTATCTCTGAAAACGTGATGGGTTGATAACGAAATTGGCTAGCTCTGCTGAGGTGACTATTCCGGCGTTGATAGTGAATTGATCCAATTCGAAACGGCGCAACAGATAAGTATCGAATTCGGATAGGTCCACTTTAAGCGGAGCACCCAGCCTCTCAGCAAGGGCGCGGCCAACCGCATATTGGAACAACTGATTACCAAGCCCGCCGTTCAAGCGTGTAATAACACTCTGCATTTGCAAGGCCGATGACATGCCGGCTAAACCAGCCGCCGCAGAATGCGGCGTTTCATTGCGCGAACAGATCGGGATAAAAAGTTCTTCTTGCCGTCCCCATATGCCAACTCGCTATCCCAGTTCGATTGAACACACACGCCTAGATAGATTTGGCTTAACGCCTCGTCTGTTTCACCCGACTTTTTTGCGTCACGAAACTGCTCCTCGTAGTGATAGCAACGGAACAGCGTTTCAACAGGCCACAATTCAATGGATTTAAACTTCAGCAAAGCCTCGCCATACCAACGCATTTCTGATGGAAAAAGTTTTATCGCATCGAGGAAATTCATGCCGCGGGGTTCAAGGAACTTTTCTGCAAGGTCAGCCCAAACGCGTCGGCTCCACACCGCCGGCAAGGGACCGAAATCATAATGTCTGCCGGTGCGCCCGAAAATTTCCATGATGGCCTTGCATTCCGTTTCTCTATTGCGTGCGATCTTGGAATGTTGGTGCAAGGCCCCGAACAAACGAAGCTCCAGGCTTTCATTCATCACCGTATAGGGATTCCCGCCCGGTGCGAGAAAGTCTCCCTTGTTAAAGTCACGAATAAAATAGGCATCTGAATCAATGCAGACATAATTTTCACAAATTCCAAGCCGCCAGAATTCTGATTTCACGATCTGCTGCGATATTCCACCGGGCAGCGCAATCAAAGCTTTCTGGTCGATGGAAGAATTTTCCGCCACAATTTCTTCGTCGGCCAAAAATGTCACTGCTTCGCTGCCAATGATGTTCCTGAATAACGGAAAATCACCAGACGGGCAAGAAAGATAAAACGGCAAGTTGCCAGAATTAAACTGGCGAACACTTTCGGCAAGCCGCTTGGTCCGCCGCACGTCGCGATGATATGACTTGCAGTAAAGAACGATATCTTTCATTTAGAGTAGGGAGAGGTGTGCATGTCAGGTGTGCAATGGACCGCGCTTTAAACTTTCACCTGCCAAAGCGATAACCTGGCGTGTAGCAGCTTCGGAAGTATAAGGAGAGGGAGCTCCCGAGTCGGCCAGATCGTCTCGCATCCAGCGAGCGTGCAACTCCTCAAGTGCCGATGCTATCGAATCTGCGTCATCTGCTTTTACTGCCCAGTGCCCCAGTTCGCGAAGCATATGCTCCATTTGCGCGTTATGCCAAACCAGCGCCATGATCGGGCGCTGTGTCCAAAGATATTCGTACATTTTCGAGGGAATGTATTCTTCACAGACAGGGATGGTGCCGTGCAACAACAACAAGCAATCGACAGCATTCATGCGCTTGATGACTTGATCCCTGCCGCTCTCTCCGGTTTTCGGGTTGGTCTCAAGACGGCCAAACTGCTCGATCATCGAAGGGCGGGAAAAGTCTCGCAAGGCACGTGCAGAAATGGCATCAATGCCGCCGCCGTAAAGATGCAGGCGGATATGCTCTGCCCATTGTGGATTTTTTTCCAAAACCCGGCGCAGGCCCAACAAAAAGATTTCCAGATTGCGCGTTTCCGCCAACGATCCGAAGTGTCCAATTACCAGATGTTTGCTGCGCCGGTAAGGTGGACGGACAAATTCCGGCGGATTCGAACCGGGGATAAGGCAATGTCCGCGTTCGCCGAGTTCCGGATGCCGTGCCCGTGCACGCGCCAAGGCTTCTTCGGTAAACCACCAGACAACATCGGCATGCTTGCAGATTATTTCTTCCAACCAGCCGGCAAAGCGCACGCGCGTATTTTTCGGCTGGACATCGAGAATCATCGGGTCATGAATTTCAGCTATCCATGGCAGGCCAAATCTGCGGGCTAACCAATAGCCCGCCAAGTGAGCCGAATAAGCCCCGCCGGTCGAGTAAATAAGTGCCGGCTTGCGCGTCCGGATGATGCGCGCGCCGGTGAAATAAGCCGTAATTGCCCACGACCATTGGGTTTCAAGACGTATGAAAAGTTTTTCAAACAAGTAGGAAGGCAAAAGCACCAGGGAAATTACCGTCATTGCAATCCGGTAAAGGTACGGCGTGGAGATGCGTTGTTTCAGGTAGTGGCGTAAATCAAAGCGTAAAGCTACCGGCAAGGCCGGCAGGACTTGATGATGCTCGACCACTTTATCCTTTTTTCCGGTAATTGCGCTTACCACAATAGGCACTACGCCCATGTTGAGCAAATGCGGGATTTTGTCTGTGATGGTCTGGCTTGCCGCGCGCCCATCCATATTGAAGCCGTGAGAAAGTATCAGCCAAACCTGTTTATTGCCGTCGTTCATGTTCGTACCTTATCAGCGTTAGGCGGAGAAATAGCAACATGCATGAGATCGATAGAATTCATCGAATCGATACAAAAATCTGTTACGCTATTTTACAGATAAACACGGTGGGATGACGCGATGGCGATTTATGCGGTGGGCGACGTTCAAGGCTGTCATGCCGAGTTGGTGCAGTTACTCGATCAAATTGCATTTGATCAGGCGGCGGACCAGCTCTGGCTGGTCGGAGACCTGGTGAATCGCGGGCCGGGTTCATTGGAGGTATTGCGGCTGGTCAAATCGCTGGGCGATAGCGCGATCACCGTGCTGGGCAACCACGACCTGCACCTGCTCGCTGTTGCGGAAGGCGCGGCGGAACTGAACCGCAACGACACGCTGGACGAGATTCTCAAAGCGCCGGATCGCGACGAACTGTTGCACTGGCTGCGCAATCAGCGCCTGCTGCATGCGCAAGACGGCTATGTGCTCGTCCACGCCGGGCTGCTGCCGCAATGGGGCGTGGCGCAGGCCGAGAGCCTGGCGCGCGAAGTTGAAGCCGCGCTACGCGGCGACGACTACGCCACCTTCCTCTCGCGCATGTACGGTAACGCCCCGCATAACTGGGACGACGGCCTTTCCGGCTACAAACGCCTGCGCGTCATCGTCAACGCCTTCACCCGTATGCGTATCTGCACGATGGAGGGCGAGATGGAATTCAAGTTCAAGGGCGAGGTGGAGAACATCCCGCCCGGCTACCTGCCGTGGTTCGACATCCCCAAGCGCGCCAGCCGCGATGCCACTGTCATTGTCGGCCACTGGTCGGCGCTCGGCCTGCTGCTCAGAAAAAATGTCATCGCGCTGGACACCGGCTGCCTGTGGGGCGGACCGATGAGCGCGATCCGGTTGGCAGACTGGCAACTCTTCCAGGTGAGCTGCAAGAACCCAGTGGCGAAGCATTGGTGATGCCTGTTAAAGTCTTCGCAGCAAGAAGAAAAGCCGCGCCGTATTTTATGGAGGAGACGCCGTGTTTGCGTTCGCAAGGAATCCAAAAATCAACAGAATAAACTCAGCATCCTGGCTTATACGGCGATCCACTCCAGAATATACGGCGTTTTTGCCGTCTACTTTAGGTCTATAAAACACAGAGGAAAACATCATGGGGAAGGTACTTGTGCTGTTGTTTGTAATCCTATTGGCTCTTGCGTCGGTGGCCGGCTATCTGTTTCTCACCGAGAAGATTACTGCCGGGGAAAGACAAATAGCCGATGGTCAAAGACAGCTTGAAACAGGACAGTTCGCGCTCGAGGAGGGCAAAGTTAAGTTGGAGGCCGGCAAGCAAGAGTTGTCAGAGGGCAAAAAGGAGTACGAGCAAGCTGAAGACAACCTGCTCTTGGTGTTAGCGGACAAGTTGCTGAATGCCGGAAAGGGCTTCGAAGAGGGAAGAAAGCAGATCGCCAAAGGAGACAACCAGGTTGCCAAAGGAGAGGGCAAGGTTAACGTTGGGGAAAGGCGACTTGATGCCGGCGAGCTGGAACTGCGCCGAGGGAGGGAACAGTTGAACCTGGCCAAGGGCGCACGCGTTGCCTGTGCGCTCGGGGCGGCTTTTTTTGCCTCTCTATCGATTGTGCTTGGGTTCTTTTGGAGGCGATCACTGGCCCGTATCTTCATGCATACTGATGCCTAACAAAGCAAGTGGACAGATATTTCAGAATGTCCGCGCCATTCTGAAAACTGTCACCCGCGTCGTTAACCAACTTACCAATTACCCCACAAGCTCCGCCAGCAACCTCTGCATTATCTGATCCGCCTGCCGCGCATAGCCGCCGCCGAACAGGTTGGCGTGGTTGAGAATGTGGTACAGGTTGTATAGGTCGCGGCGCGTGGCGTAGCCCGCATCCAGCGGATATGCGGCGCGATAGGCGGCGTAGAAGTTCGCGGAGTATCCACCGAAGAGTTCCGTCATCGCGAGGTCGCATTCGCGGTCGCCGTAATAAGGTGCGGGATCGAAGATCGTCGGCGTGCCATCCGAAAGAAAAGCGTAGTTGCCGCTCCATAGGTCGCCGTGCAGCAGCGAGGGCTGCGGTGTGTAGCCGACGAAGAAGGCGGGCAGCGCGTCCAGCAACTTTTCGCCCAAGGCCTGCAACTGGCCACTGTAGCCGTTCTGCGCAGCGAGGCGCAATTGGAAACCCAGACGCTGTTCGCGCCAGAAATCTATCCAGCTATCTTTACATTCATTCGGCTGCGGCGTGGTGCCGATGAAGTTGTCTTGCGTGAAGCCGAAGCGAGATGACGTGCAACGATGCAGTGCGGCGAGTTGTTCGCCAAGCAGTTTTGCATTGCCGCGTGAACTCAACTCCAGATGTTCCAGTACCAGATAGCTTTGCTTGTCTGCGATGCCGTGCGCTATCGGACGCGGCACGCGGATAATGTTCGTCGCAGCGATTGTGTTCAGTCCCTCCGCTTCGGCGATGAACATCGGAAGATGTTGGACATCGTTGAGCTTGAGGAAATAGCGCGAATCGTCCGTTCCCTCCAAACGATAAGCCTCGTTGATGCTGCCGCCCCCGACGGGTGTCGCGCTGCGCACCTCGAACGGACGATGCGTCGCATCGCGGATGGCAGTGGAGATGTGGGCGAGGAGTTTGAGGTTCATGGGATGAATCACTCACATTCAAAATTAAAATCCGTTCGCCCTGAGCTTGTCGAAGGGTCTAGGAAAGGCTTCGACAGGTTCAGCCCGAACGGCCAAAGTTTGGCGGACGGATTAACAACGCTTCTCTCACGCAAGGGGGAGAGTGGGGTTGAAAGTTACAGCTTGATGGAACGACCAAAGTTCTGCTCGAACAGGCCCGCCAGTTCGGCACGGGTGTAACTGTGGTTCTGTCCGCCACGGTTGGCGATCTTGATCGATCCCATCAGCGAGGCGAGGCGCCCGGTGGTCTCCCAATCCCAACCTTTCTGGATACCGTACAGCAAGCCTGCGCGATAGGCATCGCCACAGCCGGTGGGATCGACGATGGCTTTAGGTTTTGGGGTGGGGATGGCGATCTGTTTGCCGTCGGCGTAGATGAATGAACCGTCCGCTCCCAGCGTGACGATCAGCGCCTTTACGCGTTGCGCGATCTCGTCCAGCGTCTTGCCGGTCTTGTCTTGTAACAGCTTGGCTTCGTAATCGTTCACGGTGACGTAACTGGCCTGCTCGACAAACCTCAGCAGTTCCGCGCCGGAGAACATCGGCATGCCCTGACCAGGATCGAACACGAAGGGGATGCCAAGATCGGAGAATTCCAGCGCATGCTGGAGCATGCCCTCGCGCCCGTCCGGCGAGACAATGCCCAGTGTGACCTCTTTCGCCATGGCGACGCTGTTCAGGTGCGACTGTCCCATTGCGCCCGGATGGAACGCGGTGATCTGGTTGTCGTCGAGGTCGGTGGTGATGAAGGCTTGCCCGGTGAAGTGGCCCGGCACATGGCGGATATGGGTTTGCGTTAGGCCGAGATTTTCCAGGCGCGAGGCGTAAGGCGCGAAATCGTCGCCCACCGTCGCCATGATCAGCGGATGTCCCCCCAGCATCTGCAGGTTGTAGGCGATGTTGCCCGCGCAGCCGCCGTATTCGCGGCGCATTTCCGGCACCAGAAAGGCGACGTTCAGGATGTGGATCTGTTCGGGGAGGATGTGTTTTTTGAATTGGTCTTTGAACACCATGATTGTGTCGTAAGCCATCGAACCGCAGATCAGCGTGTGCATCGGAAATACCCTGGCCATGTTGTAAAGGTGCGGATTGTAGCATCAGGTAAGTTCTGAAAAAGTCGGCGAGACGGATGCCCGTTGGTTGCTTGGCAGTTTGAAATCCCTGATAATTCGCCCGTTGTCGACGCAGTAAGCCAGACAATTCCTTTTCAGGGCAAATCCTTTTCGGGTTCAATCCCAAACTATTGGCACGATCACCGGCGACACTATCCAGATGAACATTAATTTCCAGCGCGCGGTTGACCGATATGTGGGTGTGCCGATTTGCGCTTTGCTTTCACTGGTGAACCGTGTTCTGTCCAATGAACCTGACGGTACGCCACCTAAAAAGATTCTGATCATCCTGCTGTCCGAGATGGGCAGCCTGGTGCTGGCGCACCCGATGTTCATGCGCCTGAAGCAGCAGTACCCGGAGGCCGAAATCCACGTTCTGATGTTCGCCAAGAACCGCGAAGTGCTCGATCTGCTCGGCGTGGTTCCGCGCGAGAACGTGTTGACGCTCGATGACGGTTCCCTGAAAGGGTTGATCGGGGACAGCCTCAAGGCGATCCGCACAATGCGCAAGCTCAAGATCGATGCGGTGATCGACTGCGAACTGTTCGCGCGCATCAGCAGCATCTTCTCTTACCTGTCGGGTGCACCGATACGCGTGGGGTTTCATCGCCACACCCAGGAAGGCTTGTACCGGGGTTCGTTCATCAACCGCCCGGTGCTGTACAACCCGTATCGTCATTTGACGCAGCAATTCCTGACGCTGGCCTCGGCGCTGGAATCGACGACCGATCCGGTTGCCAAGCTGCTCCCTGCGCCCTATACCGGCAAGACGCCCATGCTGAAATTTCCCCGCGAAGAATTGGAGCAGATCCACAGGGAACTGCACAATTTCTTTCCGGCTATCAAAGACAAAAAACTGGTGTTGATCTATCCGAGCGGCGGCATCCTGCCGATACGTGCCTGGCCGCTGAAAAGCTATTTCCAGTTGAGCAAGACTTTGCTGGACGAAGGCTATGCGGTCGGTGTGATCGGTTTGAAGGGCGACAGGGAAATTGCGCAGGCCGTCGTGGATCACTGCAAGGGTCCGGGCTGTGTCAATCTTGCGGGCTATACCAAGTCGGTGCGCCATCTGCTGGCGGTGTTTCATCGCGCCGAGCTGCTCATCACCAACGATGGCGGGCCGGGACAATTCGCCGCGCTCACGCCTCAGTTGCCCGCGATCATCTTCTTCGGCCCGGAAACGCCGGTGCTGTACAGATCACTGGGCGACAATGTCTATTGTTTCTACCGTCAACTGCCCTGCTCTCCGTGCCTGACCGCATACAATCACCGCTCCTCGCCCTGCGATGGCGATAATCAATGTCTGAAGCAGATTCCGGTCGAACAGGTGTTGGCAAAAGCTCACGAAATGTTGGCTGTGGCGCAAGATCGGCAAACCGCATGAAGCGGATCGCGCGATTGGCCGAGCAGCCGGTGATGGCCTGGATATTCAGGAAACGCTTCATGAAATTCGGCACCGTGGGCGCTTCCGGTGTGGTGGTCAACCTGGGCGTGTTGTATCTCTGCCAGGAATTTCTGTTCATCGCGATTCAATCCCCCGGCATGCGGCTCAATGTGTCTCTGGCGGTGGCGATTTTCTGCGCAACTGTTAATAACTTTTTCTGGAACCGTGCCTGGACATGGCGTGATCGCAAGCATCATCCCGACAAACATCTGATTCTACATTTTGGTCAATATGCACTGGCTTGTTGGGTGGGCATCGTATTGCAGGTGCTGTTGACCAAGCTGTTCGTGATTTATTTGTATTACCTGATTGCCAATGCGACAGCCATCGTGCTGGCCAGCGTGTTCAATTTTCTGGTGAACAATTTCTGGACGTTCCGCAGCCACAAACCCGTGAAAGAAATCGCGTTGCCGATTATTCCCGAGCCTGAGCCGGATACTGAACAGGAAATCGGCAACAAATGAAATCAACCGGACCCGGTTTGCGCGCGGCGTGGTACTCGTTGGCTTGCCTGCTGGCGGTATTCACTTATTTCTACGGTCTCGACAGCCAGCATATCCCGAAGAACGGCGACGAATATCCGTATGAACATATCACCCGGCTGACCGCCGACAGCGGCAAACTGTTGCCGCTGCAATCGCAGCTGGACAACATGCGCAACACCAAGCCGCCGCTGCTGTTCTGGCAAGGCATTGCATCCACCGGTTGGGGAAAGAACTGGACGTTGTGGGATTTGCGCTACCCGAGCGTCATCTACACATTGCTGACGGCGGCGATGCTGTTCATGCTCGGCTGGAAGCTGACAGGCAAACTTGAATCGGGCTTTATCGCTGCACTGACGTTCCTGGCCTTTTTCACCACCTATCGTTTCGGCCGCCCGTTCCTGACCAATCCGCCCGAGGTGTTCTGGATATTTTTGCCGTTCTTTGTGTTGTTGTATTGGCGGCAAACATTCGAGTCGCGCTTCGTCATTCCGCTGTTGCTGGGCATCAGTATCGGCATCGGCTTCCTGTACAAGTCATTCGCGCTGGGTCTGCCCGTCACGCTCGGTTTGACCGGGTGGTATTTGCATCAGCGCCAGTACCGTGTGACAGAGTTCCTGAAACAGGATGCGTTAAAAGTTGTGATTGCCGTGTCGGTTGCGGTTGCAATGTTCGCCATGTGGTTCGTGCTCGATCCCAATCCGCTAGCGGTCTGGAAGGAATTCGTGGTGGGCGAGAATGTCGGCAAGTTCGACCCGCACGGCCCGGGCTATCTGTCGAAACTATTTTGGGGCGGCTCCAGCATTTGGAGTTACGCGCTGGCCTTTCTCACCAACGCGGGTTTGCTGACATTCCCGGTGGTGGCGCTATTTTTTGTCGCTTACCAACGGCGCGGCCGGTTGAGCAACGAAGAGAAATTGCTGTGGATATGGATCGCCGTGATGCTCCTGAGTTTTAGTCTGCCCAGTCAGCGCTCGGGCCGTTACCTGTTGGCGGCGATGCCCGCTGTGGCGCTGTTGTGCGCGCTTAACTGGCAGCAGATCAGCCACAAGGCATTCATCGCCAGCCTGGTTTTGACAGCCGCGGTCATGGCGGGAATCGCTTATCTGGCCGTGCAGCTGCAAGCCGAAATGCCCGATATGCAGTTGTATCCGCTGACGTTCTGGTTGTTGATGGCGGGCGCAGGAATATTTACGCTGCTGGCTATCGTTGTCCCCGCCCTCACCCGGCCCGGCGTCAACGTCGTCGCACTATTGGTACTGCTGTGTCTCGCCGCTTTCCTGCGCCCTTTTGATGGCGCTTTGGGTAATTACAGTGCGGAGGCCCGGCACTATGCCAGCGGCAAGGACGTTGCGGTGCCTTGCAACTTCAGAGCCATGGACGAGGGCTATCGCTTCATCTTGCCGGGCGCGGAGATACGCGGCTATAGCGAGGATCAAAATTTTTCCGTGAGCGAATTGGCGGCGCGCTATCCGTTGTTTGCGATGCGGCTGGCGTTGAATGACAGCACGCAAAACGGCGGTTGCGCAGAGTGCAGAATCATCGGCCAGCGCTTGGATATTCGCGGCCGCCAAAATTCGGCTGAACTGAAAGAAATGTTTCTGGAGGGTAAGGTATTTCAGCATCTTTTCGTCAGGGAAATATTGATGGAATCCCCCGCGGGCGGAAAAATAATGTATGCGCAAACCTTCGCTCAGGCCTGCCGCTGATGTTTATACATAGCGACATTAATCTACTGCGCGACTCTGGGGCGGGGTCGGGCGGTGCTCGCGCTCCTCACATACTGACGTGTATGCTGCGGGCGCTGCGCTCCGGCCTCCCCCACCCCAAAGCCGCTCGCTACGATTTCTGTCGCTATGCATAACAATATCGTCCGTCAAACAAGTGCGCGCCATGCGCTGATTCTTTGCGCGGTGTTAATTGCTTTTGGCGCAGCGTTTTACAAAGTCGCTCAGCGTCCGTCGCCGGCACTTTTCCAATTGCCTGCCGGTTTTCCGCACGATGGCGGGCAGAAAACGGGCGTTTCGCAAACCAGCAACGCTGCACCCGGTATTCGCACCCACTTCGTTTCCACCCAACAGTATATTCATACTCATGCCGCCTCTCTGGTTGAGTTGAGCGATGGCCGTATCCGCGCCTTCTGGTTCGCCGGCAGCAGTGAAGGCGCGGAAGATGTGGAGATACGCAGCGCGGTGTTCGATCCGGCGAAAAATATCTGGAGTGCGGAACAAAGCATTGCCAGTCGTGAAGGCACACAACGTTCGCTGCTACGCTATGTGAAAAAACTCGGCAACCCGGTGGCGCAGCGCGCGTCGGACGGAACACTATGGCTGTTCTACGTCACCGTGTCGCTGGGCGGCTGGGCGGGCAGCTCGATTACGGCGATCACTTCTGGTGACGATGGCGTAACCTGGAGTCCGGCGCGGCGATTGATCACTTCGCCTTTCATCAACATCAGCACGCTGGTCAAGGGCACGCCGTTTTTGTATAGCGATGGCACGATGGGGCTGCCGGTTTATCACGAGTTCATCGGCAAATTCGCTGAGCTGTTGCGCATATCCAACACCGGAGAAATCATCGACAAACAAAGACTCAGCTCGGGCAAATCGACGCTACAGCCGGTGGTGCTGATTAAAAGTCCGCAACAGGCATTGGTGCTGATGCGCCGTTCCGGCACCAGTCCCAAGCGGGTAATCGCAACCAAGACTGACGATGCCGGGCAACATTGGATTGTGCCGACGAAGACCGCGCTGGCCAATCCGGATGCGGCGATTTCGGGCGTGGTATTGCCGGATAAGCGGATTCTGGTTGTACTGAACGACATCGAAGAAGGCCGCGATGCGCTGTCGCTGGTGGTTTCAGCAGATGGTGGAGCGATCTGGAAAATGGTTTACCAACTGGAAGACCAGCGCGGCCAGCCCGCCGACCCAGCGCGCTATATGCAAGCCGCCGGTGAATTAGCTAAAGCTACTGATGCAAGCATTTCAGACGCGACGGGGTATGCGAAATCCGCCCAGCGAAACAAATGCGAGGCGCAAATCTGCGGTTTTGAGTTCTCCTACCCATACCTGATTCAGACGCACAGCGGCGACTTCCATCTCGTCTACACCTGGAACAGAAGCTTCATCAAACACGTCCAGTTCACACGCGCGTGGCTGGATCAGCGCATGGAAAAAGTTGGTAATGCCGAACTTCACTGACCTTTCCGGACTGGCGAGTGTGGCCAGCGCGACAGCGGCTTCTTTGCTGCTGTTGCCGGGCATTGCCCATCCTTCGACGATGCTCAGGACAGGCCTAACAAAATCACATTTAGCGATACTGTTGGGAGCGGTATTTGTGCTGATGCTTATTCCGTTCGGCACGATGCCCATCGCCGCTTACGTGCGCGGTGTGACAGGTGACTTGAGCATCACCACGCTGGTGCTGTTGTGGTGTGCGCTATTAAGGCCTTGGTGTGGTTGCGTTACGGTTGAGGCTAAACATCGACGCGCGCTGTTGATCTTGATCGCCCTCGCAGCACTCGCGCTATATCCGATGGCGCTGGGTGCCGGTGCGTATGACCCCTATCGCCTGGGCTACGGCGATCCGCTGTTTGTCTCTGCGTTGCTGTTGCTTGCGCTGGCTGCATGGTTCCGGAAGTCTACACTGATCGCGCTGTGTATCGCGTTCGCTACCCTCGCCTGGGCAGCCGGCTGGTATGAGTCCGATAATCTTTGGGATTATTTGATCGATCCGTTCGTGTCGTTCTACGCGCTGGCAGCGATTATAATCCACAGGGTGAAGTCATTGTTGAAATTGCAAGGTTGAAGCTAGCCATGTTCTCCATACCCAAAATCTTCGAAGGAAAACCGGACCATCCCTTGTTCGATGTGAAGGAGGCCAGGAGGCTGTTGGCCGAGTTGCCGAAGGACAATGCCTTTAAGACGTTGGAAGAAATTACTTCCTGGTTGGACTCGGTTAAAGATGCACCCGGTTTTCGTCCTGAGGTACGCGCAGAAATCATCATGCTGCTGGATGAAACGGGACAGCCGTTATATGCGGAGCTGTTGCATCTATATCTCGGCGCGCCACATTTGCAGGATTTTAAGGGCATGCATCTATGGCAAGGTCCACATGGCTTTATGAAGACTTCGGCTGAGGCTTATTCCGTGTGTGTTCACGAATATCAGCAGGCAGAAAAAAAGTCTTTCGAACATAAGGAGCTCATGCCGGTCATTTGCGTCCGGCTGTTGCGCGCCGTTGCCGAGCAGATGAAACTGGAGTTGATGCACTATGTGGATATTGAGCAGTCAGTCTGGGATCGTCTGTGTAGTTGCTACAATTTTGCTGAAGCCAACCAGTTTGCTGACAGCATGGTTTTCGCCTATCCAAAACAGGTGATTCATATTAGCCCGCAGCGGGAGTTGTTGCGGGCGATGATGTTTTATGAGTCTTCACCCGGCACGCTGGCACCAGACCAGATCGAGGTGAGCTTTCGCATCGCCGGTCGCATGGTAAGTTTTTTCGATTTCAAG
>PLBS01000037.1:945-3992 GCA_003134595.1 Gallionella sp. | reverse complement strand
TGCAGACTGCTTCGCGCATTGCCCTGACGGCGGCATTAAACGCGGCAACTGAGTTTTCCACAAGTGAGTTCGGCAAAGCCAGTTCAGCCGCTTCGCGGTAATCACCGGCAAGCGTTTCTTCCGTCATGGAATCCCGTTTAAGTTCATCCAGGATCGGGCCGATGATATCTTCGCTGACGTTGGCCTGCTTGCGCAAATACACCAACGCGATTTCGACATCTGTTTTTCTTTCGGCCTCCAGCACCGAGAACGTGCATTCAAGGAACTCGACCTCGCCGTGTTGCGCAATAATACTCACCAGAAGCTGACGCTCTCTGGAGAATGCGTTACGCAACGTTTCGGCATTGATGACCGCAACAATCTCGCCATCCCAAAGAATGTCCCACGCTTTCANNACTGCATGAAATCGAATCCGACCACATTCAGCCCTTTCTCCCGAAGAGCTGAATGTTTGGTAATATCGATTTCGCAACAATCTGGCAGGATTGATTTTCTTAACCTGTCGTTTTCAGGACAAGCCAAGGCCAGATCGCCTTTTCCTGCNNCGCGGAGTCGGGTAAAACTGAAGGTTGTCCATAATTTCTCCAAAACAAATGAGAACCGACATTGGTTCACTGTGTATTGGCGGAACACATGGCAATAAAAAAACCCACGACCGCAAAAGCGGATCGTGGGTTTGGGGTTTGCAATACCGGCTTAGTCGATTAACTTGATGACGCCAGATACGCTACTTTGATGAACTTTGACCACTGCTCACCTGAAGGCAGGGCACCAGCAATTTCCAGCACCCTGGACTCACCTGGGTAGTAGTCGATAAAACCACCGTTCAAGATCGCGTTCTGGAGGTACATCAAATCCGCCAGTGTTCTGGATCCGTGCTCATCTACAATACCTGCCAATGTTTCAACCGAATCCAGCAGTTCCTGGAAAAACATGGCTGCGGCACGCTTGCCGGATACATCATTCAAGCGTTCGACAGCAAAGAACCGTACAACCGTTTTTTCACCTTCGCTGTTCTCGGCGACAAACTTGCCGTCGCTGTAGAACATGCCGCCTGCGATTCCACCTTCGGTCAAGATGTCCGAGTAGTCACACTCACCATCAGTCCACGCAAAACGAACCACTTGGTTGTCCGGTTCGCCGGTTAGTTTCTCTGTTTCCCAGTCTGTCAGCATTGCACCGTCATCGACAGTGGCTGCGCTGGCCACAGTAAGAAGACCAAAAAACTTTTCGATATTTTTGTTCATGTTAAATCTCCCATATAAAACGTGGCGGCAATCTCCTCAATGCCCTCAACAGCAGGGCCAATAGCATTATTGAGTAAGGCATAGACCTCCTCGGTCTTGCCATTCTCCAGCGCCTTGAGCACATTCTTTGCAAAATTTGACAAATCATCGTCATGCTCGCAAGTTGAACAAACCTCAACCAATTCGCCTGCATCGTTGACGCGATACTTGTCAGTCCACACATTGCAGGCATTGTCGTCCCGGTGATAATGGTCGTATGGAACACGGTGCTCATCGAGCAAAGACGTAACACATAACTCTCCATTGCTCGCCATAGTGTCAGAAACGCAAAGCAAGTCGTTTTCTTCGCTAAGTTCACCAAAGAATGCATCGCCATCCAGAAATTTCGCAATTTCTGGAATACGGCGGGCGGATGCTGGAAATGTTGCTGAAGCATAATAGTTGTAACCCATTGGGGTCTCCTCGATTATCAAACCGACATTGGTTCACTGTGTATTGGCGGAACACATGGCAATAAAAAACCCACGACCGTCAGAGACGGAACGTGGGATTGGGGTTTGCATTGCCGGCCTAGTCGATTATCTCGATGACGCCAGATGTTTCACTTTGATAAACTTTGACCACTGTTCACCAGAAGGCATGGCGTTAGCGATTTCCAGCACCTTGGACTCGCTTGGATAGTGATCGATAAAACCACCGCTCAGAATCGCGTTCTGAAGGTACATCAAATCCTCCAGTGTTCGTGGACCATGCTCCACAGCAATACTGGTCAGGGTTTCAACTGAATCCAGCAGTTCATGGAAGAACATGGCGGCGGCATGCTTGCCCTTCCTGGCAGGTGCGTAGGCATAGGCCGATTCTGACAGCTTTACGCCGATGAAACGGGAAAAGGTACCTTGCACGAAACATTCGTCGCCGTTATTTGTTTCCCAAACGATCTGCACGAATATTTCTTCTTCTGCATTCGCAGACTGAGTTACCTTGAGAACTGCTCCAGTAAACTCTTTTGCAATATCGCACGACCATTCATAGTCAATGTCGCCAGGCATATCAACCGTGAAAACTGCTCCTGGCTTGAGCCCATGAGCAGCATCCAGAATTGCCTTCTCCAACGCCTTGATACCTATGAAAGTGATGCTCTCAGGCGTTTCTATGAAGTCGCACTTGTAGATGTTTATCTCATCACCGTTGCCGGTGAAGATCACCGTATCTTTTTTGTTGGCTTTCACCATGTTGGTTCTCCTTAAAACTTGCCAGAGATAGACGATGCTCCAATTGCCGCAGGCTCGGAATTAGCCGGCAAGCCGACCTCTTCTTCACCTTCGTTAACCGGGACATCAATAGGTGTTGCCAGATCAGCATAATGACGCGGAACGCCACCCGTTTCTTCCGGGTCGGCTTCGTAGTTATCTCTGTCGAAGATTTCCACATCAATCCCGCCGTCGCACACGTAATCGGCAACACCACCCTTAACGAGTATCAGCACACGGGGTTTAGCTGTTGGCTGCGAAGCGGTTTCCAAAATGGCGCGCGCTTCATTTTCCAACTGGTAAAGCTCGGCCCAGTCTTCAGCTACGACCTTACCGCCAGAATGCTGAATACTGTTAGCGCGGGCGACTTTTTCGGTCAACCGTTGCAACATCAGCTTGAGAGTTTGATTGATGCCCGTACTCATGCCGCACCTCCAAACTCAAACTCATTCTGGCAAGTCCTGATCTGGCGTGCTGCTGTAATCAGCATAGCGATGTATTCGTCCTTGTCAGACGCATCGCCGGCTTCGTTCAGCAGGAATACAAACAG
>PLBS01000037.1:0-797 GCA_003134595.1 Gallionella sp. | reverse complement strand
CCGTTGGCATCACCAGTACCATCGTCATGCACTGTTAAAGTGGTTATTACATCAATTTCGAATGGCCCAAGCGAACTGCACTTAGGACATTGCATGCCGATCAGGCAATTATCGTTTTGTTTTTTCACGTTCATCTCCAAAAATAGAGAACCGACATTGGTTCACTGAGTATTGGCTAAACACGCACCAATAAAAAAGCCCCCTCATCTTTGATTCAGGACGTGAAAAAGCCCCGGCAGCAGCATAGCTACGCGGGGCTTTGGTTTAATGACTTATGGCTTCAGTCCTCCTGCCTTTATCCACAGGTCTATCGCATCTTGCGCAGCGTTGATCGCATCTACTTTGGTTGTGTCAAAACCATCGTCGCAAAATCCCCCATAGCAGTTAGCATCCACATAGTCGTGCAGTTCTGAGAATGACACACAAGATACAGGCACTACGCCCTTCCGCACGTCCCCCAATATCTCACGCTTCATCCGCTCGATGCGCGGATGCGCCGAATACACACCTGCGGCCAGTTTGTCCACGGCCCCACTGAACCATGCGTCTACGTCTTCCATGTAGTTGCCGCTCTCGCGGTACTCACGGGGTAACGCCATCCAGTGAGCCTGGAACAGAGCCGCCTGATCGAACAGCCACTCGAATATCCCCCGACTGCCGTTAAGTGAGTCCATGATGTCCCCTTGCAGCGTGGCAGTCTGTCTGTCGTGCCAGTGGGCATAGCCCCATGTCAAGTCATACAGGACTTCATTGATCGGGTTTTCGTATGCGTTATTCGTAGTTACCCCTTGAATCTT
>PLBS01000102.1 GCA_003134595.1 Gallionella sp. | reverse complement strand
TTCAGTATAGATAATAAGATCGCCTTGCCGGAATAGAGGGGCAAGGTGGGCAGTTTGTCCGCCTTGGTTAATCGATTAGCAACTTCGCCGGGGGTAGGTCGACATGAAAACTACTACATCCCAATCCCAAGCGTTTCTCCTATAAAACCCAGAAAGTCCGGGCTGTCCCATTCATGGGAACCTCGGACTTTTCTGAGCACGCGACCATGAGCATCCACCAACAGAGTCAAAGGAATGGTGTTGGCACCCAGCATGTTTTCCAGTAATACATTGCTGTCGATAAATGTCTCAAACGAAACCCCGGCCTGCTTGATATAAGCTGCCGCCGCATTGCGATCGTCGTCGGTCGAGATTCCAATTACANNGGGGCCGCACCAGCTGGCCCAGACGTTGATGATCAGGGGCTTGCCGTGGAACTCGGAAAATTTGCGCGACTTGCCGGACAGTCCATGCAAGGTCGCTTCGCGCAAAGTGCCGCCAACCTCGACCTCGCCGGGCGTGCCGGCAAATGCGGGCGTGAACATCCCGGACAGGCAGAATAAAATCAGTAATATGGTTTTCATGTTTGAGTTGGCGGATTCAAATTCGAAGTGCAACAGCTAGTGCAGATCAGGAACAGTTCTACGCATATTTGAAGAATACCTCAAACCGGGTATTGAATCCCGGCGCTTTGTTCGCAGATTGGATTTTATGGTTGACAGCCGTGCCGTCACCCATTAAATTACATACCCTATAATTTTAGTCAACCATAAGGAGTTAAACATGGCAGTTCTCGTCGGTAAGCAAGCGCCTGATTTCACCGCAAATGCGGTGCTGGGCAATAATGAAATCAAGTCCATCACTTTTTCCGAAGTCATCAAAGGCAAATATGCCGTGGTGTTCTTCTATCCGCTGGACTTNNGCGCAATGTGGAAGTGATCGGTGTTTCCATCGACTCACAATTCACACACTTGGCCTGGAAGAATACACCGGTTAACAATGGCGGCATCGGACAAGTGCGCTATCCTCTGGTGGCCGACATCAAGCACGAAATCTGCAAGGCTTATGACGTGGAAGCAGGCGGTGGCGTGGCTTACCGGGGTTCTTTCCTGATTGACCGTGCCGGCCTGGTACGTCATCAAGTGGTGAATGACCTGCCGCTGGGCCGCAACATCGACGAGATGCTGCGTATGGTGGATGCGTTACAATTCACCGAAGAGCACGGCGAAGTTTGCCCGGCCGGTTGGAACAAGGGCAAGGCAGGCATGAAAGCTTCGACGGAAGGTGTGGCGAAGTATCTGGCGTATCACTCCAAGGAACTTTAATTTTACTCGCGGCACTCGCAAACAAGCCACCGCAAGGTGGCTTGTTTGCATTCATCATTGAAAAATTGCTCAAAACCAAGATCCCTCACTTCGTTCGGGATGACATATCCCCTGTCATTTCGAACGAAGTGAGAAACCTTGCTTTGTTTCTGCTCCCATTCGGATCATATAGGGTTCATGGAAGCTAGATTTCGGTGAAACTGATCCGCTCGTAGTCCGAGCCTTTTTCTACACTCAGTTCCATTTTTAGCAGTAGTTTTTTCTTGTCCACTTGAACAATTTCAACCACCCGTGCGGGCTTGAACCAATCGCGTGGAGCAATCAGGCTGGCCGGAGTTTTTAGCGCGGGTACGGCAGGCAGCAACAGCGCCGCGACGTATTTGTCCGATACGGTGAGGTTGACCCCGGTGGCTTTCATGGCAATGGCCTGCGGCAGGCCGGGCAGATAACGCACACCAATGTGTAGTTGCCCGGTCTGGGTGACTTTGACCCAGCTCACTATACCCACCAAAAAGGCATTGGCATTGGTTGGACGCACCGCGATGAGTTGATCTGGACCGAGACGCACGCCGACATTACCCTCGCGCAACAAACGTGCGCCACGGATGCTTTCATCTTCGATCCGCCATGTTTCAAGCACCAGGCCCATTACTGCCAGGTCGCGATGGTCAGTGTCGGATAGTACGCGACCGAAAGCGGCGATCTGCTTGCGTGATAAGGTATCTAGCACCCTGTCATTGGCGGGTTGTTTGAATGGTCTGTTCGCAATGTACGCGAAGCAACTCTCCATGCCATAACATACCTGTGCTTGTTGCGTCGCGCTATGCCGTTCAGCCATGCGACCGTCATGTCCTTCGCACCAGCACTGATGCAGGTAGTTAAGGAGCGCTACGCATTCTGCGCTGTTACAGTCCTCGCCCAATTCCAGTTGCTGCGGTGATTGGCCCTGCTGCAACAGGATGGTCTTCACGCGCATCAGCTTGCTGAGCGGTACCATGCCCAGATAGCGAAGACGATCAGAAGGGGTGGTCAGCTGGGGTAGTTGCAGGCCTGATGCGTTGGACAGATCGACGGCCAGAGGGGGCGCATCGCCTTTGCTTGCGGTGTATTGACGATCGACGGCGACGGTTGGACTCCATAGTGTCAGCCAGCGATCCATCAATTGCAGCAAGTGGCGCGATAACTCAGCCCGGTGGGCATGGCAGGCGAGCAGCGTCTTGCTATAAGTGGCGTTGCACGAAGTGGTGCGGAGGCCGTCGTTGAGGTCGTCGCCCACCTCATTAAGTTGCCAGCCTTGTTCCTCGCAGAAGGCATACAGTTCATGCAACTGGCGCCACAGCTTGCTATCGAATTCGTAGCTGGTGCGCATGTGTTCGGAAATCTGCAACCCGCTATATAGCAGGCAGCGCTGGCACAACAATGCACCGGATGCGGCGAGTTGCGTGTCGCCCGCCACGAAGGCTTGCAGGCAGCGCTGGTAGCCGGTGACCATGCTTTGCCACAGGCCGACGATGGCAACAAAGATGGTGAACTCGTCATTGTACAAAGGCAATTTCTTGGCGACCAGCTTCTTGGCATAATCGGCCTGTATGGATGATACCGTTTCGCGTAGCAGTTCCAGTGAGTGCAGGCGTTCCAGGCCGTGCATCGGGTAGCGGTTGAACTCGTCCAGTTGCATGCGCAACACCCCGTGCGCCTGATGCAGGTTGGTGAGTTGCAGTTGTCCCAGCCATTGTGCGCAGGCGGCAGCATCCTTGAATGCCGGATTGGCGCGGTCGTCGGTGGGGTCTAGCGGAAGTGTCAGCATGATTCAGGATTGAGGGAAAACCAGAGCGCTGTTTTTGACTTGCTTCTCAATCCTCACTCCTCAGTTCCTGAATTATTTATCTTACAAAAGCACTCTTTCGATGCCGCCATCATTGGCTTTCTGCACATAATCTTTCATCCAATCCTCACCCAGCAGGCGTCGGGCCATTTCCACCACGACATAATCCGCCGTGGTGCCGGAGTCGTCATTGTAGCGCGAAAGTCCCTGCAAGCAAGACGGACAGGAAGTGAGTATCTTGACCTCACCGTCGTAGCCGTCCTTGCGCAACGCATCAGCACCTTTGCACATTTCCTCTTCCTTGCGGAAGCGCACCTGAGTGGAGATGTCCGGGCGCGTAGCCGCGAGCGTGCCGGATTCGCCGCAGCAGCGGTCATTGATCGGCACCTTTGTTCCCATCAATTCGTTCACCACCTTTTGCGGCGGATAGGTTTTCATCGGCGTGTGGCAGGGGTCGTGGTACATGAAGCGCGAACCTTCTACGCCTTGCAGCTTCACGCCTTTCTCCAGCAGGTACTCGTGGATATCGAGCAAGCGGCAGCCGGGGAAAATCTTGTCAAACTGGTATTGCAGCAACTGATCCATGCAGGTGCCGCACGACACGATCACCGTCTTGATGTCGAGATAGTTCAGCGTATTCGCGACGCGATGGAACAGCACGCGGTTGTCGGTGGTGATCCGGTTGGCCTTGTCGCTTTGCCCGGACGCATTTTGCGGATAGCCGCAGCACAGATAGCCCGGCGGCAGCACTGTGATCGCGCCGGTCTCATACAGCATCGCTTGCGTCGCCAAGCCAACCTGGCCGAACAACCGCTCCGAGCCGCAGCCCGGGAAGTAGAACACCGCTTCGCTGTCTTCGCTCGATTTACGCGGGTTGCGAATGATAGGCACGACGCTGTTGTCCTCGATGTCCAGCAGCGCACGCGAGGTCTTCTTGGGCAGATT
>PLBS01000013.1 GCA_003134595.1 Gallionella sp. | reverse complement strand
ATGGCGTTCACCAGCGTGGATTTGCCGACATTGGGCCGGCCGACTATGGCGAGTTTTGGCGGATGTTCCACATTGGATTCTTCTTCCGCCTCAGGCGGAAAATTCTCCATCGCGATTTCGACCACTTCGGTCACGTTGTCGCCATGCGCCGAGGAAATCGGCAGCGGTTCACCCAGGCCCAGCTCGAAGAATTCCGCCGTCACTTTGGCGCGCGCCATGCCTTCGGCTTTGTTGACCAGCAACAATATCGGCTTGCCGGTCTTGCGCAATTGTTCGGCGATGATGGCGTCTTGAGGTGTGCAACCGGCACGGCCGTCGACCAGAAACATGACCACGTCGGCTTCGTCCACGGCCTGGCGGCTTTGCTTGGCCATCTCGAACAGGATACCATCTTTGGCGACCGGCTCCAGCCCGCCGGTATCCACCACCAGATAGGGTCTATCCCCTACCCTGCCGCGCCCGTAGTGGCGGTCACGTGTCAGCCCCGGCAGATCGGCGACCAGTGCGTCGCGGCTGCGCGTGAGACGATTGAACAAGGTGGACTTGCCCACGTTCGGACGACCAACTAAAACCAGTGTGGGCAACATTTAAAAACCTTTTTTTGACAAGCTCAAATTGGACTCATGAACATGGATACCGATCTTGTAGGTTGGGTTAGCGGTTTCATCGCGTAACCCAACGTGCGCAATGTTGGGTTACGCAAAAAACGCTAACCCACCTACAAAAACTTTCGTTATTTTATGGACAGCGAATACATCTCACCGCCGCGCGTTTGCACCAGCAGTCCGCCGTCCATCTCGAGTGGTGTCGCCGCAATCGCGCCCCCATCCAGTTTGATACGCGCGACAAAGTTTCCGTCTTCGCGATTCAGGCCATGCAGATAACCTTCGAAGTCGCCAACCACGACAAAATCTCCCAAGGCATAGGGCGCAGTGATGCCGCGCCACAACAACTGTCCATTCTTCCATGTCGTGCTGCCGGTGGTCTTATCCAAAGCCATGACGGATCCGCCCGCCTCGCTGAGGTAGAGATATTTGCGCAACACCATCATGCCCTTGTCGCTGGAAATATCGCGGTTCCATAATGCGCTGCCTTGCGCTGTGTCAAAACACGCGATACGCCCCTGGAAAGCAATGGCACAGACTTGCTCGTCATCCACGATTGGGTCACTGGTGACATCGCTGATGCGCTCCAGCTCGGTATTGCCGCTCGGTTGCGACACTTGGGCTTCCCACAACACTTCACCATCCTTGATGCTGATCGCGGCTAATTTTCCGCCGGCAAATCCGGCATAGGCCACACCGCGCTGGATGGTGACTCCGGCATGACTGCGCACCACCAGCGCCGGTGTGCTGCGCTCATACATCCACACGCGCTTGCCATCTGCCGCGTTCAATCCGGCGATGCGCCCATCACCGCTACGCACCATCACCATGCCGTCCGTCACTTGCGACACGCTCAACACTTCGCTGGAGACCAGACTCTTCCATCTCAGTTTGCCATCTTCGTCGTAAGCCAGTACATCACCCTTGTCGCCTCCGATGAGCACCAAGCCATCGCCGCCGGCCACTCCGCCACTAACGATAATACCAGTCTGGATGCGCCACACCTGCTTGCCGGTGGCACGATCCAGACGCATCAAACTGCCCTTGACGGAAGCGCTGTAAATCGCATCTTTGGTCAGCGCAGGTTGCAACAAATCCGCACCCAGATCGCCGACATTGTTATGCCAACGCACTTCGAACCTGGCGGTCTCACTGAACTCGACCAGCTTGGCAGGTTCCGCATCGCCCTTCACACCGGCCCAATCCGGTATCGATTCATCCGTGGAAGCGCAGCCGCCCAGCGCGAACAGCAACCCCAGCAACAGTCCCAGCCAAAGCCTGTTATGAGCCTTGAGTCCTGTTCCTATCGAAGGGTTACTGCAAGCGCATGTGTTCATTTAGCCACGCCCAAAGCATCGAGCTTTATCTGGACCAGATTGCGATACATGCTTTTGGCATCGATTTTTTCGTAAGCCAGTTTGTATGAACTCCTGGCTTCATCGATCTTGCCCTGCGCGCTCAACACATCGCCCCTCAGATCGGCATACAAGCCATCGAATGAGTCCGGATGTTTGGCGTCCAGCTGCTTCAGCGCATCCGCATAATTTTTTTCGTCCAAAAGGACTGCCGCCAGGCGCAACCGCGCTACGTCTTTCAGCGTAGCTTCACCGGCATTATCAATGACCCATTGCAATTGCGTCTTGGCACGCGCCAGATCTTTTCCCTGTCCATTCACTTGGCCCTGTTCATTCACTTGCGCCGCCAGCAACGCGGCACGCGCGGCATAGGCGGTGGAAGCGAATTTATCCGTCACCGCAGCAGCGGCATCGTTGACGCGCTTGGCATCCTTGCTGGCAAGCTGCTCGATGAATTGCCGATACAAAGTCGCAGCCTCATCAGCCTGTTGGTGCTGGTAATACTGCCACCCGCGCCAGCCGCCCATCGCGACGACCACGATCAACAACCCACCGAGGAACTGGTTGCGGTTGTCCTTCCACCACGCCTTGAGGGCTTCGAATTGTTCCTGTTCCTGCAAATCCAATGCTGCCATGTCGTCCGCTCCTACTTGATAAACTTATTGACTGTCGCGGTGAGATTCTGCACGCTCACCCGCTCCTGTTCGCCACCCTGCATCGGCTTTACGCTGATCTCGTTCGCTTGCGCTTCGTCATCACCGATGACCAGCGCAACGCACGCACCGCTGGCATCGGCTTTTTTCATCTGCGACTTGAAACTGCCGCCGCCGCAATGCAACAGCACCCGCAAATTGCTGTCGCGCAATTGCTCCGCCATGCGGCTGGCCAACTGGCCGGCCAGCTCGCCCTGATGCACCACATACACATCCACTTCCGGCCTGGGTAGTGCCATGCCATCGTCCAGCAACAACGCCAGCAGACGCTCCACACCCATCGCGAAACCGGTTGCGGGGGCTGGCTTGCCGCCGATCTGCTCGACCAGCCCGTCATAGCGGCCACCCGCGCAGATGGTGCCTTGTGCGCCGAGGCGCGTGGTCACCCAT
Organism: Gallionella sp.; assembly: GCA_003134595.1. Taxonomy (GTDB): domain Bacteria; phylum Pseudomonadota; class Gammaproteobacteria; order Burkholderiales; family Gallionellaceae; genus Gallionella. The sequence goes on along the minus strand of PLBS01000013.1, from coordinate 120 downwards.
TCGAACACGGTGCGATTGTAGTAGTCCAGCCCGCGCACCAGACGCGGGTTGATCTCAAACGGCACATCGTGGCGTTTGAGCATCGCTTGCACCTCAGCAAAATGCCGCAGCGCGTCTTCT
>PLBS01000055.1 GCA_003134595.1 Gallionella sp. | reverse complement strand
GGCGACTTAGTGGAATGGCTAGTTGTTTTATCAGTTGAGATGAAATCTGGATTTTTAGAAGCCCATTATTTAAAACTGCTCGTTCTCTCCCAAATACCGCCACTGACCAACCGACAAATCCCCCAATTTCACCTTCCCGATGCGGATGCGTTTCAGTCCGCTGACTTTCAGCCCGACCAGTTCACACATGCGCCGGATCTGACGTTTTTTTCCTTCATGCAGCACGAAGCGCAACTGGTCTTCGTTTTGCCAGGTCACCTTGGCAGGCTTGAGATATTCGCCGTCCAGTTTCAGCCCCTGGTTGAGCAAGGCCAGTCCGCTGTCTTCCAGTTTTCCTTGCACGCGCACCAGATACTCCTTGTCCACTTTGGAGTCTTCGCCGATCAGTTGCTTGGCGATGCGGCCATCCTGGGTGAGTACCAGCAAGCCCTGCGAGTCAATATCCAGGCGGCCTGCCGGGGCGAGTCCAAGCAACTGGCTGCGGTGAAAGCGCAGCGGCGATCGATCCTCCACCCAGCGCGTCGCGTCATCCAGCAAGGTGACGGCCGGCTTGTAATTATGTTCGGCTTGCCCGGAAACGTAGCCGACCGGCTTGTTGAGCAGGATCGTCACTCGCTGTTGCTGGGTGTTTTGCGCTGCGCTGCGCAAGGTCACTTGCTGGGTGGAATATACCTTGCTGCCCAGCTCGCTGACGATTTCGCCGTCGACTTCCACCCAGCCTTTTTCGATATAGCCATCCGCTTCGCGGCGTGAGCACAGGCCGAGTTCAGACATGCGTTTGGAGAGGCGGATTTTTTCCATGAGAATCTTGCGCTGACAGTTGTGTAGGGCGCGATTTAAGCACAAAGCAGCGTGGTGCGAGAAATAAAACGTGGTATGTGGCTGTGATTCAGTGGGCGCATCGACAAGACTAATCAGTACGCAACGGCGGTTTGGCCAGTTTGCGTTGCAATGTGCGGCGATGCATATTAAGCGCGCGAGCAGTGGCTGAAATGTTGCCGTCATGTTCGTGCAGCACGCGCTGAATGTGCTCCCACTCAAGACTCATAATTTGAGCGGGTTGTGTCTTGAGTGATGTATTGCTATCGGGCGCATGATTAAAGGCAGCGACGATTTCATCAGCATTGGCAGGCTTGGCAAGGTACTGCGTCGCACCCAGTTTGATGGCCTCGACAGCGGTGGCGATACTGGCATAACCGGTCAGCACGACGATGCGCGTATTCGGGTCGAGACCGTGCAACGCTTTGACCAGAGCCAATCCCGGCGCACCGCCCATTTTCAAATCGACCACGGCGAATTCCGGCGGATTGCTTTCCGCTAAGGGGATCGCTTGCTCTACGCTGTGTGCCACCGTTACGGCAAAGCCGCGTCTTTCCAAGGCGGCGCTTAACACCTTGCAGAAGGTGATGTCGTCATCCACCAGTAACAGTGAGACGGATTCTGCACCCTGTTCGGTCATGTGCCCGCCTTGGCTATCGGCAAGGAAAGCATGGTGGTCGCGCCGCCTTCTTTGCGGTTAAACAGGCGCACCGTGCCACCCATGCGTTCGATGGTGGCGTTGGCGAGGAGCAAGCCCAAGCCGCGCCCCTCAATCTTGGTGGTGAAGAACGCCGAGCCGGCTTTGAGCGCGGCCTCCTCGCTCAGCCCCGCCCCCTGATCGCGAATCTCCAGCGTGAAGTTGGAGCTGTCCCAGTCGGCGCGTATCTCGATGGCCTGCGGGCTGGCATCTGCGGCATTGTTGAGCAGATTCATCAGAGCAGCGCGCAACGTCACATCCACATTGATACGGGGGACAGGTTGAACACCGCTGCTGTGATAGTGATATTGCGCGGTGGGGCGCAGCAGTTGCCATTCATCCAGCACCTCCGCCATCAATTCATCCCCTGTTCGCGGCAACATCGCGCCACTATCCTGCGCATTCGCCATGATCTTGTCGAGGATACGTTTGCAACCGCGCACCTGCTCGTCCAAGATGGTCAGGCTGTCGCGCAACGCAGGCTGATTAGCAGCGACATCGTGCCGCATTTCGCCGATCACCACCGCCATCGTGGACAGCGGCGTACCCATCTCATGCGCCGCACCGGCCGCCTGTGTGCCGAGAGCCACGATACGTTCGTTGCGCAGAATTTCTTCGCGCACGCGCACCAGCATCTCGTCGCGGCTGCGCACCGCCTGTGCCATTTGAACCACAAAATACGCCACTACTACCGCGCTGATGACGAAGCCCAGCCACATGCCCATCACATGAATGTTGAAGGCATCGTCCCCATGCTGGTGGATATGCGGCAACGGAATGTAATAGACCATCAGCAGGCTATAACAAGCGGCAGTGAGTGCCGCCATGCTCCAGGTGTAGCGGCCCGGAAGCGTCGCGGCGGCAATCACCAGCGGCAGCAGGTATAGCGAGATGAAGGGATTGGTCGAGCCGCCGCCGTAATACAGCAGGATGGTCAGGGCAATCACATCCACGCTTAATTGCGCGAATAGTTCCGGGTTGGAAACCATGCTGTTTTTGCGCAAGCGCAGCCAGCTAAACAGATTGATGGAAGCGAGCGTTGCAATGGTCAGCAACATCGGCTGCCAGTCCAACTCCAGTTCCAGGATTTTCCAGACTACCGCCAGCGTGATGAGTTGCGCAGCGACCGCGATGCTGCGCAGCGCGACCAGGCGGCGCAATTGGCTGTGACCGGGAAGGGATGAAAGTATCGTGCTGTTCATGGCGCAATTGTAATTGGAGGAACAGGCATGGGGTGCGACGATTTGTCGCATTTCCAGGTTATGGATATTTGCAGTTATCCCTGGTTCCGGTTTTTCTCTTCCGGTCTATTTCGAGGAAGGCATCCAGATGGATTCAGATTTAATAACTGTGGCTGATTCCCACGGCGAACGACCACGGCGCGGTTAATTGACCTGCACCGGGATCGGCTGGATCGGTGTTGGCATATTGCAGCAGAGCAATTTGCACAAAGCTGTACAGATTGGTTTTTGGAGCAACCACGAAGCTCAGACCCGGGCTGAGGCTCAGGCTATGTCCACCGGAGGTGGGATTCGCATTCAACCCGGTGTCGCGGTTTTTGAATTGTGTATTCAGCTGCAGCAAGCCGGTGAGTGTAGGCGCAAAAGCGTAATGTGCGCCCATGTCCAGATTCAGCGAATTACCCGGACGATAGTTGTCGCGCGTGTTTACGGCAGATTGCAACTGCCCGCTGACAAACCAGCCCCACGGCGAATTTTCAGTGTCACGATGGTAGTACGTGCCTAACAGCAGGTCGGTGCTTCCCGTGCCGGGCTGGCTGGAACGTTCCAGTGCGTAAGGAGTAGCCGGATCAGCCGGATCGGGCGGTGTCATGGTTTTATTGATTGCGCCAGTGGGCAGTTTGATGCCGAAACTCATCCCGCTGCCGGCGTGGTGCTCGGCAGAATCAAATTTATACTTGCCAACCACGCGCACATCGCCCAGCCCGGTAAATTTCGCCTGTTGGACGAATGGGCCGGAAACTGAAGAATCAAAAGTGTGTGAATGGTCGCGCATTACCAAGGGCAGATCCAACCCAACATTCCATTTCTGGTCGATGGAGTAATCCAAATCCAGATTCAGCATTTGATTGATGGTGCGCAGGTTTTCGATCTCGGTATTCGACCCGGTGGGCTGGGCGGGGGCAATTTTTGAGGAGCCGCTACGAAGCGTGTTGGCGTTGGCGTACGAATAGCGCAAATCAATACGCAAGACATCATCATTCACCAGCCCTTGTGTATCCCAATGGGTATTCACGGAACAGAACGACGAGCCGCAAGAAGCATAGGCGTTGGTGGTGACTAGTAGGGCAACGAGCAACAGTTTGGTTTTCATGTGGGTTGTCACTGATTAAAATTTCGAGCGGCAATTGTATAAAATTTATGCTGACTGTCCATGCGGCATATTGTCGCACCCTGCCCGCGTAAGGCCTTCATGCGGTTAACGGCCTGCGCAGTGAATCGGTTATGCTGCATGGGTTTTGCAACACATCAGGTAATGGATTTCTGTATGGGTTTATTGAAGAACGATTATGGCTGGGCATTGCTCGCGGGATTGAGCTGCGTGTTCGGCTTCGCACCGTTCAGGATTTTTCCGATTCCGGTGTTGGCACTCGCCGTCTTGTTTACGCTTTGGCAGCGTGCCGGCACGCCACGTATTGCAGCATGGTTGGGCTTCGCTTTCGGCTTGGGTTTGTTTAGCGCGGGCATCGGCGGGATTTATATTGCAATGCACGTGTATGGCGACATGCCGTTGCTGCTTGCGCTGCTTGCGACGCTGCTGTTCGCGGCATTTTGGGCGCTTCTTCCCGCCTTGGCTGGCTATGCACAAGCACGCATTCATGTGGCGAATGGACTACGAATCACGCTGGTCATGCCCGCTGTATGGGCGCTGCTCGAGTGGTTTCGCGGCCTGCTGGTTACCGGCTTTCCATGGCTGACGCTGGGCTATGCGCAGAGCGACACTCCGTTGGCAGGCTACGCGCCGGTGTTCGGCGTGTATGGCGTTTCGCTGGTAATGGCAATCAGTTCGGGCTTGCTGGCGTGGTTGTTCGGGAAAGTGTGGAGCAGGCAGATACTCACATCACCTTCTGGGAGAGGGCAAAGGGGAAGATTGGTGCTTGCCTTGTCAGTCTTGTTGCTACTCTGGATCATAGGCGCACTGCTGCGCACGGTCGCATGGACACAAGTGTACGGTGAGCCATTCAGAGTGGCACTGGTACAGGGGAACATCGCGCAGAACCTCAAGTTTAATGAAGATGCACTGGTGGGCACGCTGGAAACATATCGTCGTTTGGTTTCGCAAAATGAGGCGCGTCTCACCGTACTGCCGGAAACTGCGCTGCCCTTGCTGCGACACGAGGTACCACCCGCTCTGGTTGAGCAACTGGGCAATCATGCGCGACAAAACGGTGGCGACGTGCTGATCGGTTCCTTTGAGCGCGACCATGGCAGTTACTACAACAGTGTATTTACGTTGGGTGCGGCTGATGAGCAACATTACCGCAAGCAACATCTGGTGCCGTTCGGAGAATTCATTCCGTTGCGTCCGTTGCTGGGCTGGTTCATCAACGGTGTGCTCAACATCCCGATGGGGGATCTGGCGCGCGGCGATGCACTGCAAGCCCCGCTCGATATCGCCGGGCAGCGTGTGGCGGTGAACATCTGCTACGAAGATGTATTTGGCGAAGAAATCATCCGCGCTCTGCCGCGAGCCACGCTGCTGGTGAATGTAACCAACGATGCCTGGTACGGTAATTCTCCCGTGGCAGCACAGCACAACCAGATCGCCCAACTGCGCGCATTGGAAAGCGGACGCATGATGCTGCGCGCCACCAACACCGGCGTCACTTCCATCATTGGTGCGGATGGCAAAGTATTGCAGCAACTGCCGCAACATATGGAGGCGGTGCTGCTCGGTATGGTGCAAGGCTATGATGGCTCCACGCCCTATGCGCGCTGGGGCAATGCGGCAGTGTTGCTGTTGATTGCGCTGATGCTGGCGGGGGCGTGGTCGCGGGGGGAACGGGTTGTGGTTTGGAAGCTTTGAATGAAATACATGATGAAAATTCATGAAGCCAGCCTGTCGGTCTATATACGAGATACTTGGGTGTGGTGACAGGCGATACTTTCATGCCACGGTGATTTCGTGTTACGCTTTTATAATATAACTCGGGGCATCTGTGCTGTGGATCGGGTCATTTGTGCGGTTGGCGGGCGGCCCTGATTTAGCGTAGCACCTCAAGTAGCGGCACAGCGCATTGTCGAGAAACCGTTGCCAGCAGAGCAGCAGCCAGCGGCAACATTGTTATTAAATGAAGGGTGAAAAAAAGTGAGTACATTTTGGCTGATAGCCGCTGGCTTGATTGTCGTTATTGCCGTTGCATTGCTGTTCGTATTGTTGCCGTGGTTGCGCAAGACGCAAAAGGAAACCCTGCATGACCCGAAAGGCGTGATGGCCATCCTTACGGGGAGCCAGGCTCCGGTAATCGTGAGTGGCATAGCAATTTCTTTATTTGCGATTGCCCTGTACTTCTCTTGGACCGAGCCGGACACCTCCGCCACGCCCCGGATGGCGCAAAATGTCCCGATGGCGCCGGAACACGTTGAAATGATTAAGGCGTTGTCCGCACGCCTGGAGCAGAATCCCAATGATGGTAAGGGTTGGGCTATGCTGGCAAGATCCTATGCGGTGATGGGGCGTTATAACGAAGCGTTGCCTGCCTACGAGAAGGCGGCGAATTTGATCCAAAACGATCCGGTTTTGCTGGTCGACTATGCCGATGTATTGGCGGCAGTGAACGGCAAGAATTTGCAGGGCAAACCGTTGGAGTTAATCCAGAGTGCGCTCATAATCGACCCCACCAACATCAAGGGCCTGAATTTAATCGGTACGGCTGCATTCCAAGCCGGGGATTACACCCACGCGGTGGGTTATTGGGAAAAGCTGCTGCAGTTGTTGCCGCCAGATTCGCCTATCGCTAATCAAATTAACATCAGCATTGCCAATGCGCGTACCCAGGAAACGGGCAAACGACTGCAGTCATTGCCAGCCCAAGGCAAGGCGCAGCCGGCTACCGGCGGCGCGCAGATCAGCGGTGTGGTGAGGCTGAGCCCGGCGTTGGCAGGAAAAGTTTCACCGACCGATACCGTGTTTGTGTTCGCCAAGGCAGTGTCCGGGCCGCCCATGCCTATTGCCGTGATTCGTGCTCAAGTCAAAGACTTGCCGCAAAAATTCATTCTTAACGATTCGATGGCGATGATGCCGACAATGAAGTTGTCGAATTTTCAGGAGGTGGTGATTGGCGCGAAAATTTCCAAGTCCGGCAATGCTACGCCGCAAAGCGGCGACTTAAGAGGCGAAGTTGCGTCGGTCAAGGTCGGTACTAACAATGTGCAACTGGTGATCGACAAAATCGTTCCATAGGCCGGATTAATAAAGGGAGCCTCTAAAAATTCAGAGTTCGCCCAAATGCAAGGCGCGGAAAAATTTCGCCGCGCCGCATATGGTGTATATGTAAGCAAGAAATTTTTTCCGCAACGCAGTATAACCAGCCACTTGGTTGCCGNNTGGATTTTTAGAGGTTCCCTAAACCCGGACTGCAAACCTGATCGTTCTCATCCCGTACACCAACGCTGACCTGTAAGATGGTAACTATATTACCAGGATTGGAAAACAGCTTTTTTGTATTCCGGATTCGTCCGTAACGCAAGCCATGCATATCGCCTGGCGGGAACGATCGTCCTGCTTGTCCAACTCGGTGCCTGCGATAGGCCGGCGGTCGGGAAGTCCTTCCGGGAACTTGCGCTAACCGACTTGGGCGGTATCCAAACATCCATTCCGTGGCAAGCTGCCGTACCTAATGTGCGGGCGACTTGGTTTCCGCCCCGCTCCGCAGAGAAATGCCCGGCCTGGAGCGGCTCAGCAAAAGCTTGGACGGCAGCATACTGTTGCTCCCCATGGCAGAATAATGATGATTCGAAAACTGATTGCGGCGTACAATTGAAACCATGAATAGATTCTTTTTGAGGAAGTTGCAATGAACCTCGCTATGCCCGAAATCGCCGTCCAGCCTCGCATTGATAAAGAGGTTGCTCCACAGCTGGCGGCGGGACAGACCATCAATGAGGTTCCTCTTCGGGTCAAGGGGTTCTTGGCATTCGCCGCCGTCGTGATCTATGCGGTACTTCTCACTACTTTTACTTTTAACAAAAAGGCGGAGCTGGTAGACGTGTTCGAGCATCTGCAGGATCTCTATAAAGTCGAGGATGGTCTCAGGCAAGTGGATGCGACCGCCTTTCACATTGTTATGGCGGTTTTCATGAATCCGAAGACAGATGACCAGAAAGTGGTGATACAGCGCTTCCTGGAAAATTTCGAGTTACTCAAGAGAAAAAACGCCGAACTGGCGATGCACTATCCCGTTGCCGGCGTGAATCTTGCCGGAGTCGAGCAAGCAGTTGTACGAGCCGCCGCACATCCATCTGCAGAGGGATTGGCCGCGATGAATTCTGAATTGCTCAAGGTTAAGATCGAGATCACTCAGCATATTGATGAATCTACGCGAGAACAAAAAGCGACGGCGGAAAGCTTCCACATGCTATGGGATTCGGCGGCGCTCGCCTCGCTGTTGTTCGGATTGATCGGCCTGTTATTGCTGGGCGCAATCATCGGGTTATTTTTCACGCGGCTCACTAACGATTTACACACCCTGAAAGCCAGAGCGCTGGGCATCATCAAGGGGGAGCGGAACACGCTGACTCCGGTGACCCGCAACGACGAGGTGGGTGAATTGATGCAGGCGGTGAACCAAATGGCAACAGCTCTGGACGAACGAGAAAAAGAGCTGGTGATTGCACGGCAGAAATTTTTCCACCGCGAGAAAATGGCGGCGGTGGGCGCACTAGCTGCCGGCGTGGCTCATGAAATCGGCAATCCCATCGCGGCCATGTCAGGTGTACTGCAGGAAATGGTTGATGAACAGGAGTCGGGGCAATTTAAAGGGGCGGGGAGCAGCAAACTGACCGTGCTTCAGACTCAAATCCAGCGTCTTTCCGCGATTACCCGCGAGATATCCGGATTCGCCGCTCCCCAACCGATGGAGCGACAGCTGCTGGATTTGAATGGGCTGGTGCGGACGACCTCCGGCCTGATGGGCTATGACAAGAGGATGAATCGGGTGAGCCTGCGACTCGATCTGGACAGCCAGTTGCCGGCAATTTATGGCGTGGCCGACCAGCTTACACAGGTGATCATGAACCTGCTGATCAACGCCGCCGACGCGTTAGGCTCAAAAGCAGAGGGCGCGCGGGAGATCACACTGCGCAGCGAGCTATCCCGCGACCATGCGTGCCTTACCGTGACAGACAACGGTGGCGGCATGGATCAAGAAACGCTCAACCGGGCGTTCGAAGCCTTTTATACCACCAAAAGCAAAGGCACCGGGCTTGGCTTGTCACTCTGCTATTCCATCATAACCGCACATGGCGGTACGATTGAGATCGATTCGACTCCCAATCAAGGGACGCAGGTGCGGATATGCCTGCCGCTGCCCACGGATGACGGGAGCGATACGTTATGACATCGCTGCAACTACTGGTTGTAGAAGACGAACCGGCCATTCGTCAGGTGGTATCTGCCACATTGCGCAAGGCGGGGCATTCCGTGGATCAGGCGGGCGACGGCGAAACGGCGATGGAAAGGCTTTCCCGGGGAGATGTGGATATTGCCCTGTGCGACATCAAGCTTCCCGGTTTGAGCGGCATTGAGTTGCTGCGTCAGGCGCGCGCCGCCAACATCGATACGGCCTTCATCATGATGACCGCCTTCGCCTCCGTGGACACGGCGATTGAGGCCATCAAGGCGGGCGCGGCCGATTATATGATCAAGCCCCTCAACAACGAGGAGTTGCTGCACCGCCTGACCAAGGTGGGCGACCTGCGCGGACTGCGCGCGGAAAACCGGGTGCTGCGCAGGCTGGTACTGGGAGTCAACTCGGAAGTGTTCGGCTTTAACTCCTCCGCCATGCGGGAAATGGAAAACATGGCGGCCAAGGTGGCGCGCACCAACAGCACAGTGCTCATCACCGGCGAGAGCGGCACCGGCAAAGGAGTGGTCGCGCGCCTGATCCACCAACAGAGCCCGCGCGCCGAAGGTCCTTTCATCCCCGTTAACTGCGGCGCCATTCCCGAAAATCTGGTGGAAAGCGAGTTCTTCGGCCACACCAAGGGTGCCTTTACCGGCGCGGACAAGATCAGGAAAGGTTTGTTCCTGGAAGCGGACGGAGGGACTATTTTCCTGGACGAAATCGGTGAGCTGCCCCTTGCGCTGCAAGTAAAACTTTTGCACGTGATCGAGCAAAAAGAGGTGCGACCGGTAGGCAGCGAACAGACGCGCCCCGTGGACGTACGTATCGTCGCCGCCACCAATCGCGATCTCGGCGAAATGGTCGCCCAAGGCAAATTTCGTGAAGACCTCTATTTCCGGCTCAGTGTCTTTCACATCCACGTGCCGCCGCTGCGGGAGCGACGTCAAGACCTCCCCGCCCTCGCCAAATTCCTGCTGCAGCGCAACACACAGCGCACGGGCCATAGACATGAAATCTCGTTCGATCCGGGCGTCGAGGCGCTTCTGATGAAATATGACTGGCCGGGCAATGTGCGTGAGATGGAAAATGTCATTGAACGCGCGATCATCCTGGCAGACGGGGACCACATCACGCTTGCCGACCTGCCACTGCAAATCACCAAGGTCGATCAATCGGCTCACTATGACGACAGCTCCCAGTCTTCCGGCACATTGCGCGAGCAGATGCGGAAATATGAGGCGGCCCTCATTTTCAAAACGATAGAAGAAACCGGCGGGGATCGCCGTGCCGCCGCGCAGAAACTCAACATCGGATTGTCCAGCCTGTACCGGAAACTGGAAGAACTCGAGGAACAGAAGCCGCTACCTGAAAGCAGCCATTTGCGTCACGAAGTCCGGCAGGAATGACGACTCTTCACCCGGCCGTGGCTGCCAATACATGTGTACCAGGGTATTGGATTGTGCCAGGGATTGAGCGGAGCGAATTGAACCGGCGAGGCTGCGGCCTTTACCGCTCTATCAGGTAAGTCACTGTTGCTGGCAGGTATGCGATTGAATACCACCCCGCGCTTTATCCCTGCTCTTTCGCCCAGGAATCTTTAAGCGTGACGGTGCGATTGAACACTGGCTTTCCGGGACGGTGGTCGCGACGGTCAGTGCAGAAGTAGCCGAGCCGCTCGAACTGGTAGCGGGTTTCCGGCGCAGCACCTTGCACACACGTCTCTACCCAACCTTGCGCTGTGGTCAGAGAATCAGGATTGAGGTAAGTGCAAAAGTCGATTTCTTTATCCGCATCCGGTTCCGGCACGGTGAACAGCCGGTCATACAAGCGGATCTCGGCCGGCAGCGCATGCGCGCAGGACAGCCAGTGGATCACACCTTTCACTTTGCGTCCGACCGGGTTCTTGCCCAGCGTTTCCGTATCTATCGAGCAGTGCAGTTCGACCACGTTACCGGCGGCATCCTTGATCACTTCATCGCAGCGCATGACGTAGGAATAACGCAGCCGCACTTCACCACCCACGGTAAGACGTTGCCAACCGGCTGGCGGGTTCTCGCTGAAATCATCCGCCTCGATCCAGATTTCCTTGCCGAACGGCACGAGCCTCGCTCCAAATTCAGGGTGCTGAGGATGGAAGCCCGCTTCGCGCGATTCGGTTTGGCCTTCCACAAAATTCGTCACCACCACTTTCAGCGGCCTGATCACTGCCATAACACGCGGCACTTTGGCTTCGAGGTCTTCGCGGATGGCCGATTCCAGCACGGCCATGTCGACGGTGTTGTTGCTCTTGGAGATACCGATGAGCCTTGCAAATTCGCGTATCCCTTCCGGTGTGTATCCGCGTCGGCGCATCCCGATGATGGTGGGCATGCGCGGATCGTCCCAACCCGACACGCGCCCCTCGTTTACCAATTGCAGCAGCTTGCGTTTGCTGGTGATGGTGTAATGCAGTTCCAGCCGCGAAAACTCGTACTGGCGCGGATGACAAGGGATCGTGATGTTATCCAGCACCCAGTCGTAGAGCGGGCGATGATCTTCAAATTCCAACGTGCACAGCGAGTGCGTGATGCCTTCCAGCGCATCGGAAATGCAATGCGTGTAATCGTACATCGGGTAGATGCACCACTTGTCGCCGGTACGGATGTGGTGCGCGCGACGGATGCGGTAAATCGCCGGGTCGCGCAGGTTGATGTTGCCGCTAGCCATATCTATTTTGGCGCGCAACACATGGCTGCCATCTGCGAACTCGCCTGTGCGCATGCGTGCGAACAGGTCCAGATTTTCTTCCACCGAACGTTCGCGATACGGACTATTCTTGCCTGCCAGGGTCAACGTGCCGCGATATTCGCGCATTTGTTCGGGTGTGAGATCATCCACATAAGCCTTGCCCTGCCTGATCAATTCGACCGCGTATTGATAGAGCTGCTCAAAATAATCGGAAGCCCAACGCACCTCGCCGTTCCACTGAAAGCCCAGCCAACGCACATCGTCCTGTATGGATAGCGCGTATTCCTCGCTTTCCTTTTCCGGGTTGGTATCGTCGAAACGCAAATTGCACTTGCCTTGATAATCCTTTGCCAAACCGAAGTTCAGACAAATGGATTTGGCATGACCGACATGCAGATAACCGTTGGGTTCGGGCGGAAAACGCGTGACGATGCTGCGGTGTTTGCCACTGGCCAGATCAGCATCAATAATCGTGCGGATGAAGTTGGAAGCGGCGGTTTGTGGCGTGCTGCTCATGTTGTGTTCTTCCCGGTTTGTGTAAGGTTAACGATTAGCGCGGGGGATTTTACCCGAAAACATTGAGAACAGAGGATTGAGAAGCTCGGATTGAGGATTGAGTTAAAGGCAGAGCAGCAGTTTTTGCTCGATCTCGATTTCTTGCCGCCATATTGCGTTTGGGTATTAAGTGAAAAACAAAGATGCGGGTTTTACTCCCTCCTCAATCCTCAATCCTCAATCCTGCCACCAAGGGACATAAACTGTGAAAATATGCGGGTTATTTGGTAGAATCCGCCTCAATTCAAATAATTCCGCGCGCCTGAAACGATCCGCGCGCGCTTGGGGCACGTCATCTGGAACTGAACCACTATGAATATACTAAACCGTTTTAACCGCCATGCCGTACTGCTCACCAGCGCGTTGCTGTTGTGTGCCAGCCTGGTCGCACATGCCGATGACATTGAAGATGCCAACAGGCTGTTCAAACAGGGCCAGCGCAGCCAGGCTTTGGACAAGGTAAATGACTATCTCGCCAGCAAGCCGAAAGACGCGCAAGCACGATTCCTTAAAGGACTGATACTCACGGAGCAAGGCAAGACCGCTGATGCCATCAAAATATTCTCGGCTTTGACCGATGACTATCCGGACCTGCCCGAGCCCTATAACAACCTCGCCGTGCTGTATGCCAGCCAAGGTCAATACGACAAAGCCAAGCTGTTACTGGAAATGGCGATAAGCACTCATCCCAGTTATGCCACCGCGCACGAGAACCTCGGTGACATATACGCCAAGATGGCCAGCCAGGCATATGACCGCGCCTTGCAACTGGATCACGGCAACACCGCGACACAAACCAAGCTGGCAATGATTCAAAATCTGTTTGCCGGTGGCACACGCAATAAAGAGGCCCCTGCACGCAACACCCCTGTCCCGAGTAAAGACGAAGAGGCAGCATCAGTCATTGCCGAGGGGAACCCGCCCGAACCCGCTCAGCCAGCGCCTGCCGCATCCGCATCCGCATCCGCAACCAAAACCGAATCCGCCGCCTCCCCCCCCAAGCGCGCTGGCAAGAAAGAGAGCAGCAGGGAAGCTTTGGAAACAGTCATGGCTTGGGCTGCCGCGTGGTCGGCCAAGAATACGGATAAATACCTGTCGTTCTATGCTGATGATTTCAAAACGCCGGGCGGTGAAACTCGCGCAACCTGGGAAGCCGTTCGAAGAGAGCGCATCAGCAAACCGAAATATATCCATATTGGCATCCGCATTATGACCATACAATTCATCGACAGCGACCATGCCAAGGTGAAGTTCCGCCAGTCCTATCGTGCCAGTCACCTGAAAACCTCCGGCAACAAAACCCTGCTGATGGTGAAATCCGGCGACAAGTGGCTGATTCAGGAAGAGCGCGCCAAGTAACCATGTTGAAACCGACACTGATTTTTTCGTTGCTGTGCAGCTTGCTGCCAGGCACGGCGCACGCTGAGCCGGATTCGCGCGGGACAGAAGCGCAGTTGGTGAAAAGCCTGCAAGCCATCAATAACAATCACCTCGACATCGCGCTCAACGAGGTGGACAGTTTGTTGCGCGACAACCCAAATTTCAAACTGGCACAATTGGTCAAAGGCGATTTGCTGATGGCGCATGCTGGCGTGATCGATAATTTCGGCAGTGCGGCAAATGCTCCGCACGACAAAATTGAAGACCTGCGCGACGAGGCGCGAGCGCGTCTGCAACGCGTGTTGTCCCAATCGGACACCAGGCTCAGGCCGCGTTTTTTATGGCAGTTGGATGTGCAACAGAAGTACGCGCTGGTAGTCGACACCAGCCGCTCCACACTATTCGTTTATGAGAACGTGGATGGCGAACCGCGCTATGTTACTGACTTCTACATCACTATCGGCAAGCTCGGCACCGAAAAATTTTCCTCAGGCGATCAACGCACCCCCATAGGCGTGTATTTCGTAAAAGCAGAATTGCCCAAGAAACAGCTCGCCGATATGTATGGCAGCGGGGCTTACCCGCTCAGTTACCCGAACGAATGGGATATCAGAAACAAACGTGCCGGAAGCGGTATCTGGCTGCATGGCACACCCAGTGGCACATATAGCCGCCCCCCGCGCGCCAGCAACGGCTGCGTGGTACTGGCAAATGACGACCTGAAAAAACTCGCCCCCTATCTGCAAGTCGGTATCACGCCGGTTATCATCACCAATCAGATGGACTGGAACAACGGACAGGATCAAATCGAACGTGCAAGCCTGCTGCAGGAAGTCGAGCAATGGCGCAAAGATTGGGCCAGCCTCGACACCGACGCTTACCTCAAGCATTACGCGCGTAATTTCTCCAGCAACAACATAGGTTACCCGGCATGGGCGAAACAAAAACAACTGGTGAATAGCGCGAAGTCATGGGTCAAGGTAGGCATCGCGAATGTCAGCATGTTCACCTACCCGGAACAACCCGATATGGTGGTGGTCAATTTCGAGCAGGACTATAGCAGCAGCAACCTGTCCAACCGCATGAAAAAACGCCAATACTGGATCAAGCAGGACAATCTTTGGAAAATCATTTACGAAGGAGCCGCATAACATGAAACGTCTGTTCACCGCGCTGTTCACACTACTGCTGTGCTGCACAATGCAATTTTCCCATTCTTTAACTCAAGGCGAACCAACCATGGTCAAACTGCATACCAATAAGGGCATCATCACACTGCAACTGGATGCCGAAAAAGCGCCCAACACTGTCAAGAATTTTCTCGACTATGTAAACAGCGGTTTTTACGCCAACACCGTGTTCCACCGCGTGATTGCTAATTTCATGATCCAGGGTGGCGGCTTCGAACCCGGCATGAAACAGAAAGCAGTCAACGCACCGATTAAAAATGAAGCTGCCAATGGTTTGAAGAACGACAATTACACCGTCGCCATGGCGCGCACCGGCGACCCGCATTCCGCCACCGCACAATTCTTCATTAACGTCAAAGACAATGGCTTTCTCAATTATCCCGGACAGGATGGTTGGGGCTACTGCGTGTTCGGCAAAGTGGTGGAAGGCAAGGATGTGGTTGACGCAATACGCAAGGTCAAGACCGGCACTCGTTCCGGATTCCAGGATGTGCCGCTGGAAGATGTCATCATCACCAAAGCGGAAGTCGTGAAATAAGGATCAAGGAGCGGGGAGAGCGAAGCGAGGGGTAGAGGATTGAGGCGAAACCACTGCACCGCTTTTAACTCGATCCCCGATCCTCGCTCCTGTTATGCCCCACACCCTATTCATCTCCGACCTGCATCTCAGCGCCGACCAGCCGCACAGCATGGCGGCATTTCGGCATTTCATCGCAGCTATAGCACCTCGAGCCGAAGCGTTGTACATCCTGGGCGACTTGTTCGAGTACTGGGCGGGTGACGATGATATACACGATCCTTTTCACGCCCAGGTAATCAGCGCATTGCATGGACTTGCAGCGCACGACACCAAGGTTTATTTGCTGCACGGCAACCGCGATCTGCTGATGGGCCTGGCTTTGGCGCATGCCTGCCAAGCGACGTTGCTGGATGATCCCACGCTGCTCGATCTGTATGGCACACCCACGCTGCTTTGTCACGGCGACACACTGTGCACCGACGATGTCGAGTATCAACGCTTCCGCGTCCAGGTGCATGATGCAGAGTTTCAAAAAAACTTTCTCGCCCAATCGCTCACAGCCCGCAAGGCCCACATCGAACAATTACGCCAGCGCAGCACCACAGCGAAGAAAACCAAAGACAGCGCGATCATGGATGTGAACGATGAAACTGTCGCCGCGCTGCTGCGCGAATATCACTATCCGCGCCTGATTCACGGCCATACCCACCGCCCAAATCGTCACGAACATATTGTAGATGGACATACTTGTGAACGCTGGGTGCTGGGCGACTGGTATCAACACGGCTCGGCATTGCGCTGCGATGCGCAGGGATGCCATTCGATCAGCTTTTGATTTTCTGTTTGGGCGCGCACAACTAGTTCACACGGCACTCCATCGCCATTCCCATCCAGCGTCTCCACGCCGCATTGTGTAAAATAATGCTGGGCTTCTTCACACGAGGACATTTCAGAACATTGCTTCTTGTTGTCACAGCTAGAATCAGGTGTAGGGGCATGGCGCGCCGTGTCCCTACTGGGATGTTGTTTACGCCATTCCCATGGCGGGGTCGGGTTGCTCTGTGCCCACAAGCCGCGCGACGCTTGTCTGGATTCGTTCTGCAAGGCGATCAAAGCCTGGTTGCTGTGAAGTGGGTGCAGGGATTGGCGGCTTGCCGCCAAACTCGCAAAGTTGGAATACGCCCCCGCAAGGGGGACGCCGGTGGGTGCACGGCGGCTTTGCCGCCACCCTACCGCAGCCCATGCCATGCCACGGCGGATTTGTTCGGCATTCACATCCAGTCCATCCATGTTGAGGTGCGCGACCAGCCGCCCGTATTGATCGACAGCCTGGCTGACCACCTTTACCTGTTTGCCCAGCACCATGCCGGACAACGATTGTTTGGAAGTTTCGCCGAAGGTCTGCGCTTTTTCCGGCGCATCGATTTCAGCCAGACGAATTTTTACCACTCCGCCTTCACGTCGTACCAACACCGTGTCGCCGTCAATAACTACAATAATCTTGGCTGTGAATTCTGCACTATGCGCCAATCCGCTCACACAAAGCAGCACCGCACAAATCAGCCTGGCGGCAGTTTTGTTCATATCAGCACACTCTTGACCAAAGCTAGGCACAGCAAGGCATACCCGGCCGCCAGCAGATCGTCGAACATCACGCCCAAGCCGCCGTGCCAGTTGCTATCGAAGTAGCGTATCGGTGGCGGTTTGACGATGTCGAAAAAACGGAACAGCACAAAGGCCAGCAACGACCAATACCAACCGGGCGGGGTAAAGAACAGCACCAGCATCATCGCGACGATCTCATCCCAAACGATGCCGCCGTAATCGGCCACACCCAATGCTTTGCCGGTGATGCCGCATATCCACACACCGAGAGCGAATGCAAAAATTAACAAGAGAATGAACAACTCGTCCGACAGCAGCGGCGCGAGCAACCAATACAGCGGAAAAGCGGCCAGCGTACCGAAAGTCCCGGGAGCTTTGCGCGCCAGACCGCTGCCGAAACCGAACGCCAGCAGATGTGCCGGGTGGCTGAACAGGAATCGCCAACCAGGTTTTACAACGGTTTCATCGGAAATGGTCATAACCGGAAGCCTCTATGTTGAGTGGATCGCCTGCCGCATCGTGCACGAGACAGCCGAGGCCTGCAACAATTTTTCCGATACAGGTCAACGGCAATTTGAGTCGTGCGGCAATGCCCAACAATTCAGCATGGCGCGCGCCGGGCGCGGTAAAACATAATTCATAATCGTCGCCGCCGGATAAGGCGCATTGTTGAAGCAACTTAACCCCCCTCAGCCCCCCCTTGTCAGGGGGGAGGCTTGGCTCCTCCCCTGATAAGGGGAGGCTGGGAGGGGTTAGGCACGCTCGCAGCACAGCAGAGACAGGCAATGCCGCGAACTGTATCTCCGCACCAGTTTGTGAAGCGGCGAGAATATGGCCGAGATCGGCGAGCAGCCCGTCGGAAATATCGATCGCACTGCTGGCGATGCCGCGCAACGCCAACCCCAGCGCGACGCGCGGCTGCGGCTGATGCAAAGCGGGTGCGCAAGCGGCGTATTCAGCGTCGCTCAACATGATGCGTCCTTGCAGATGCGCGAGTGCCAGCGCGGCATCTCCCAGTGTCCCAGACACCCAAACCTCATCGCCAACCTGTGCGCCGCTGCGCCGCAACGCTTGTTGTGCAGGCACTTCGCCGAATATCGTCACGCACAGATTGAGCGGGCCGCGCGTGGTATCGCCGCCGACCAGTTCCACACCATACTGCTGCGCCAACGCGAAGAAACCCGCGCTGAATTTTTCCAGCCACGTTTCGTTTGCGCCCGGCAGCGCGATCGCCAACGTCGCCCAGCGCGGTGTTGCGCCCATCGCGGCCATGTCGGACAGATTCACCGCCAGCGTTTTATGTCCCAACAGAAACGGATCGGCATCGGGGAAGAAGTGCGTGCCGCTTACCAGCATGTCGGTGGATACCGCCAGCACATTGCCATCGCTCACCTGCAGCAGCGCGGCATCATCGCCCACACCGAGCAGCGCGCTCGGTGTGGCACGGGTGAAATAGCGGCGGATCAGCTCAAATTCGGTCATGCGGAAATATCCTTATTCCAATTCGCATTAGGAACAGTATTAATTGTGGGAGCGGCTTTAGCCGCGAAGTATTTTGGTTTCGCGGCTAAAGCCGCTCCCACATCCGGCAGAAATATTGTCGTTTATAACGCGAATCGGAATTACGCTTTGCTACGTCCGGAAAATTCCAGCGCGCGCAGTTGCGGTGCAAGCTTATCCAGCACGCCGTTGACGAATTTATGGCCGTCGGTGCCGCCAAAGGTCTTGGCGAGTTCAACAGCTTCGTTGATGACGACTTTGTAAGGCACTTCGAGGTGTTGGGATAACTCAAATGCACCCAACAACAGCACCGCAAACTCCACCGGACTCAGTTCGGCTAGCGGCCGGTCGAGATGCGGGGCGAGCAATGCCTCGATGTCTGCATGTTGACTCAAAGCACCACGCAATAGTTTGGAGAACAGCTCCTTGTCGTAATGGCCGAGATTTTTCTCGGCGTGAATCTGCTTTTCGATTTGCGCATCCTCACCTGCGGTGACACGCCATTGGTAAATGCCTTGCAAGGCAAGTTCGCGGGCACGATGGCGCGGACTTTTGTTCGGCGCTTTTTTAGCTTCACCTGCGCCATCGGTCTTGTTCATATTCATGCCAGTCCTCGCAACAAGTTTGCCATCTCGATCGCCACCAGCGCAGCTTCACTGCCCTTGACGTGCATGCGCGTGATCGCCTGTTCGTCGGTGTCGGTGGTGAGGATTGCATTGGCAATCGGCACACCGCAGGCCAACTGCACTTCATTTACGCCGCGCGCCGACTCATTGGACACCACTTCAAAGTGGTAGGTGTCGCCGCGTATCACCGCGCCCAATGCAATCAGCGCGTCGAACTTGCCACTCTGTGCCATGTGTTGCAGCACCAGCGGGATTTCCAGCGCGCCGGGCACAGTCGCCAGCGTGATGTCCTCTTCGCGCACGTGCTGTTGCACCAATTGCGCACGGCATGCACCCAACAAACTTTCGCACACCTCAGTATTGAAACGGCTCTGCACGATGCCGATACGCAGACCCGCGCCGTTCAGGTTCTTTTCGATTTCTCTCATGCCTTAAATTCTCCCTAGCCGAAACAAAATGTAGGTCGGGCTACACCCGCAAGGGGTAGGCCGTGGTTGTAAAACCGATAATAACAAAGTCAGGCAATCCGTAACCAGCCAAAGGCTGGACGGAATTGACACAGCGGCAACAACCACGCACCGCCCGACATGGTGGGCAGAAACCACCTTACAACTTCTGGTGCGTGAAACGCGCCCTGCAACTATTCGTGACTGGCGTAACCTACCACTTCCAGCCCAAATCCTGTCATGCTCGGCATCTTGTGCGGGGTAGCCAGCAAACGCATCTTGCCGACATTAAGGTCGCGCAGTATCTGCGCGCCGATGCCGTAGCTGCGCGGATCCCACTGTGCGGTTTGCTGGCTTCCCCCATCCAGGGCGGCGCGCATGCGCAAATCCTGCGCTGTCTCGCCACGATGCAGCAACACCAGTACACCGGCCGACGACTGTCCGATTTGCTGCATGGCTTGATTCACGCTGACCGAATGCGCATGATCGGTTTGTTCCAGAAAATCCATCACCGAAAGCGGTTCGTGTACGCGCACCAAAGTCTCGGCATCATGGCGAATATCACCCTTCACCAAGGCCAGATGAGTACGTTGCGTCGTCTTGTCCACGTAGGTCACCAATGCAAATTCACCGTAAGCAGTTTGCACCTTGCGCCGTGCCACACGCTCGACCAGTTTCTCATGCTGGCTGCGATGCTCGATGAGATCGGCAATCGTGCCGATCTTGAGTCCGTGTTGTTGCGAATACGATATCAAATCCGGCAGGCGCGCCATTTCGCCGTCGTCCTTGAGAATTTCGCAGATCACCGATGCCGGTGCAAGCCCAGCCAGTTGCGCCAAATCGCAGCCCGCCTCGGTATGCCCGGCGCGCACCAGCACACCGCCATTTTGCGCGCGTAGCGGGAAGATATGGCCGGGCTGTACGATGTCGGCAGGCTTGGCATCTTTAGCCGCAGCGACTTGCACGGTGCGCGCACGATCGGCTGCCGAGATGCCGGTAGTCACGCCGCTCGCGGCTTCAATCGACAGCGTAAAATTAGTCGCCAACGGCAAACCATTCTCGCGCACCATCAGCGGCAGGTTTATCTGCCTGCAATGCGCCTCGGTCAGCGTCAGACAAATCAGCCCGCGGCCATGCCTGGCCATGAAGTTGATTTTTTCCGGCGTGACGAATTCGGCGGCGAATACCAGATCGCCTTCGTTTTCGCGGTCTTCTTCATCGATCAAAATGACCATGTGTCCGGCGCGTATCTCCGCGATAATTTCTTCTATTGGCGAGATTCCTGTCATTTGCCTTGTTCTTTCCTGGCCTGCATCATCCGTTCCACATAACGCGCGATCAAATCGACTTCGAGATTGACCCGGCTGCCCGCGCGCAAATTTTTCAGATTGGTCATCACCAGCGTGTGCGGAATCAAATTGACGCTGAACTCGTTCGGGTGCCCGGCCATAACCAGCCGCTTGGTTGCCGTTGTTTGGCTACCTAGCGGAATGGCTAGTGGTTCCATCAAAAGTTCTTCGGCGCCGCTCACCTGGTTGATGGTCAGGCTGATACCGTTGATGGTGATCGAGCCTTTGAGCGCAATGTATTTCGCCAATGCCTGCGGCGCGCGTATTTCCAGCTTCCAGCTTTCGCCCAGATTGGAAAATTCGATGACTTCGCCCACTCCGTCGACATGGCCACTGACCAAGTGTCCGCCCAGTCTATCAGCCAAACGCAATGCCTTCTCCAGATTCACCGGCGCACCTATTGCATCCAGCCCCTCGGTGCAATTCAACGTTTCGCGCGAAACATCCACAGTGAAGCTGTCGACAGTATGTTCGATGACGGTCAGGCATATCCCGTTCACTGCGATGCTGTCCCCGGCCTGCACGTCGCTTAAATCCAGCGCGCTGGTCGCGATCACCAGCCGCAACCCGCCATCGCGGTCGGTTGCCTGACTGATGCTGCCGATGTCGGCAATGATTCCACTAAACATTCTTTACCTTTACGGTGATGCGCAAATCATTACCGATCTGGCGCACATCCTGCCACTTTAAATCAACGCGCTGATCCAGACGGGTTAGCTCGCCCAGTTGGGCCATGCCGCGCGCCGCATCGCCCAACAGTTGCGGTGCGAGGTACAGCAACAATTCATCGACCAGGCCTGCGCGCAGCAATGCGCCGTTCAAGGTGCTGCCCGCTTCCACCAACACTTCATTGCAGCCGCGCTTGGCCAAGTCGCCAAGCATGCCTGCTAAATCCACCTGCCCCTTGCCATCCGGCAACACGCTAACCGAAGCCCCCGCTTTTTCCAGTGCCTCGCTTTTTTCGGCATTGCGCACGGCGGTGTAGATCAACACGCTACCCTCCCGCAAAATGCGCGCGGTCAGCGGTATGCGCAACTGGCTATCCAGTACCACACGCAACGGCTGGCGCGCTGTTTCGATCTCGCGCACATTCAACCGCGCATCGTCCGCCAGCACCGTATTGATGCTGGTCAACACCGCGCAAGAGCGTGCCCGCCAGTGTTGCACATCCTGTCTTGCCGCCTCGCCGGTGATCCACTGACTGACCCCGTTCGCCAATGCGGTGCGGCCATCCAGACTCATTGCAATCTTGCTGCGCAGCCACGCTGTGCCGCGCGTCATGCGCGTGAAAAAACCGATGTTCAGTTCGCGTGCCGCCGCCTCCATCAAACCGCACTCGACCTCGATACCCGCCGCACCCAATTTCGCGATGCCTTGACCCGCCACCCGTGGATTGGGGTCTTGCACTGCCACCGCCACACGCGCGACTCCGGCTGCAATCAGCGCGTCGGCACACGGCGGGGTGCGGCCGTGATGGCTGCATGGCTCCAGCGTCACATAAGCGGTTGCGCCGCGCGCCGCTTCACCGGCTGCGCGCAGCGCGAGAACTTCCGCGTGGGGTTCACCGGCACGCTCGTGCCAGCCTTCGCCAACGACGTCACCATCGCGCACCAGCACGCAACCGACGCGCGGGTTGGGGCTGGTGGTATAAAGGCCGCGTTCCGCCAGACGCAGTGCCTGGGCCATCCATACGCTGTCCTGCGAACTAAACATGGGGGAACCTCTAAAAATTCATTTTCCGGGCGAATCGCGGCGTCGCGTGCTCGCTCATTCCTTGTCTATCGATGTGATATGCCTCGTCATTCGCTGCGCGGCTCCTTGCGCTTCATCCCGCAAAAGTGAATTTTTAGAGGCTCCCTTAATTCACTGGGGGTTTTCGGCGTACCGGGGACTTGCGCACCGCCTCCACCGCATCGGCGAAATCGCCCACATCCTGAAAACTTTTATACACCGAAGCGAAACGGATATAGGCCACTTTGTCCAGCTTCAGCAGTTCCTTCATCACCATCTCGCCGATCTGGCGCGAACCAATCTCGCGTTCACCCAGCGCGAAAACTTTTTGTATCACATGATCAATGGCCGCATCGACCAGCTCTGTGGGAACAGGGCGCTTGTGCAATGCGCGATTGAAACTGGTGCGCAATTTTTCTTCTTCAAATTCTGAGCGCATGCCATTCTGCTTGACCACTTGGGGCATGCGCAGCTCCACTCTCTCGTAGGTGGTGAAGCGCTTGTCGCATGACAGGCAGCGGCGACGGCGGCGGATGCTGTCGCCCTCCTCGCTTTCGCGCGTGTCCACCACTTGGGTGTCGGGGCCTTTACAGAACGGACACTTCATCAGGATCGAGGATTGTGGATTGAGGATTGAGCAAAAGCGAGGATTGCGGAGCTGACAATTGGGTTTAGCTCGCTCCTCAATCCTCGCTCCTCAATTCTGTTCTTAGTCGCCATACACCGGAAACTTGGCGCACAATTGTTTTACTTCGTCGACCACGCGCGCAATCACCGCATCATCGTTCGGTGCATCCAGCACATCGGCGATCAGATGCGCGAGTTTTTCCGCTTCCAGCTCCTTGAAGCCTCGCGTGGTCATCGCCGGGCTGCCGATACGAATGCCCGAAGTGACGAACGGTTTTTGCGGATCATTAGGAATGGCATTCTTGTTCACGGTGATGTGCGCGCGCCCCAGCGCGGCTTCGGCATCCTTGCCGGTGATGTGCTTGGCTTGCAAATCCAACAGGAACAGGTGGCTGTCGGTGCGCCCGGACACGATACGCAGGCCGCGTTCCTGTAACACCTTGGCCATCACACGCGCATTATCCACCACCTGCTTTTGGTATGCCTTGAATTCCTTGCTGGCTGCTTCCTTGAACGCTACGGCCTTGGCTGCGATCACATGCATCAGCGGACCGCCCTGAATGCCGGGGAAGATCGCCGAGTTCAGCACTTTTTCAAACTCTGCTTTGGCGAGAATGATGCCGCCGCGCGGGCCGCGCAAGGTCTTGTGGGTGGTGCTGGTGACAAAGTCCGCGATGCCGACGGGACTCGGATAAATGCCTGCCGCGACCAAACCGGCGTAGTGGGCCATGTCCACGAACAGATACGCGCCGACGCTGTCGGCGATGGCGCGAAAACGTTTCCAGTCGATCACCAGCGCGTAAGCGGATGCGCCCGCCACGATCATCTTGGGCTTGTGCTCCTTGGCCAAACGCTCAACTTGTTCATAGTCGATTTCTTCTTTTTCGTTCAGGCCATACTGGATGGCGTTATACAGTTTGCCGCTGATATTCACCGATGCACCGTGCGTCAAATGCCCGCCGTGCGCCAGCGACATGCCAAGGATGGTATCGCCCGGTTTCAGTACCGACATGTACACAGCTTGATTCGCCTGCGAACCGGAATGCGGCTGCACATTGGCATACTCAGCGCCGAACAAGGCTTTCAAGCGATCTATCGCCAGTTGTTCAGCCACGTCCACATACTCGCAGCCGCCGTAATAACGCTTGCCAGGATAGCCTTCCGCATACTTGTTGGTCAGCTTGCTGCCCTGTGCTTCCATCACCGCCGGGCTGGTGTAATTTTCCGAGGCGATCAGCTCTATGTGATCTTCCTGACGGCGGTTTTCATTTTGTATGGCTGCCCACAATTCCGGGTCAGTATGGGCAATGGTATTTTTGTTGGAGAACATGACGGCTATTCCTAAAATAATGAATGCGGGTACGAACAACTTTGTGTCCGGGCACCCGAAAGGCACGAATTCTACCATGTTGCACAAACGAGCATGGTTCGACGAAGCAGCGGATGGGCTCGATATCTACCTTGGGATCCGCCTTGGCGGGAGCCTTGTGGCAGAACATCTCCTTGATATTTACCGCAATGACAATTTCCTTGGCTATTCTGGTCAAGGAAATCGCTGAAACGAACGGTGACTGGAACGAGTTTTAGTCGCGCTAAAATTTTTTAGCCCGTGTAAACTGAGACGAGCGTGGCGGGAAGTGGAGCTAACTCGCCGGGGTGAGGGAACTGAACTCCGGTCTATGCACTGTGCGCTTGTGCAGATGGTTGCGGGCTGAATTATTTTCCGGGTAATTTTAGGATGTTTTATGAACACTGACCTTCAATTCGGCAGCGGGCGCGATCGAGAATTTGTATTCACGGAGAAAGATTTCGAGCGTGTGTGCCGGTTGATTTATGAGCATGCCGGTATTTCACTTAAGTCTTCCAAGCAGGATATGGTGTATAGCCGGCTGGCACGTCGACTGCGGGCGAACGGAATCAATAATTTCCGTGATTATCTGGCTTTGCTGGAAAGTGATAATAAGATTGAATGGGAGGCGTTCGTCAACTCGCTCACCACCAATTTGACTTCCTTTTTTCGTGAGCCGCACCATTTCCCACTGTTGGCTGAGCTTGTCATTAAACAAAAGGGGCGGCACCCGCTTTCCCTGTGGTGCTCGGCCGCTTCAACGGGTGAAGAGCCATACTCAATGGCGATGACGATGGTGGATGCGTTTGGCAGTTTCACGCCACCCGTTTCCATCGTCGCCACCGATCTGGATACCAATGTACTCGCCAAAGCGGAGGCGGGTGTTTATCCGGTTGAGCGTGTTGAAAAACTTGCCGCTGAAGTGGTGAAGCGTTTCTTTCTCAAGGGGACGGGAGTGCAATCAGGTTTTGTGCGGGTGAGACCGGAATTGCGCGCCATGATCTCTTTCAGGCAATTGAATTTGCTCAGTGATGTCTGGCCGATACGCGGCCCGCTGGATGCGATTTTTTGCCGCAATGTGATGATCTACTTCGACAAGGAAACGCAGCTCAAAATTCTGCAGCGATTCGCGCCATTATTGCAACCGGATGGGCTGCTTTTTGCCGGACATTCGGAAAATTTCCATAATGCCGCGCACTTGTTTCGATTGCGAGGGAAAACGGTGTATGAACTGGTAAAGCCTAAATCTCATGATCATCATCAAGTCAAATAATCTGTTTATATTAATAGTGAAGCAGGAATGGAAAATTTGCTATGACTGAGCATGGCTTTGAAGAAACTCTCTCGCCGCACTTGTATTTTGACCGTGAGCATAATACCGAGGCGGCCAAGATATTGCCCGGTGAGTATTACGCTACCGGGCGAGAAATGGTTTTGGTTACCGTGCTGGGTTCCTGTGTTTGTGCCTGCATACGTGACAAGGTCAGCGGAATCGGCGGTATGAATCACTTCATGTTGCCGGATAGCGGCCAGGACCGAGGCAACCCACTTGGCGAGTCGGCGCGTTACGGCATTTACGCCATGGAAATATTGATTAACCAGTTGCTCAAGATGGGTGCGAAGCGCAGTAATTTTGAGGCGAAGGTATTTGGCGGCGGCTCGGTGCTGCGCGGTTTCACCGTCGCCAATGTCGGCGAGCGGAATGCGGAGTTTGTGCTGCAGTTTCTCAAGACGGAAAAAATTGCAGTCGCTGCGCAGGATTTGCTCGATATTTACCCGCGCAAAGTGTACTACTTCCCCAGTACCGGGCTGGTCAGGGTGAAAAAGTTGAAACACGTGCATAACGATACGATTTTCAATCGCGAAACCGAATACAAGACGCGCTTGCATTATTCCAAGCTGGAAGGCGATGTGGAATTGTTTGGTTGATGGAAGCGGAAGGGTGTGATGTGTGTGCAAGCAGATTATCTGAACAAGAGTGAACATGAAAAACCCTAAGATTAAAGTACTGGTGATCGATGATTCCGCGCTGATTCGTGGCGTGATGAAGGAGATCATCAATCGCGAAAATGATATGGAGTGCGTCGGTGCGGCACCCGATCCGCTAGTGGCGCGCGAGATGATCAAGTCGCTTAATCCAGACGTGCTGACGCTGGATGTGGAAATGCCCAAGATGGATGGGCTGGATTTTCTGGAGCGACTGATGCGTTTGCGCCCGATGCCGGTGTTGATGATTTCCACGCTGACGGAAGGAGGCTCAGACATCGCCTTCCGCGCACTGGAATTGGGTGCGGTGGATTTCGTTTCCAAGCCGAAACTGGATATTGCCCGGGGCATGGAGGAATCTGCCATCGAGATCACCGATAAAATCCGCGCGGTCGCACAGGCGCGGGTGCACAACACATTTATTGCGCCGTTGATTCAGGAAAAATTTTCTGCGGATGCGATTTTGCCTAGCGCCGCAGGGCGGTTTTCTTCCACTGAAAAATTGATTGTCATCGGCGCATCAACCGGGGGAACCGAAGCGATCAAAGAAGTGTTGACCAATTTGCCTGCGGATGCGCCGGGTGTTCTGGTTGCTCAGCACATGCCGGAGCATTTTACCAAGTCGTTTGCAGACCGGTTGAACACCCTGTGCAAGATTTCGGTCAAGGAAGCGGAGCATAACGAGCGGATTCTGCCTGGCTATGCGTACATCGCACCGGGACATTCACACTTGTTGCTTAAGCGCAGCGGAGCACGCTATATCGTCGAGCTGAATCAGGGGCCGCTGGTGAATCGTCATCGTCCGTCGGTTGATGTGCTGTTTCGTTCGGCGGCCAATGTTGCCGGAGCCAACGCGCTGGGTATCATTCTCACCGGCATGGGGAAAGACGGTGTGCAAGGCTTGTTGGAAATGAAACAGGCTGGTTCCCACACCATTGCGCAGGATGAGGCGAGTTGTGTGGTTTTTGGCATGCCCAAAGAGGCGATTGCGGCAGGCGGTGTGCGCGAAGTGCTGCCGTTGCAGAATATTGCGCGCCGTACTATGGAATACCTGTCATCGCACAGCGACTAGGATAAGCGGGTTCGGTCATACTCCGAAACCCGCAATGAACTAACGCACAGATTTAATCAAGCGTCCCTACCTTAACAATTTAATATTGGATTTGATGGAGTCCGGTCTGGCTCTGGGCTTAAGGGATAAGCTGGCGGGCTGATTTTCCCAATGACCAGGTTCAGCGACGGGGATTTTGAATTTTTCAACAGCTTCTGTCAGCTTTCTGGTTTGATCGTGTACTGATGCGGCTATGGCTGCGGCTTGTTCGACCAATGCAGCATTTTGCTGTGTCATCTCATCCATTTGATGAACCGCCTCGTTCACTTGTTCGATGCCGTCTTTCTGTTCGGCTGATGCGACTTGAATTTCGGCCATCATTTCAGTAACGCGGCCTACCGCTGTGACGATATCGTGCATGGTTGCACCGGCCTCTTTGACAAGTTTCGTGCCGATGCTTACCTTGTCGACCGAGTTTCCGATCATCGCCTTAATCTCCTTTGCGGCAGCTGCCGAGCGTTGCGCCAGGTTGCGCACTTCCGTGGCTACGACGGCGAAGCCGCGTCCCTGCTCGCCGGCGCGAGCCGCTTCGACCGCGGCATTCAGGGCCAGAATATTGGTTTGGAAGGCGATGGCCTCGATGACTGAAATAATTTCACCAACTTTCCTGGAGCTATCGTTGATCAAATTCATCGTTTCGACGACTTGCCCAACAACCTTGCCACCTTTAACGGCAACCCCAGAAGCGCTAAGTGCGAGCTCGTTCGCCAGACGTGAATTATCGGCGTTGTGGCCGATTGCGGTGGTTAGTTGCGTGATACTCGCGGAGGTATTTTCCAGACTGGCGGCTTGTTGTTCGGTACGGCTTGATAGATCGTTATTGCCGCTCTTCATTTCATCCGTGCCGGTTGTGATCTGTTGAGATGCTGAGCGTACATCGCCTACGATCACAATAAGTGCTTCGTTCATTTCGAATAAAGCCTGCTGCAATTCCCCGATTTCATCATGGCGGTGCACCGCGATAGCACTCGTTAAGTCGCCTTCGGAAACGCGCCGTGCGGTGCTCACAGCCATAGCGAGAGGCTTGGTAACGTCGTTGACCAATCGGCGAATGATGAAAGCGAGCAGCAGCAGCGTTGCCAAAGCCACATATATTGATATCTGGTTTTTCTTATGCGTCGCTTTGGCGTCATCATCGACCAGCTTGGATAGTTGCATCTTGATCTCTCCCACCTTGGCTGCCAGCGCTGTGTCGATGAAGTTGATGTCAGATTTAAGCGGCGTGATTGAATCAATTGAATTTGTGGTGGTAATTGCGGATTGGAGCTTTGCCAGGGCTTCGGCTGAAACTTCAATGTTGTGCGAGGGTGAAGCCGCGAGGAGTGAATCCACAGTCGCTTTTGTGTCGGTGAGTGAGCGCAGTGTTTTGCTACTGATTGTCCCGGTATCGACGGCGTCAACCAGGCCGTTCAAAAAATTCTTGTAACTGGCTGATGCCTGCAAGCCCAAGTCAT
This sequence comes from Gallionella sp., assembly GCA_003134595.1. Lineage (GTDB taxonomy): Bacteria > Pseudomonadota > Gammaproteobacteria > Burkholderiales > Gallionellaceae > Gallionella. Next base: position 29,553 of record PLBS01000055.1, on the reverse strand, counting down.
AAACACCCAATATCTTGTCTACTTTTGCTGGCAGATCGCTGGTTGATAACATTTGGTAAGAAAATACGATTGCGAGCGGCAGCACTGCCATGAAAAATTGCAGATACATGCGCTGCTTCAGTCTCAATGTAACAAACATGCTTTTACTCCCGGTTCGGCAATGATTTTTAGCGCAAGGAACGGAAAAGAAATATTGCCAATAAGTTATGTTAACAATTGGCAGTCCTGTCTTCCCTGATGATTGAATCAATCAGCGGCAATTGCATTAAAGGGAACCTCTAAAAATCCACATTTCATCCCAACTGATGGAACTACTGATATGACTACTAGCCATCTGACTAACCCAGCAAAAGACGCTGGGCAAGTCATTGGTTATAGCCATTCCACTAAGTTGCCAANNTAACCCATATGCGGCGCGGCGAAGTTTTTTAGTTCCGGCAAACCTAAAGGTTACCCTGCACTGAAACTTCGTTTTCCGCGCCTTGCTGACGATTCCGCACGGGCAGCTTTTGCCCGTAGCGGATCGGCGTCCCCTTGTGGGGCATTTGGGCGAACTCTGAATTTTTAGAGGCCCCCTTAAGCTATTGGATGACCTTTACCCCGGCAGGTGCAGTGGAAACGTAACCAATCGCACCCGGTGTCCGTTTGATATATTCGATCACCTCGGCATCGCCTGACTTCACCGCTGGCGGGGTCAAGCCGTCGCGGAATGATTTCTTGGTCCATATGCCATTGTATTTGGCGGCATCCATGTGCATGACTTTGGACAAGAAGCTACCTTGTAATGCTGCATTGTCAATCACAACCAGCTTGGTGCCTCCGGCAAATTGCTTTTCCCCAAGAAAAATATCCCGTACCTCATCAGCGGAAACTGTTGTTTCCGAATTTGAAATAACGACAATGTCCCCCGCCGCGTTTGCGCCCTGAGATGCCAATAAAAGCAGTATGGCCGCAGAGCAAGCCCTGAAAATTAGTGATTTCATGATAATCAATCCCCCTTAAGCTTAGAAGCCGATTGCGTATTGAAAGAGAAAACTGCGGTAACCAAGAGCAGTTCTTCCAAGTTCCTCCTTGAAACTCGAGTTGAGCAACTCGAATTTCAGAGCCGCCTTCTGGTTCAGGTTATAACGCAAACCCAGTGCTTGCCTGGCGTAGGATTGGCCGCTTGCCTGCATGCTGAAATAGTTGTCCAGTTGGTTGAACACCGTTCTCTCAAATCGAACGTAGGGCGTCAGATCATTGAAACTCCTGCCTACTTGCAAGTAATCAGCCCAGCTTTTATGCGTGCCGGTAGTGCCGCTCTTGTCCTTGTCGTTGAAACGATAATATTCGCCCATGATTTCCCAATCGTTGGACAGGTAGACCGCAGAACCACCGACAAAACTAAGACTGGTTGTATTAAGACTGGTTGTATTTTGAGTAGTAGGCGTGGGTGACGAGGTGCCATAGGCGTTTACATCGCCTTGCAACCCATGTACAGACAGCCTAAGGCCATCCAGGCTATCGGAGAATTCGTAACCCAGATTCAGTCCGACCATGGCGCTGTGATTATCTTCCCCTGAAATATTTGGATCCAGGCCGCCGCCCTGATAATCAGTGAGGGGGTTTACGATTACGGCAGGGACGGAGGCGTTTGCGTCTACTATTTTCGGACCATTCCCCGCATACACGTCGTAGGTGAACCGTCCCCCGCCCGCTTTGACTTTGCCCGTGCTCCATACCCCCAACATATGGGCTGGTAAAACCCCACCGCTATCTTCAAAATCGAGGAAACGCGGCCTCAGTACGGCAGTTTGGAGTTGCGCTCCGTGATGAAACGCGGTATTCCAATATCCATAGGGAGAGTGAAATCGCCCTATCCAAGCCGTCGCAGCATCGCTGAAGGTGTAACCTATTTGCAACCGCTCAACATCCAGATTAACGGTACCATCCTTCTGACTTACCTCAATATTAGGTTCAGCCAAGACCTTAACATTATCGCCAAAATGCGGCGCCATATAAAAGGATAACCTACCCTCGTAAAAGCCTTTCGGATTAGCGAGATTCGGATTAACCGCTGCATTTCCTTGGCTGTTGCTCGCAAACCCGACGTCCATAAAACCGTGCAACGGTAAACCATCGTCACTGCCAGAGCGGGTCGCCATTCCGGAAGTCATCTGGGAAAGCTCATTTTGGATAGCCTCGAGCTTCTGCTGCATAACATTCATCTGTTCGGCATCAGTCTTGGCATATACCGGCTTAGCAGGTGCATCGATGGTCTGAGCAGGTGCATCGATGATCTTAGCAAATGCCGGAACAGTGATGACCAGACACCCCCCGACTATCGATGCACTTAACAAACTCGACACTTTCCATTGCTTAGAATATTTCATGCCAATATTTATTGTATCTACCATTATGTGATCCTCCCCAAGATTTATGCCTATTCGGATGTTGTGGGCTCCACTCAGTTTTTTGCGCTCTCCGATGCCCGGTTTTTATGCTACCAGCATTTTTCTGTGCCGGGTGTAAATTTTCGGATTGCGGGTGATGCATAGGCGGCATATGAAAGAGGGGGGATGGCAGTGTTTCCGGTTGCGGCTGGTCCGATGAGCTATCGCACATGACTGGCTATAAATTGTGGGTTGCGTGGGGGTGAACTTATTCAAATTGTGCGACCAGGCGCGGACAGCTACAATGTTGGCATGCCTGATTTCAATTTGACCCATCACTTTCTGATTGCCATGCCTGCCATGCAGGAGGGGGTTTTTGCCGGCACGCTGACTTACATATGTGAGCACAACGAGAACGGTGCGTTGGGAATTGTGGTGAATCGCCCGATCAGCCTCACCGTGGGCGAGATGTTCGATCAGGTCAACATTCCATTACACCAGCCAAAACTGGTGAAGATGCCAGTGTATTTTGGCGGGCCGGTGCAAACCGAACGCGGCTTCGTGTTGCATGACGCGCCGGGGAATTGGGAGTCCACGTTACGCATCAACGACAAGCTGGCATTGACAACTTCCAGGGATATTCTCGAGGCGATGGGTGTAGGGCAGGGACCGCGTAATGTGATCGTTACGCTGGGCTATGCAGGTTGGGATCAGGGGCAGCTGGAGCATGAGATAACCGAGAACATCTGGCTGACCGTGCCGGCTTCCGAGCATATTCTGTTCGACTTGCCGCCCGAAGAACGCCTGCCTGCAGCGATGGACTTGCTCGGGGTGGATTACGTCTCGTTAGTGGAGGGTGCCGGACATGCCTGACCAAAAATCCAAAAACGTCGCCATGCGTTGTTGTGCTTAAAAAATCTTGCTTACATATACAAATATGCGGCGCGGCGATTTTTTGCGCACGCCTAGCCTGGCTTAGTTGTTGGATTTTTGGGGTTGCTCTGTGAATGAGTCAGTACCATCAGGCACTTTGCTGGCATTCGATTTCGGCACCAAACGCATCGGCATCGCCGTCGGCAATACCCTGTTGCGCCGCGCCAATCCGCTGATCACCATCAACGATGAAAAGACCGGGGCGCGCTTTGCAGCAATCGCCGCGCTATTGAACGAATGGCAGCCCAGCGCGCTGGTGGTGGGTCTGCCGAGCAACGACGACGGTACGCCGCATGAGCTGACCGCGCTGTGCCGCCGTTTCGCCAACCGCCTCAAAGGGCGGTTTAATTTGCCGACGATTTTGCTGGATGAGCGTTATACTTCGCTTGCCGCAAGCGCGCAGTTGAACGAGGAGGGCATCCACGGTATGAAGCAAAAAACTTTGATCGACCAATATGCCGCGCAGCAAATCTTGCAGGCCTACTTTGATGAACCCGCAGCGGGAATACTCGTAGTTGGACGCCACTAGAAATTCTATTTTGCGGGATGAAGCGCAAGGAGCCGCCAACCCTCATCCTAACCTTCCCCCGTAGGGGGAAGGAACGATTGCCTCCTCTCCCCTTGGGGGAGGATTGAGGTGGGGGCTGTGCGAATGACAAGGCATATCACGATGGATAGACAAGGAATGAGCGAGCACGCGACGCTGCGAGCGATAGGGTCGCTGCGCAGCAGCGGGGCACCCGACGGCCTACTCCTTGCGGGTGGATTCGCCAGGAAAATGAATTTATGGTGGTGTCCATGAACAATCCTCAACTCAACAAACATGGCGAACTTCAGCACCTGCTGACGACGGAAGGTTTGCCGGTGCATATCGTGCGCGACATTCTCGACAAAGCCGCGACCTTCGTCGATATCAGCGATGGACACGAGATCAAGAAGGTCCCGTTGTTGCACGGCAAATCGGTGTTCAATGTGTTCTTCGAGAACAGCACGCGCACCCGCACCACTTTTGAAATCGCCGCCAAGCGCCTGTCTGCGGACGTGGTCAACTTGAATATCGGCTCGTCATCCACCAGCAAGGGCGAGACCCTGCTGGACACCGTGGATAACCTGTGCGCGATGCATGCTGACATGTTCGTGGTGCGCCACGCGCAAAGCGGTGCGGCACATTTCATCGCGCGCCATGTCGCGCCGGAGATCCATGTCATCAACGCAGGGGACGGGCGCCATGCCCATCCCACCCAGGCGCTGCTGGACATGTTCACCATCCGCCACTACAAGAAGGAATTCCACAACCTGCGCGTGGCCATCGTCGGCGACGTGCTGCATTCACGCGTGGCGCGCTCGCAGATCCACGCGCTGACCACGCTCGGTGTGCCGGAAGTGCGCGTCATCGCGCCCAAGACGCTGCTGCCGACGCTGGTCGAAAATCTTGGCGTGCAGGTGTATCACGACATGGCGCAAGGTTTGCGCGACGTGGATGTGGTGCTGATGCTGCGCCTGCAGAACGAGCGTATGCAAGGCGCGGCATTGCCATCCGCGCAGGAATATTTCAAGTACTACGGACTTACCGAAGAAAAGCTGGCGCGCGCCAAACCGGATGCGATCGTAATGCATCCCGGCCCGATGAATCGCGGCGTGGAAATCGACTCCAGCGTTGCCGACGGCGCGCACTCGGTGATTCTGGCGCAAGTCACCTTTGGCATCGCGGTGCGCATGGCGGTGATGAGTATGTTGGCGGGAAACGCATGAGTATCCAGATCAAGAACGGGCGGCTGATAGATCCGAAAAACAACATCGATGCGCTGCGCGATGTGTTCATCGCGGCAGGCAAAATCGCGGCGATAGGCACAGCACCGAGCGGCTTCGTCGCGGATCGGGTGATCGATGCGAGCGGGCTGATCGTTGCGCCGGGCCTGATCGATCTGGCGGCGCGGTTGCGCGAGCCGGGGTACGAGTACATGGCGACACTGGAATCGGAAATGGAAGCGGCAGTGGCGGGCGGCATCACCAGCCTCGCTTGTCCGCCGGATACCGATCCGCCGCTGGATGAACCGGGCTTGGTGGAAATGCTCAAGCACCGCGCGCGCAATCTGAATCAGGCGCGCGTTTATCCGGTCGCTGCGCTGACCTCGGGACTGAAGGGACAGGAACTGACCGAAATGGCCGAGCTGGTGGATGCCGGATGCGTGGCATTCAGCCAGGCCGATGCGCCGCTCTCCGACACACGCGTGCTGATGCGTGCCATGCAATACGCCGCCACGTTTGGCTTCAGTGTGTGGCTGCGCCCGCAGGACAGTTTCCTCGCCAAGGATGGAGTGGCGCATGACGGCGAAGTGGCGACGCGCTGCGGTTTGCCAACCATTCCGGTGTGTGCCGAAACCATCGCACTGTCTACCATGCTGACGCTGGCGCGCGAGACCGGCGTGAAGCTGCATATCTGCCGCCTTTCCAGCGCGGCGGGTGTCGAGATGATTCGTGCTGCGAAGCAGCAAGGGCTGGCAGTGACCTGCGATGTTTCGATGAATCATGTGCACCTGTCCGAAATGGACATCGGCTTTTTCGATCCGAATTGCCATTTGATCCCGCCGCTGCGCAGCCTGCGCGATCGCGCCGCACTGCGCGCCGGATTGCTGGATGGCACGATAGACGCGATCTGTTCCGACCACACTCCGGTGGACGAAGATGCCAAGCAGCTGCCGTTCGCCGAAGCCGAAGCGGGCGCGACCGGATTGGAATTGCTGCTGCCGCTGGTGCTGAAATGGGCGCAGCAGGAAAATCTCGCGCTGTCCGAAGCGCTCGCGAAGGTCACGCTGCAACCGGCGCAAATATTGGGCCTGGACGCAGGTCATTTGAGCGTCGGCGCGGCTGCCGATGTGTGTGTGTTCAATCCGGATACTTACTGGAAAGTCGAACCCGGCGCGCTGAAGAGCCAGGGCAAGAACACGCCGTTCAATGGCCTCGAAGTACAGGGCAAGGTGCGCTTTACCCTGATCGATGGCAAGCTGGTATATCAAACCTAACGCTTCTAAAACTCACGTAACCTTTGCAGAAGTCCCTTTGCTGAAGAGTAGGGATATCCACAATTTACTCCCAAAATAAAATATGAATCCATTACTAGATTTCACAGGATTGCCGCGCTTTGCGGAGATCAAACCCGAACACGTCGCTCCCGCGATTGAGCAACTGCTGGCAGAAAACCGCGCGCTGATCGCGCGGCTGTTAAGCGATAGCACGCAACCTACCTGGCAAAGTTTCGTCGTGCCGATGGAAGACGCCAATGAGCGTGTGTCCCGTGCCTGGGGGCCGGTCGGACACTTGAACGCGGTGATGAACAGTCCTGAATTACGCGAGGCATATAACGCCACGCTGCCCAAAATAACTCAGTATTACGCCGAGCTTGGCCAGAACCTCGCGCTGTTCGTCAAATTCAAGGCCTTGCGCAACAGCACGGAATTCGCGGGTTTGAGCGCAGCCCGCAAGAAAATAATCGAGAATGAGTTGCGCGATTTTCGTCTCGGTGGCGCGGAGTTGCCGGACGCTCAGAAGGCTCGCTACCTGGAGATTCAGGAGCGTATGGCGGAATTGTCGTCGCGCTTTTCCGACAATTTGCTCGATGCCACCAACGACTACACGCTGGTCATCGAAAACTCTCCCTCATCCCAAAGCCCCCTCGCTTCGCTCTCCCCCTCTCAAGGGGGAAGGAGCGACCGTACTTCCAGTGCTTGTAAGATACCCGATGAACTGAGCGGCTTGCCGGATGACGTGCTGCAAGCGGCTGAGGAGGCTGCCCAAGCAGTTAACAAGACCGGCTGGTTATTTACTTTAAAAGCACCCTCCTACGGCCCGGTGATGCAATACGCCGACAATCGTGCGCTGCGCGAAAAGATGTATCGTGCCTCTGGCACGCGCGCCAGCGAGTTCGGCAAGGCGGAGTTGGACAACACTGCGTTGATGGATGAAATCGTCAAGCTGCGCGGCGAAGAAGCGCAGTTGCTCGGCTTTGCCAACTTCGGCGAATTGTCGCTGGCGAGCAAGATGGCGAATTCGCCGCAACAAGTGGTCGAATTCATGCGCGAACTGGCGCAGCGCGCGCGGCCCTTTGCGGAAAAAGATTTGTCTGAGCTGCGCGAATTTGCGCGCGCCGAACTGGGTATAGATGATCTGCAATCCTGGGATGTCGGCTATGCCAGCGAAAAATTGCGCGAGCGACGCTATGCATTCTCAGAGCAGGAAGTGAAACAATATTTTCCCGAAGATGCGGTATTGCCCGGCATGTTCAAGTTAGTCGAGACGCTGTATGGCTTGCGAATCAAGGCGGCCAGCGCACCTGTCTGGCATGACGACGTGCGCTTCTTCGATATTCGCGATGATCGCGAGCAACTGGTTGGCCAATTCTATCTCGACCTGTATGCGCGCAACAGCAAGCGCGGAGGGGCATGGATGGACGATGTGATCACGCGTCGCCGTCTTGCTTCGGGTATTCAAACCCCGGTCGCCTATCTGAACTGCAACTTCTCCGCGCCGGTGGGTGGCAAACCTGCTGTCTTTACCCACGACGAAGTGATCACGCTGTTCCACGAATTCGGCCACGGCCTGCATCATCTGCTGACCGAGGTGGAAGATCTCGGCGTGTCCGGTATCAACGGTGTGGAATGGGATGCGGTGGAGTTGCCCAGCCAGTTCATGGAAAACTTCTGCTGGGAATGGGACGTGGTACACGGCATGACGCGGCATGTAGCGACTGCGAGCAGCGAGCAGGGACCCGCGCAGCGGGATGGGAGCGTCCGCGAGTCGGTCGCCGCGCCATTGCAGGAAAAAACAGCTATTGCACGACAACAGGCAGTGAAAGGCAACGGATCCTCATCGCCAAGCGGTGGCGCGAGTTACGGCGAACCATTGCCGCGCGCGCTGTTCGACAAGATGCTCGCCGCGAAGAATTTTCAAAGCGGCTTGCAAACCCTGAGGCAGATCGAATTTTCGCTGTTCGACATGCTGATGCACAGCAACTTCGAGGCGGGCGGCGGCAAGAGTATTCTGCAATTGCTCGACGAAGTGCGCGCAGAAGTGGCGGTGCTGATCCCTCCCGCATTCCATCGCTTTCCGCACAGCTTCTCGCACATCTTTGCGGGGGGTTATGCGGCGGGCTATTACAGCTACAAGTGGGCGGAGGTGCTGTCTGCCGATGCATACAGTTTATTTGAAGAAAACGGCGTGCTGAACCCCGACGTCGGCGCGCGCTTCCGCAGCGAGATATTGGCGATGGGCGGCAGCCGCGGCGCGATGCAATCCTTCACCGCATTCAGAGGTCGCGAACCGAGCATAGACGCGTTGTTGCGGCATAATGGGCTACTCGAAACTTCATAAGGAGGCAGAATGAAACGCATCATTTTGTTGTTGGCTTGTTTGACCAGCATGTCGTTAAGCGTGCAGGCAGGCGAGCTATACCGCTGGGTGGATGCCTCGGGTAACGTCTATTACGGCGATGTGCCGCCAGCGGGCGCGATGCAGATTGAAGTCAGGAAATTTTCTGAAGACATCACGTCGAGCGAATATCTGCCTTATGAAACGCGCCGCGCGCAGCAAAATTTTCCGGTCACTTTGTACGTTGGGGTCGGCTGTGGCGAGGCGTGTGATCAGGCGCGCAGCTTGTTGAGCAAGCGCGGTATCCCGTTCAGCGAAAAACTGCTGCGAACCAAACAGGATGTTGAAACCTTCAAGCAGCTATCCGGTATCGACAGCTTCGTTCCGGTACTGGCGGTAGGCAAGAATTTTTTGAAAGGTTTTTTGGAATCGCAATGGAATAGCGAACTCGACATCGCAGGCTATCCGAAGACCGCAACTTATCGCCAGCGCATCGCGCCACCCGTGCCGCCAGTGCCATTCACGCCTGCCGCGCCTGCAACCTCGTCTGTTGAAGGCACGTCTTCTGAAGGTCAAGCACCAGCCGAACCGGCTGCGCAATGAAGCTGGCAACATGGAACGTCAATTCGCTGAAAGTGCGTCTGCCGCACGTTTTGGATTGGCTCGCCGCGAATCCGGTCGACGTGTTGTGCCTGCAGGAAACCAAACAGCAGGACAGCGATTTCCCGCAGGCTGAGTTGCAGGCGGCGGGTTATCACAGCGTATTCAGCGGGCAGAAGACCTACAACGGCGTGGCAATCCTGAGCCGCGAATCGGCCAGCGATGTGCAGTTCGGCATCCCCGATCATGCCGACGAACAGAAGCGCGTCATCGCTGCTACTTTTACTTCCGGTTCGATTGCATCGGATCGGATTCGGGTGGTGTGTGTGTATGTGCCCAACGGGCAGAGTGTCGATTCCGACAAATACCATTACAAGCTCAAGTGGCTGGTGGCGCTGCATGACTGGCTGAAGGAAGAGCTGACGCGCTACCCGAAATTGGTATTGCTGGGCGACTACAACATCGCGCCGGAAGACCGTGACGTGCATGACCCCATCGCATGGCAAGGCAATGTGCTGGTCAGTGAGCCGGAACGGCAGCAGTTCAAGAATTTGGCCCAACTTGGCCTGCGCGACAGCTTCCGGTTATTCGAGCAGGCCGAAAAATCCTATTCCTGGTGGGACTACCGGATGATGGCATTCCGCCGCAACCACGGCTTGCGCATCGACCATATCCTCATCAGCGAGCCGCTGGTCGCACAATGCAAAAGCTGCGTGATAGATAAAGCCCCGCGCAAGTTGGAGCGGCCGTCGGATCATACGCCGGTGGTGGTGGAGTTGTAGGGGCGCGATTCATCGCGCCCTCCGCCGAATATGTGCGTAGGTTGGGTTAGCAGCTTTATCGCGTAACCCAACATCAATTAACAAAACCACAATTCAACTTCGCCGGTGGTAGACCGGNNTAGCCCGGCAGCTAGTCACTTTTCTTGTCTTGCCAAGAAAAGTAACCAAAAGAAATCGCCCCCGGTTTGCCGCCCCTGCGGGGTACCCTGCGTTGCTCGACTAGTCAGGCGGCTGCGGAACTCGCGCTACGCGCTCAAACAGTCCTCGCCGACACCACCTGACCAGCCTCCGCTACTCGGCGGCGCACAGGGGATGAAAAGCAAAAATCGTTTAATTGTGGGCAACCAGTTGCCCGACACTTTTTGGATTGCCGGGAGGGCACAGGGCACCCACCCTAGCAGAATGCAAAGCGCCAAGTGCAGCTTTCAGGTAGGCTATCACAAGGCTCGATGGGCGACTGTGTGCCAATAGGAGTCATTCGAGATGGCACTCTAATTTGAATATTTAGTACAAAATGGAACCGTATGAAACGAATCGCTTGGGTTATTTTTGGCTCATTGGTGCTGACGGCTTCGGTAAAGGCTGATGATCTAACTATTGAAGTTTACCATAGCGCCGGTTCTGCATATGATGGTGTAACGACAAATTCTGTTCTTCGATTACCTCGCACTTTAATCATTGGCTCATCAAAATGTTTTCAAGGAATGATTGATTCAGATAAAGATGACCAGCCTTGCCCTGCTGAATGGCTTTCGTTTACAAAGACGTGCAAGAACGAAATAAATAAAGCCATTAACAAAAGTTCAGAACTAACCGAAGATAAACCAAGCGTTGTCATTAGTCGTCTCTCAAATACTGGCGGTACAGCGATGGTCGTTCGTAACTTTGAAGGGGGAAGCGGGGGAAGCCGCTATGACTGGAGTATCTTCATTCTAAAGTTGAAGGAAAATGACAAAACGCAATGCCCAATCGTTCCCTCTCTTGAAGGAGTAGAAGTAAGTCCAGGTGGTAACGTTTGGCGAGATACATACTGTGGGAAGAAAGAATCTTATGAAGCATGTGCCGAAAGAATCTTTTATCCAAAGCTAAACGCAACTCGAATTAAGTTCGGAGAGTCTGGCGCTCAAAAGTCGATAGTTCCAATCGACGTAAATCCAGTTAATGATAGCACTGAGAAATTCTGGTAATTACCAAACTACTGCCCGCAACTTTATTTCCATAAGTTGAACGTCCGCTTTGTAGAACTTCCTATATCCGGTTTGTGTTGCGGCTACTCGCGAGTGTCTGCAAAGGGTGGGCACATCGTGCCCACCCTTTTTTTGGTTTTGTTTTTCGCTATTCATCCCCTGTGCGCCGCCGAGTAGCGGAGGCTGGTCAGGGGATTTCGGCGAGGACTGTCTGAGCACGCAGCGCGAGTTCCGCAGCCGCCTGACCAGTCGAGCAACGCAGGGAACCGCGAAGCGGCGGCAAACCGGGGNNTGAGGGGTGGCGGATTGGGGTCGCCTTTTCTTTGGTTACTTTATTTTGGCGAAGCAAAAGAAAGTAACTAGCTGCCGGGCTACCCCCGGCGAAGTTGATTTGTTTTTTTGTCATTCATGCTTCGACAAGCTCAGCACGAACGGTCTGAGTTGCGATGAAACTCAACTACCCATTCGCCCCAAACATCATCCTCTTCGCGACAAACTTCTTCGCAAATGGCAAGCAGTCCAGCGCGGTAAGTGAGGCGGCGCGACCTGCGCTGACCAGCGGCAGATCGTTGGAGAACAGCCGCACCAAGCCATCGGTAAATCGTATCCCCGCTTCGCGGTCGGTGCGGCGTTGGCTGCGGTAAGCGGCGAGCATCGCCTCAGTGCCTAACGCTTCTGGTGCGGCATCGAGAATTTCCTGAGCCAGTTCCCACGCATCGCGCAGTCCCATGTTGAAGCCTTGTCCGGCAACTGGGTGCATGGTTTGCGCGGCGTTGCCGAGTAGTACGGTGTGCGGCATCGGCGTCTGTTGCGGGGCGCGCTTCAGGCCGAGTGCGAAGCAGGTGCGTTTGCTTACGGTCAAGAATTCTCCGACGCGGTCACCGAAGTGCTGATGCAGTTTGTGCAGGAAGTGACTGTCATCCCACGTCAGCATTTCCTGCGCGACTTGATGCGGCGCAGTCCATACCAGTTCGTAACCTTGCTTGAACGGCAGCAGCGCCAGCGGTCCCTGCGGGGTGAAGCGTTCAAATGCAATGTTGGGTTTTGGCGCGGAGCAGGTGATGTGGGTGATCAGCGCACTCTGCCCGTAGTCGTGCACTTCCGGAGGAAATTGTTGGGCCAATAATTTTCCGCCGTCGGCCACCACCGCGAGGCGGGTGTGCAGGGTGTGTTCCGCACCGTTTTGCTGATAGCTGATTGCGGCGTGATCGGCTGAGCTGCTCAACTGAGTGACGCTCGCGCCGTAGATGGATGCAACATCGCTGTGTTGCAGCGCATGGGTCAATGCATCATGCAGTGCGGTGTAAGGCAGCACGTAGCCGAGTTCCGGCACGTTCAACTCGGCGGCACGCAACACGGCGCGGCCGAAGCTTTCCTTTTGCGAGATGTGGATGGTGCGTATGGCCGATACATCGTGCAGCGCGTCCCATACGCCGAGGCGCGCCAGCAACAATCGGCTGCCGTAGGACAAGGCCAGCGCGCGCGCATCGTTGCTGGCAGAGGCTGCCGGACGCGCTTCCAGCACGCAGACCTTCAGCTTGCTGCCGCGCAATGCCAGCGCCAGCGCGGCTCCGACCGGGCCGCCGCCGATGATGGCGATGTCGCAGGTTTTAGTCATGGTATTTTCGTTCATCTCAGCGACCTCAATCAACCCCAGTTTCGTCATTCCGGGCTTGACCCGGAATCCAGCGTTTAATTGACTGGATTCCCGCCTTCGCGGGAAGGACGGCATGGTTGTAATCCAGCTATGCGTTACGCATCAGCTCTTCAATATCCGCCACCGTTTTCGGCGCGGCATCCGTCAGCACTTCATTACCTTGCGCGGTGATCACCACATCGTCCTCGATGCGGATCCCGATGTTCCACAATGCGAGCGGCACGTCATCGGCGGGGCGAATGTAGCAGCCGGGCTCGACGGTCAGCACCATGCCGGGTTGTAGCGCGCGCCAGTTATCGCCGATCTTGTAATCGCCGACATCGTGCACGTCCATGCCCAGCCAATGGCCGGTGCGGTGCATGTAGAATTTCTTGTAGCTCTCGCTTTCCAGCACTTCATCCACGCTGCCGTGGCACAGCTTGAGGTCGACAAAACCTTGCGCCAATACGCGCAGCGCAGCATCGTGCGGGGCGTCCCAGGTCTGGCTCGGAAGGGCTGCGGCAATTGCAGCGGCCTGGGCGGCCAGCACGATCTCATACACGTCTTTTTGTGCGGCGCTGAATTTTCCATTGACGGGGAAAGTGCGCGTGATGTCGGAGGCGTAGCCGTCCACTTCGCAGCCCGCGTCGATCAGCAGCAGATCGCCGTCGCGGAGCTTGGCGTCGTTCCCCACATAGTGCAGCACGCAGGCATTCGCGCCACCCGCGACGATGGAGGTGTAAGCGGGATGGCGCGCGCCATGGCTGCAGAATTCATGCAGCAGTTCCGCCTCGACCTGATATTCGAATCGATCGGGGCGGGTGAATTGCATCGCGCGTTTATGCGCTGCCGTGGATATGGTGGCGGCGCGGCGCATGATATCCAGTTCGTGTTTATCCTTGAACAAACGCATTTCATTGAGCAGCGCGCGCACGTCACGAATCTCGTCCGGCGCGCGGATACCGCTGCGTTTTTTTTCCTGCACCGCGCTGCGTAACTTGAGGATACGTTGATCCCATGCGGCATCGCCACCTAAGGGATAAAACAGCGCGGGCTGATTGCCCATCAGTTCGGCCAGTTTTTCGTCCAGTTGCGCAATGGAATAAGCCGCGTCAAAACCGAATTGTTCACGGGCGGCATCGGGACCAAAGCGGTGACCATCCCAGATTTCGCGTTCCAGATTCTTTTCGCGGCAGAACAGAATAGCTTGTGGCTCATCTCCAGCAACCAGCACCAGCACCGCTTCCGGCTCGGTGAAGCCGCTCAGGTAATAAAAGTTGCTGTCGTGGCGGTAGGAATAATGCGTGTCGGCATTGCGCGCCACTTCCGGCGCAGTGGGGATAATGGCGATGCCACGCTGCATTTGTGTCAGCAGACGGGCGCGGCGTTGGGCGTAGATAGTTGGGGCTATGGTCATGGCGCATTGTGCAGTGTACGGGACGTTTTTTGCAATGAACAAACTTGGCTGTCGAGTTCGGCCAGGCGTTGCGGTGTGCCGGCATCCACCCAGAAGCCCTGGTGGTGTTCGCCGCTGACTTTGCCGAGGACGATTTGCGCACGCAGCAAGGGAGCCAGCGGCGCGATGCTGCCGCGCGGGATGTCCTTGAACAAAACGGGTTGGTAGATGCCGATACCGCTGAAAGTGAACTTCAAGTCGTTAGTCGCTAGTCGCTGGTCGCTAGTTGGGAGGATGCGTCCATCGTGCAGATGGAAATCGCCGTTGGGATGCTGTGCCGGATTGCTCACCAGCACCAGATGTGCGGCATCGCCGCTGGCCTTTAGCCCGGCAGCCCGTTCGGGCAAGCGGGCGAAATTGTAATCGCAGAAAATGTCGCTGTTGATCACGGCGAAGGGTTCTCCCCCTCCCTCAATCCCTCCCCCGAAGGGAGAGGGAAGCAGAAGCGGTAGGGCGTAGGCAATGCCACCCGCGGTTTCCAGTGCTTTGCCTTCAGAAGAATATTGAATATGCGCGCCGAATCGGCTGCCGTCGCCTAATGCTTTTTCGATCTGCGCGCCGAGGTGGGCGTGATTGATGACGATCTCACGTATACCCGCGCGCACCAGGTTTTCGATGTGCCAGGCGATCAGCGGCTTGCCAGCGACTTCAAGTAATGGTTTGGGGGTGTGGTCGGTGAGCGGACGCATGCGTTCGCCGCGACCTGCCGCTAATAGCATCGCGATCATGGGTTTATGCCTTTCACGATTGCTCTTTCTCCCGCTTGCGCAGGGGGAGAGCATAGCGAGGGGGATTTGGATAGGGGGAGATGCGCAGCATCATGGGTTTATGTCTTTCACGTTTGCTCCCTCGCCCGCTTGCGGGAGAGGGTTGGGGTGAGGGACCGGCTCTAATACATCAAGCAGATTCAGCAGCGGCTTGAGGTCGATGTAGCGGGCACAAGCGGCACGCAGATACGCCATCACCAGCGGCAGGTCTTTCAGGTAGCCGTCCTTGCCGTCGCGGTGGTACAGGCGCGCGAAAATGCCCAGCACCTTGAGATGACGCTGCACGCCCATCCACTCGTAATCGCGGTAGAACACGGAGAAATCATCGGCCACCGGCAGACCGGCCTTGCGTGCGTTTTCCCAATAGCGTATCAGCCAGTCGATCACTTCTGCTTCTTCCCAACGGATGTAGGCATCCTTGAACAGCGATGTGAGATCGTAGGTGATCGGGCCATACACGGCATCCTGAAAATCCAGAATGCCGGGGTTAAAAAGAAACTCGCGTAGCGAGTCAGCGTCCCTCTCTCCCGCAAGCGGGAGAGAGTTAGAGAGAGGGGGTTCGATATACATCAGATTGCGCGAGTGGTAGTCACGATGCACGTACACGTGCGGCTGGGCGAGGTTGTTGGCGATGATGCGCGCGAAAACGGTTTCCAGTTTGGCGCTCTGCACCTCGCTGAGCGTGACATTGAGATGCTTGGCGATGTACCACTCCGGGAACAGGCGCATCTCGCGCAGCAGCAGGGTTTCGTTATAGGGCGGCAATTCGTTTTCGCGCGAGGCGAGTTGGATTTTGATCAGCGCGTCGGTGGCCGCACCGTAAAGTTCTTTCGCAGTATCGGCGTTCCCCCCGTACAGGGCTTGCAGGTAGGTGGTGTTGCCGAGGTCGGACAACAACAGAAAACCCTGCGACAAATCCTGCGCATAAACATGCGGCACATGCGTTCCGGCATCCTCGAATAATTTGGCTATGTGCAGGAAGGGGCGGCAGTCCTCGTGTTGGGGTGGAGCGTCCATCACGATCAATGTGCGGTTTTCGAAGGTGGCGCGGAAATAGCGGCGGAAGCTGGCATCGGCAGATGCCGGGGCGATAGTAAACGGCTCATTGGGAACTTGGCTGTGCAGCCATTGGGTAAGCTGTTGCTGGCGTTGCATATCGGGCTCTGGTATGGAGTTAATGTTAAACTGGCAGGAGTTTATCACCTTACTATATTGCTGCGCGTTATGCTGTTTCGATTCAAATATCCTTTCATTCTCTTACTGTTTTGCTTTGCGCAACATTCTTACGCAGGCGGGGACCTGCCCGGTTTGCTCACGGACAAAAATCCCCCGGCACTGACGAAGACCAGCCAGGAAGGCCCTGCCGTTATTGAAGCAGATAACATGGTGGGGAAAGCGGAAGATCAAATCGAGGCGACTGGAGATGCGACATTAAGCCAGGACGGGAAGTCGATTCGTGCGGATACCCTGCTATTCAATCAGCGTTCCCACGAAGTCGATGCGCAAGGCGCGGTGATCATGGAACAGGATGGGAATACCATGAGCGGGCCACACATGCTGTTCAATATGGATAAGGGCGCCGGGACTATGGAACAGCCGCAATTTTATTTAAAGGAAAATGATGCGCGCGGCTCAGCGGATATGCTGCATATTCAAGATCGCCAACACTTCAGCTTGGACAACGCCATCTACACCACTTGTCCGGCGGGGAATCAGGATTGGCAGGCGAAAATGGGTTTGCTGGAGATCGATCGCGATCGGCAGGTCGGTGTGGCCCATAGCGCATCGGTTGAGTTTATGGGAGTTCCAATTTTGTATACGCCGTGGATGGACTTCCCGCTAAATGGCCAGCGCAAGTCGGGATTCCTGGCCCCGACTTTTGGCGGCACGGTTACGGGCGGTAGCGAACTGACGCTGCCCTATTACTGGAACATTGCACCCAACTTTGATGCGACGATTGCCCCGCGCGCGATGTCCAAGCGCGGCTTGATGTTTAACAATGAGTTTCGTTATCTGGAGCCCGGTTATGGCGGTGAACTGCATGTGGATGTTCTACCCAACGACGCATTAGCAAAGCGTAGTCGTGAGCTTTTTTCGTTAAACCATAATCAAACACTGGCGAAAAGTTTGAATGGCTATGTGAATTACACCCGTGTTGGGGACAATGGCTATTTCCGCGACTTGGGCAATGCGGTAAATGTCACTTCGCAGGCCAACTTGCTGCAGGAGGGCGGGCTGAACTATGACGCGGGCTGGTGGACGGCTGTGGCGCGTGTGCAACACTACCAAACCCTGCAAGACCCCGCCGCACCGATTGTCCTGCCTTACACTCGTTTGCCACAATTGGCGCTCAATGCACGGCAAAACTATGCCGGTGCGAACATCGCTTTTGCCGGCGAATTCGTGGATTTCAGTCATCCCACCGCAGTGAATGCCAGACGTCTGGTACTTAACCCCAGCTTCAGCTATCCGCTGGTAAGCAAGCCGGCATTTTATTTGACACCCAAGGTGGCGTTGCATAGCGCGTATTACATGATGGGTGCGAATAATGTTGGAGCATTACCGAATGCATCGAGCACTTTGCCTATTTTGAGTGTGGACAGTGGTGTTGCCTTCGAGCGCGAGGGGAATCTGTTCAACAATGATTATGTGCAGACCCTGGAGCCGCGCGCCTTTTATGTGTATGTGCCATACAAGGATCAAACGCTATTGCCGAATTTCGACTCGGCACAAGCTGATTTCAATTTTACCCAGATATTCACGGAAAACCGTTTTGTCGGCAGCGACCGTGTCGGTGATGCCAATTCCCTCACGCTGGCGATGACCTCGCGCCTGCTGGAGCCAGGGAACGGAATGGAACACCTGAAGATAATGATGGGTGAGCGGGTCAGCTTCAGCACCCCCCAGGTGAATCTGGTCACCCCCGCGACGACGACCAATAAGTCGGATATTTTGCTGGCGCTCGCCGGTCGCGTGACCAGGCATTGGTCACTGGACAGCGAACTTCAATTCGATCCGAATCAATCGCATGCGCAACGTTACGATATAGTTGCGAGCTATCGTCCCGAAGTCGGAAAGGTGCTTAATCTGGGCTATCGCTTCACGCGCAATACCTTGCGCCAGGTCGATGTTTCCACGCAATGGCCGCTGACAGGTCGTTGGCATGCGGTGGGGCGCTGGAACTATTCGCTGCAGGATTCCAGAATCCTGGAGACGATAGGCGGGCTTGAGTATAATCAGGATTGCTGGATGCTGCGTCTCGTGGCGCAACGCTTTGCCACAGCAACGCAACAAACCAATACCGGCTTCTTCGTGCAACTCGAGCTGAATGACTTTGTTAAAGTGGGTTCGGATCCTTTGGCCCTGCTCAAACAAAGCGTGCCCGGATATACCAAATTGAACGACAAAACTGCCATTCAACCCGCGCAGGTTTTGCGTTGATAACCGAGGTTCCCTGAATGAAAATGATGCGAATAATAATCTTGATGATGTGGTGCGCATTGCTTGCGGCGCAAGCTGCATATGGTGCCAATACGTCGCCCGCGAAGGCCATAACAAAGTCAGGTCCTGCGCAATCGAGCAATCCCGATACGGAATTGGCACTCCCGCCGACTAAAGTTATTAGATCGACACCCGATCCGCAACAGCAAGTCGCGAAGATTGATTCGGTGGTTGCGGTGGTCAACGATGATGTGATTACCCGCTACGAGCTGGATGATCGTGTGCGGGAGGTGGTGCGCCAATTGCAAAAACAGGATACGCCGTTGCCCGCAGCGGATGTGCTGGAAAAACAAATTCTGGAACGCATGATCACAGATATGCTGCAACAGCAGTATGCCAGGGAAAACGGGGTGCGCGTGGACGATACACAGTTGAATCTGGCGATTACGCGCATCGCGCAGCAGAACGACTTCCCGTCTTCGGCCGAATTCCGCGCCAAGCTGGAAGCGGATGGCGTGGATTACAAGAAATTCCGCGAAGAAATTCGCGGCGAAATCATTTCCACGCGTTTGCGCGAGCGTGAAGTTGAAAGCAAGCTCATCATCAGCGAAGGCGAGGTGGACAACTATCTCGCCAACAAGGCCAGGATCGGCAGTGCGGGAGAGGAGTTCCATCTCGCGCATATTCTGGTGGTGGTGCCGGAACAGGCAAGCGCGGAGAAAATTCAGGCCGCGCGCGAACGTGCCGAGCAGGCGTTGAGCAAATTAAAGGGCGGCGCAGATTTTGCGCAAGTGGCAGCAGGCATTTCGGATGCCAAGGACGCGCTGAAGGGCGGAGATTTGGGTTGGCGGTCCGGTGATAGCATTCCTCCGCTGTTCATGAACGAGTTGCAAAATATGCAACCAGGTCAAACCTCCGCGGTGTTGCGCAGCCCGAGCGGTTTTCACATTCTCAGGCTGGTGGAAAAGCGCAGCGCTAATGCGCCGGTGGTGATTACGCAAACCCATGCGCGGCATATTCTGATCAAGACCAGCGAGATCGTGCCGGAAGCGGAAGCCAAAAAACACATCATGGAAATCAAGCAGCGCATCGAAGCCGGTGCGGATTTTGCCGAACAGGCCAAACGCTATTCGCAGGATGGCAGCGCGCAACAGGGCGGTGATTTGGACTGGCTTTCCCCGGGACAGACCGTGCCGGAATTTGAAGAGGCGATGAACAAACTGCAACCCGGGCAAATGGGAGCGGTGCAATCGCAATTCGGCTGGCATCTGATTCAGGTATTGGAGCGGCGCAACACCGATGTCAGCGAACAACAGAAGCGCCAGCAGGCGCGCGTCGCGATAGGCACATTCAAGTCGGATGAGCAGTTTCAGGACTGGCTGCGCCAGTTGCGCGACCGGGCGTTTATCGAATATCGTCTTGAAGAGAACAAGTAGCCGGTGAATGCCGTTTCGCTTTCCGCCCCATTAGTTATTACCGCTGGTGAACCGGCAGGCATAGGCCCCGATCTGTGTGTGCAGCTTGCTGCTGCGTCTCCCGAAATTCCCTTTGTTGTCATTGCCGATAAAAATCTGTTGCAACAACGTGCCGCGCAACTTGGCATTGATTTGCAGGGGCAAGATTTTGTTTCACAAAAGACAAGGAACAAGGAGCAAGAGGCAAGGGGCAAGGGGCAAGGGGCAACAACTTTCACCTTTCACCTTTCACCTGTTTTATCAGTAATTCATGTGCCGCTTGTCGCGGAATGTCATCCCGGTAAGTTGAATGCGGCCAATAGCGAATACGTGTTGGCGACGTTGCGCCGCGCTGTGCAAGGCTGCCAAGCGGGCGAGTTCTCCGGCATGGTGACGGCCCCGGTACACAAGGGCATCATCAACGATGCGGGCATTCCTTTCACCGGACACACCGAATTTCTTGCCGAACAAACCGGTACGAGTCTAGTGGTGATGATGCTGGTCGGCGGCGGGATGCGCGTGGCATTGGCTACCACGCACCTCGCTTTGAAAGACGTTCCCGCTGCGATCACCGCATCACTGTTGGAAAACGTGCTGCGCATAATTCAGCACGACTTGCGGCACCGTTTCGGCATTGCGCAGCCGCGCATTTTGGTGGCAGGCTTGAATCCGCATGCGGGCGAGGGCGGATATTTGGGGCGCGAAGAAATCGAGGTGATGATTCCTGTGCTGGATAAATTGCGTGCTGAGGGCATGAACATCAGTGTTCCGCTGCCTGCCGATACCTTATTTACGCCACACAAACTGGCGCAGTGCGACTGCGTGCTTGCCATGTATCACGATCAAGGTCTGCCGGTGTTGAAACACGCCAGCTTCGGACAGGGCGTGAACGTCACACTCGGCCTGCCCATCATTCGCACTTCGGTGGATCACGGCACGGCACTGGACCTGGCGGGAACCGGAAAAGCCGATAGCGGCAGTTTGCTGGAAGCGATCGATCTCGCCGCGCAGATGGCGCAGAACGAACAAATGTATCGTGCATAAGGCCAAAAAAAAATTTGGCCAAAATTTTCTTGTCGATGAACAAATCATCGGTGACATTATTTCTGCAATCTGTCCCAAGCCGGAAGACAATATGGTCGAGATCGGACCGGGCTTGGGCGCGTTAACCCGCCCGTTGCTGAAAAAATTAAATCATCTGCATGTGGTGGAGATCGACCGCGACATCATCGCGCGGCTGGAGCACGACTATCCCCAGGATAATCCCCCCAACCCCCTTTTTAAAGGGGGTGCCACTTCAAAGCCGAAACTGACTATTCATGCCGGAGACGCGCTGGAGTTCGACTTTGCGACCTTGGCGGCACCGCTGCGTATCGTCGGCAACCTGCCTTACAACATCTCTTCGCCGTTGCTGTTCCACTTTGCCGCCTATGCCGAGCGCATTCGCGACATGCATTTCATGTTACAAAACGAAGTGGTCGAGCGCATGGTGGCCGAGCCTTCCACGCCCGCATACGGGAGGCTGTCGGTGATGCTGCAATACCGCTTTCAAATGGAGAAACTGCTCGACGTGCCGCCTGAATCGTTCCGCCCCGCACCCAAGGTGGATTCCGCGATCGTGCGCATGATTCCGCTGCCCGCCAGCGAAATCGCGGTGCGCAACGAAAAAATGTTTGCTGCGATTGTCAGGACGGCTTTCGGGCAACGCCGCAAAACCATGCGTAACACCTTGCGCAGTTATTTGAGCGAAGAAGATTTTGAAAGGTTGGGTATCAATCCCCAATTGCGCGCCGAGAATCTGGCGGTGGCAGACTTTATCAAGGTGGCGAATTATCTGGATGAACGCGAGTAGCGTTACCTCGAAGAGGTTCTTGCACCCTGCGGGCGTCCGCCGTATGAGAATAACGTCAAATCCAAGGCAACTTCGCCGGTGGTAGACCGGCAGCTAGTTACTTTTCTTGTCTTGCCAAGAAAAGTAACCAAAAGAAATCGCCCCCGGTTTACCGCCCCTTCGGGGTACCCTGCGTTGCTCGACTAGTCAGGCGGCTGCGGAACTCGCACTGCGTGCTCAAACAGTCCTCGCCGAAATCCCCTGACCAGTCTCCGCTACTCGGCGGCGCACAGGGGATGAAAAAGCGAAAACATAAAACCGAAAAATCGAGTGGGCAACAAGTTGCCACCAACTATTGAATTGCCTTGTGGGCACGATGTGCCCACCCTTCAGAGCTAGTTAGGTTGATCTGCGCAACCATAATCGTTATCGAATTCATTGTTTAGCACAAACCCAATTTGCCCACTATCGAGTTTTATCTTGTGCCAGTACAAATCTCCTTGGTGCCTGCCAAGTTCTAATACATACGCTCCTGCGGGAGTTGTAGTTTTATACACGGGGACTGAATGCTCATCATCCTTGGAATAGATAACGGCATCATAACCAATGCATTGGAAGTGGCCTTTAAGAGTCACATTTTTCCCATACTCTGAACCAGTCCAAGCGTATGTACTCAGACCATCACAAGCAATGCAGTATGCTGGAACCATATAATCCCCATTGATATATATGCCTGCAATAACATCAGTGCTGTCACGCACGAGCCAATATGGTGTCGCTGAACTCGCAGCGCGCTCTTTTGCTTGCAGTACAACTACGTTGAACAGTTTATCTTTGACAACAACCGCTACTACATCAATTTTTGCATCACGGTTTGTATCAGCAAGCAAAAATGCCGGTGGCTCACCCGTCGCAATAGCCTGCTTTGTATCTACATCGTCGACATCTGACGGAGTAAGTAGGTGATAGTCAGGATTTTGTTGCAAGAACTTTTCCAGGATTGGAGGCCTTGTAGTTGAAATGGCAGGAAGTCTTCTTACTTGATCAGTGCCTGCTCCTGTATCTGTTGATGCCAGCGTCAAACATCCCATGATAACCAATGCAATTCTTGTCATTCCGATCCTTTCTCGCCCCGCAGTAGATTTGGACCCCAATGTACCGGAGTCGAATTGTTTTGCCTATCCACTTCTGTATGGTGGGCAACTTATTGCCCACTCGATTTTTCGGTTTTATGTTTTCGCTTTTTCATCCCCTGTGCGCCGCCGAGTAGCGGAGACTGGTCAGGGGATTTCGGCGAGGACTGTTTGAGCACGCAGTGCGAGTTCCGCAGCCGCCTGACCAGTCGAGCAACGCAGGGAACCCCGCAGGGGCGGTAAACCGGGGTCGCCTTTTCTTTGGTTACTTTATTTTGGCGAAGCAAAAGAAAGTAACTAGCTGCCGGGCTACCCCCGGCGAAGTTGCATTTGAGTGGGTCTTTTTTTCATTCGGCGGATAACGCCTACGGCTCATCCGCCCTACCTCTGAATCAACTCAATCCTGTACCCATCCGGGTCTTCGACAAAAGCAATCACGGTGCTGCCGTGCTTCATCGGCCCTGCTTCGCGCACCACCTTGCCGCCGCGTTTTTTGATGTTTTCACAGGCGGCGTAGGCATCTTCCACTTCAATGGCGATGTGGCCGTAGGCATTGCCGAGTTCATATTTTTCCACGCCCCAGTTGTGGGTGAGCTCGATCACCGCGCCACTGGCTTCGTCGCTGAAGCCGACAAAAGCCAGCGTGAATTTCCCATCCGGGTAGTCGTTGCGGCGCAGCAATTTCATGCCGAGCACGCCGGTATAAAAGGCGAGTGATTTTTCCAAATCGACTACGCGTAGCATGGTGTGAAGAATGCGCATCAGATTCCCGCCTTATTGAAATTATCTTTGTGTTCGGTAGTCGCCATCATATAGGGTAAAATGCGCATTTGTCGCGCATATTAACCATTGCCAAGATCATGTCCGAATCGTTCCCGTTAGTAATGACTTTCGCCGCAACCGACCCCAGCGGGGGCGCGGGGTTGCAGGCTGACCTGTTGACCATTTCCAGCATGGGTTGCCACCCTTTGTCGGTAGTGACGGCAATTACCGTGCAGGACACCAGCGGGGTGGATGATGTGCTGCCAATCGACCCGGAATGGGTGGTGGATCAGGCGCGCGCAATGCTTGAGGATGTGCCGGTAGCGGCATTCAAGATCGGCCTGCTCGGCAGTGTGGAAAACATCGCGGCAATTGCCGAGGTATTGGCGGACTATCCCGATATTCCGTTGGTGCTGGATCCGGTGCTGGCTTCGGGACGCGGCGACGAATTGGCGAATGACGACATGCTGGATGCGATGCGCGAGCTGTTGATTCCGCAGACGACCATCATCACGCCGAACAGCATGGAGGCGCGCCGCCTCGCGCAGGATGAAGACAATGAAGAAGACGACCCGACGCTTGAGGAATGCGCTAAGCGCATCTTGCACATGGGTTGCGAGTATGTGCTGATCACGGGCACACATGAACAAACGCTCAAGGTCACCAACACTTTGTACAGTGAGCGCGGGGTCGTCAGCATTGATAGCTGGGCGCGCTTGCCAGGAATTTATCACGGCTCCGGCTGCACCTTGGCCTCGGCGATAGCCGCGCTGTTAGCGCAGGGTGTAGCTGTGCCGGAGGCGGTAAAAGAGGCGCAGGAATATACGTGGCAAACCTTGAATGCGGGCTTCCGTCCCGGCATGGGACAGCACATTCCCGATCGTTTGTTTTGGGCACGCGGTGAAGAGGATGATGAGCCTCAGCCTGAGCGCCCGAATTAACGGCTGAATCAACAAGTCTCTGCCCCTTGAAGGGGCAGACGATTGCTTCCTCCCCCGCTTGCGGGGGAGGATTGAGGAGAGGGTGATAAGTGAGCGAAGTAGAGACTCGTCATACTGCTCATCGCTCGATTAGCGGCCTGTACGCGATCACGCCGGACGAACCGGATACTGCGGAGTTGCTTCGTAAGGTGAGGCTGGCGCTACTTGGAGGTGCGCGAGTTTTGCAGTATCGCAACAAGGTCGCTGATGCGGCATTGCGCTTGGAACAGGCGATCGCGTTGCGTAAATTGACTGGTGAATTTTCTGTGCCGCTTATCATCAACGACGACACGTTGTTGGCACATCGAGTGGCTGCGGACGGCGTGCATTTGGGCGGTGAAGATGGCAATGTGATTGCGGCTCGTGCACAGTTAGGCAGCGGTAAACTCATTGGCGTATCTTGCTATAATCGTATGGCGCTGGCGCATGCAGCAGTTCAGCAAGGCGCGGATTACGTGGCATTCGGCAGCTTCTTTGCATCGACGGTGAAGCCGGATGCGGTGGTGGCCTCGCCTGGGTTATTGCGGCAGGCGCGCCGCGAGATTGCGGTTCCGTTGGTGGCGATAGGCGGCATCACCGCATGGAATGGTGCCCAGTTGCTGGAGGCGGGTGCAAATGCACTGGCAGTGATTTCAGCGGTATTTGGTGCAACGGATATTCAGGGTGCCGCGCGACAATTTTCAGTTTTGAATTTTCCCTAAATTTTTTGAATATAGAAAGACACAACATGACTTCGCAAAATCAACAGCTATTCGATAAATCCCAAAAAGTTATTCCGGGCGGTGTGAATTCGCCGGTGCGCGCGTTCCGTTCAGTCGGTGGTACGCCGCTGTTTTTCCAGCGCGGCCAAGGTGCTTATGTATGGGATGCGGATGGCAAGCGCTATACAGATTACGTCGGTTCATGGGGTCCGATGATCGTTGGGCACTGCCATCCCGATGTGGTCAAAGCGGTGCAGGATGCGGCCGCGCAAGGTTTGGGTTTTGGTGCGCCGACGGCAGCTGAATTGGAAATGGCGGAACTGCTGTGCAAGCTGTTGCCGAGCCTGGAAATGGTGCGCCTGGTAAGTTCCGGGACCGAAGCCACGATGACGGCGATACGCCTGGCGCGCGGCTTTACCGGGCGCAGCCGCATCATCAAATTCGAAGGCTGTTATCACGGGCATTCCGATGGCTTGTTGGTGAAAGCCGGTTCCGGCGCGCTGACGTTCGGGCAGCCGAGTTCATCCGGCGTACCCGCAGAGATCGCTGCACTTACCACGGTGCTGGACTACAACGATGCCGCAGAGCTGGAGCGCGCCTTTGCCGAGATGGGCAAGGAAATCGCCGCGGTGATCGTCGAACCGGTGGCGGGCAATATGAATCTGATCACGCCCAAGCCGGAGTTTCTGCAAGCTTTGCGCAAGCTGTGCACCCAGTATGGTGCGGTGTTGATTCTGGACGAAGTGATGACGGGTTTCCGCGTCAGCCTGCAGGGTGCGCAAGGCTATTACGGCATCAAGCCGGATCTGGTGACGCTGGGCAAGGTCATGGGCGGCGGTCTGCCTGCTGCGGCCTTCGGCGGACGACGCGACATCATGCAATGCCTGGCTCCGCTGGGCGCGGTTTATCAGGCCGGCACATTGTCCGGTAATCCGGTGGCTGTGGCGGCCGGGTTGGCCACCTTGAAGCTGGTTCAGGCCGTTGGCTTCTATGAACGATTGTCTAAACTGGCCAAACAATTGACTGAAGGATTGACGGCGAGTGCCAAGCAGCACGGTATTCCGTTCTGTGCGCAATCCATCGGCGGCATGTTCGGTCTGTATTTCAGCAAGGCATTGCCAACCAGTTATGCCGAGGTGATGAGCTGTGACAAGGAAGCGTTCAATCGTTTCTTCCACGCCATGCTGGAGGCAGGCGTGTATTTCGCGCCGTCAGCTTTCGAGGCTGGCTTCGTTTCCGCAGCTCACACCGAGGCGGACATCGCTGCGACCATCGCGGCAGCTGACAAGATTTTTAAGTCCTGGAAGTAATGGGGCTGTTTTCACAAGCCGCGTTCTACACCACCGTCAATCATCTGAAAGATTTGCCGCTACACGGCGGCAGAGAGGTGGCGTTCGTCGGGCGTTCCAACGCGGGCAAGTCGAGCGCAATCAATACGCTGGCGAACCATGTGCGTTTGGCTTACACCAGCAAAACGCCCGGGCGTACCCAGCATCTGAATTACTTTTCGCTGGGTAACAATAATTTTCTGGTGGATTTGCCCGGCTATGGCTATGCCAAAGTGCCGCCTGAAAGCAAGCGTCATTGGGAGGGTTTGCTCAGTGAATATTTGCAATCTCGCGATGAATTGTGCGGCCTGGTGGTGATCATGGATTCCCGTCATCCGCTGACCGAACTGGATGAGAATATGCTGGACTGGTTCGCGCCTACCGGTAAGCCGGTGCATATCTTGCTCACCAAGTCGGACAAACTCAGCAGGCAACAAGCCATGCTGACCCTGAATCGGGTAAAATCGCATCTCGCCGAGCATTTTCCGCAGTGTTCCGTGCAATTATTTTCCAGCTTGAAGAAGCTAGGCATGGAAGAGGCGGAAGGAGTGATTGCGGGGTGGCTGGCTGATGATCCAATAAAGCCAATAGGCCAATAGCCAAAAAAATGCCCCCAGCCAAAGGGGGAGGCTAGGGGCAAAGTCTTAACAGAGTTAAGACACACGCTCAGGGAGGAGAAACGTGGAATGATTTACACCATTCGCGAGATAAGATAAGTAGTTTCTAAAATAGTTCCAAAGAAAATAATTTTTGTAGGAAAAATCATGCAAACACTTGGACAGTACCCACACATCAGAATGCGCCGTATGCGCCGAGATGCCTTTTCACGCGACTTGATGCGTGAGCATGTGGTTACATCGGCGGATTTCATTTACCCGGTCTTTGTAGTGGAAGGCAGCAACAAAGTCGAGGATGTGAAGTCCATGCCGGGGGTACAGCGCAAGACTTTAGACTTGCTGCTCAAGGATGCCGAGCAATGCATGAAGCTGGGCATCCCGGTGATGGCGATCTTCCCGGT
Organism: Gallionella sp.; assembly: GCA_003134595.1. Taxonomy (GTDB): domain Bacteria; phylum Pseudomonadota; class Gammaproteobacteria; order Burkholderiales; family Gallionellaceae; genus Gallionella. Next base: position 1,808 of record PLBS01000055.1, on the reverse strand, counting down.
GATCGATGCGCCGCTGAAGAGTCTGGACGCGCGCGAAGCCAACAACCCGAACGGTCTGGTGCCGCGAGTGGTTGCCGCGCTCAAAAAGAACTTCCCCGAACTCGGCGTGATGACCGACATCGCGCTCGACCCCTACACCAGTCACGGGCAGGACGGCCTGATAGACGGCAGGGGCTACGTCCTCAACGACGAGACCGTCGCGGTGCTGACCAAGCAGGCGCAGACCCACGCCGCCGCCGGGGCTGACATCGTCGCCCCCTCTGACATGATGGACGGGCGCATCGGCGCGGTGCGCGCGGCGCTCGATGCCAAGAACCACATCCACACCCGCATCATGGCCTACTCCGCCAAGTACGCCTCCAGCTTTTACGGCCCGTTCCGCGACGCCGTCGGCTCCAGCAGCAACCTCGGCTCAGGCAACAAATACACCTACCAGATGGATCCCGCCAATTCCGACGAAGCGCTGTGGGAAGTCGGCCTCGACTTGCAGGAAGGCGCGGACATGGTGATGGTCAAGCCGGGCATGCCCTACCTCGACATCGTGCGCCGCGTGAAGGATGAATTCAAAGCGCCCACCTTCGTCTATCAGGTCAGCGGGGAATACGCCATGCTCAAGGCCGCCGCGCAGAACGGCTGGTTGAACGAGGAGGCGTGTGTGCTGGAGTCGTTGCTCGCACTCAAACGCGCGGGGGCAGACGGGATACTCACTTATTTTGCGTTGGATGCGGCGCGGTGGCTGAAAAAGCAGGGTTGAGGATCGTGGATTGAGCTAAAAACGGCAATTCATCCACGAAAAACACGAAAGGCACGAAATAAAACAGGAAGTTGTGCTCGTTCACTGACTCACCCATCGGGCTATATTTCGCAGGATGGGGTTCTATGAATTTTTTGCGAGCTTCCGCCTTACGGCGAAATGCCTGCTTAACCCATTTCGTGTTTTTGCGAGTTATTGCCCAAGGGCAATATCCCTGCGAGAGTCATTTCGTGCCTTTCGTGGACAGCTGCTTTTTCTAGGACAATTCAGGGCATATCCAGCAAGCCATCGAACCAGTCCTTCCAGCGCCGGTATTTTTCCGGCAGGAATGGGTCGTTTCGCGTGATCCTTATTTTTTCGACCTCCCTGTGACAGGTCGACGTCATTCCAGCCGCGAGTAGCGCAGCGCCTTGCAGGCTGGAATCTTTTTCCCCAAGGCGGTAGACATCACATGGCGCGCACTGGGCGATGCCTTGCTGCAAGCAAACCAGTTCGGATAATCCGCCCGAGAGATAGATACGTTCGATAGCGGATGCACGGTGAAAATCTTCCAGTATTCGCGCCACGCGAAAAATAATTCCTTCCAGTAGCAGGCAAGCAATTTGACGTGGAGTCAGGTGTTCGGTCGGGCGAGAAAAACGGATTCCAATGTCGTTTCTGAAATAGGGTGCACCGAGGCCGCTGGGTTCGGCGAGACAAAATATCTCCTCCATCGCCAGGTCTTCGATGCGGCATTCATCGACAGGGTAGGGGGCAAGTGCGGCAGCAAGAGAGTTGAGCGTGCCTTCGATGGCNNCAGGGTGCGCAGATAACCTTCTTGCGCAGCTTCACCTTTTGCCAGATAGCGCACGACAAAACCTCCCGTGCCGAGGTTGACCAGAACTTCCGAACGGCTCTCGCCGACGCTGGCGATGAGCGCGGCAGACTGGTCGCCGACACTGGCTTGCAGGGTCAGTCCATTGTTCAGGCGCAGATTCAAACCTGTGGAAGGTTTTATCTCGGGCAATATGCGTAGCGGGATGTCGAACAGCTCACACAGCGCGGACGACCATCG
>PLBS01000083.1:3660-10476 GCA_003134595.1 Gallionella sp. | reverse complement strand
GTACACAAACCGCACGCGGCAAATGTGAATTTGCGGCGTTAAGACGCCACCGACTTTCGGCGTAATGACGCCACTTTGACAGGTCATTTCAGTGGCTCAAACTGGGGTGCAAGATTGCGCGTTTTTGGCTGTTTTTGCAATAGCGATTTTTGCTGTTGTTGTGTGTATTTTGGGGGCGCGGATTTTTAGTGCGGGAAGGGTTTTGAATCTGGGTAAAAGAACTTTGTTCTGATCTGATCTAGTTGATAGGTGCTTCTTCGTTTTGCCTTGCCGTTTTACATTTTCAATCCTTACAGAGTGCCTTCGAGTTCAAGTTTGTCGCATGCTGCAACGGCGGCGTTTCTGCAATTACGTACGCCGCCGTTGTGTCATTCAGTGGATGGGTGCTGCGTCATTTTGCCCCTGGCTTGCCTCCTTTCGCAGGGGGCGTGCTTTTTTCTGACGTCGGTTTCAGTCCACGGTAACTATCCCCGTCCAATTCAAGCTTGTAAGCGCCGTGGCGTAAGCGATCCAGCGTGGCAGCGCCGATCATCTTGTTCGACGGAAAGGCTGCGCCCCATTCTTCAAAGTCGAGGTTTGACGTCAGAATGGTTGCCGTGCGCTCGTAGCGTTCTGAGATCAGGTCATGGAAGTATTCGTCTTCGGGCGAGCGCAGAGGTTTGAGACCAAAGTCATCGATGATCAACAAATGGACTTTGGCCAGATACTGGAAGCGTCGTTCGTAAGTTCCCATCGCCTGCGCGGTACGCAAGCTGTTCATCAGTTGCGTCTGCGTGTTGAACAGCACGTCATAGCCCTGACGGGCTGCCGCGTGTCCCAGAGCCTGCGCCAGATGGCTCTTGCCGGTGCCGCAGTGTCCGGCAATGAGCACGGCGACTTTCTCTTCGACGAAACGGCAGGTGGCGAGGTCATGAACTGCGGCGCGATTGAGGCCGGGCAGGCGGTCGAAGTCGAATCCATCCAGCGATTTCTGATTGCGGAAGTTGGCGCGGCGCATGCGCTGATCGAACTTTTTCTGATCGCGCCGTGCAACCTCATCATGGATCAGCAGGCTGAGGAATTCGGTGTGCGAGAGTTTGCGGTCTATCGCTTCGCGGTTGCGAGCCTCAAGGGAATCGAGGATGCCGGACAGGCGTAGTAGTTTAAGCAGTGTGCTCAGTTCTGGTATAGGGTTCATGATGTTCCTTATTGAATAATGGTGTGGGTGTCGCGGTAGAAACGACCGCCTTCTGTGTAGGTGCTGGCCAGCGCATCAAAGGCCGCCAGCATGGTTTGCTGATCGAGTCCTTTTTCCAGAATGCTCTTGGCCACCTTGTAGCCTGGCGTGCCATAGTGGTTGGCCCGCGAGCAGGCAGCCTCCAGCCTGACTGCGCCGTATTTATCCTTGAGCCGCAGTACGCCCTGAACTGCTCGCAGGCGTATCAGCACCCCGTCGCTGAACATCGCATGGATCATGGCAAAACAGGCAGGGCCAATGCGCTCTGCCTGGATCAGGCACCATTTCGTATCCTGAAGCTGCCATGCCTGCGCCTCCGGCGGCATATGGTCATTCACCGTTTTGCGCTCACCACGCAACTTTGACCGCACATGGCTGGCGACGGCTTCATGCTCTTGATACAACGTCACCATGGTGTCGCTGTCCTTCAGCCAGAGATCATGTCCAACCAGCCGGAACGGCACGGAATAATAGTTGTATTGGTAATGAACATAGGCGTCGCGGTAAACCTTGACCTTGCTCCAGATGGCGAGCTGTGGCGGCACATCGGGCAAGGGGGTGAGCAGGCTCTTTTCCACTTCAGCGAACTGTCTCAACGGAACTTCGCGGGTGGTGCCGTGATTGCGGTTGCCCGCTTCCGTCATTACCCAATCCTGCAACTGCCGGTTGGCATCGTCCAGATCACGAAAGTCGCGTAGCGGTAAAAAACTGCCTTTGATATATTTCACGCCCGATTCCACGATGCCCTTTTTTTGGGGGTCTCGGGGCGGACACGGATCGATTTTGAAGCTATATCCTTCAGCGCATTCGCCATATGAACGCTGCACTTCCGACTCGTATATACAAGCCCTCGTGATCGCGCATTTGGCATTGTCGATGATCACGCGAGAGACGCTTCCACCGAACCATTCGAAGGCGCGGCGGTGACAGCCCAGCCAGGTGGCTACGGTCTGATCACGGACGAACTCGGCATACTGGTGGCGCGACCAGCACAAGGTCATCACGAAGAACCACGTCTTAAAAATCTCACCAGTATGCACATCGGTCATCAGCGGGCCAGCACCGAAATCCACCTGAGCAGCCTCCGCCGGTTTGAACGTGAGCCGCATCGGCACTTCCGGCACTTCATCGACGACGAGTTGCTGGATGAAACGGTACATCGCGGAGGTGCTGCCGGTGTAGCCGTGATTGCGCACCAGCGCGGCGTGGATGGTCGTCCCCTGAATGCCGGCGGCGTGCCAATCGGTGATTTGCTTGCGCCACGGTTCCAGTGTCGATATGCAGGTTGTTGGCAATGCCTCTTTGCGCGTGAACGCTGATGCCAGTACGCTATCTTCAGGTAGTACGCTGTCGGGGACAATCCAGCCGCGCCCGTTCGCAATCTCACGAACATCGGCGATTTTTTTGCGCCCCATGGTTTTTGATCGGGCAATTTCCCGGTCGGAATCCCCCCGGCGCATACGCACCAGGATCTGTCTGTATTGATACATCTCGAACCTCCGTTTTGTCACGGCCTCTCCTAGCAAAATGCCGGGAGTCTAGCCGTTCAGTGAAAGTTCGAGCCTCTGATCAGAAATGGCAAAGTGGCGCCTTAACGCCGACAATCCGGTGGCTCCTTTACGCCGGAAATAAAGTGGCGCCATTACGCCGACAATTTAGTGGCGCGATAACGCCGAAAGTGAAATGGCTCCTATGCGCCGATAATTCACAACCGTTCCTTCTGCAAGGCCGAGAGCTATGCCAATGTCCTTATTCGATAATCCATGCACCAGTTGCTGCAGCACCTCCATCTGGCGCACAGTCAGGCCGTGTTCATTGGAGCGCTGACTGTGTTTATCTTCCCGTATCTGTCCCAAAGCAAACTGCAACAACTGAGGCGGCAGGTAGACACCGCCATCCAGCACCAAACATAAGGCATGAATCATGTCCTACCCGGACGACTTCTTGGAAATAAAGCCGGATGCACCACTATTAAGTACTGCCACGATATCGCCTCGCTGTTCGGAGGCGCTCACTACGACCACTGGAATGCCGGGATAGCTTGTAGCAAATAACTTGACCGAAGGCGCACCTTCACTGTCCGGCATATTGAGATCAAGTAAAACAATATCAATGTCGGGATTGTCTCTTGCCACGTCAAGCGCATCCTGAAAATTATCCGCGTCCAGAATATCAACATGCCCCCCCTAGTTTGCTGAGGGTGTAATGCATTCCCTCACGAAATAGCGCATGGTCGTCTACTAACAAAATCTTCATTGATTCCCTTCCCTATGAATTTTCCTCAAGTGTTAGTTTGGGCTATCCGCATCAAAACACTCATGATGCCAACAGCATTCATCATTGGGACATTCGTGGCTGTTAGCTGTTGCAAAACAGGGGGCGTTCCCTTCTTTGGCCTGTCTTTGTCGAATGAGCATAACCAGTAATTTAAATGGCGTATTTTCTTGCAATTTCAGTCTCCTTTACTTGAAATATGCAGTGCGATTGTCCGAATACAGACTATTTGCTTCCTTGAGTAGGCTTAGGTTTCAAATCGTTATTGGTTTCGCGTCTTGCCTGCAACTCACGCATTTTTGGAGATGTTGGAACGGAAGATGAGTTGCGAGTCAATCTTACGGATGGACTGCTCTCGGTGGGATGAACTTCTGGAACTGGCTTTGTGAGTGACACGATACTCCCCTTAATTTAGACAAAACAGAGGAGCAACCAGAGCATTCCAGCGGCTCCGCTATCATAGGTTTTACCCCTTAGATCGGAAACTTTGCGTCCCTGTCTTTCAACAGGTTTGCCTTTTTCAAATGAACTACTAGTTCATTGCAAATGATGCCCTAAATAATTTCAGGGTGGAAGTCATGAATGGACAGGAGGGCGATTTCAAGTTATGAACGGCAATTTCACAATCCAACGAATCTCCGTATGATTGATTAATTACAATGTCACGTTTTGCGAGTGATGTTGCAGCTCGAGGTAATGCCTGGATTGCATCTCGGCCAGACGGCTGGCGGTGCGGGAAAACTCGCCGGATGCCATCGCACCACTGCAAAGCTCTCCCGGTATGGCCGCTGACGAAACCAGTAGCCTGACATTGTTATCGTAAAGCACATCCACCAGCCAGGTAAATCGCCGAGCTTCGGCAGCATGCTCGGCGGTCATTTGCGGGATGTGCGATAAAAATACTGTAGGATAGTTGTGGGCAATCTCCAGATAATCTTCCTGCGCGTGCGCCCCGCCGCACAGCTCCTTGAAGTCGAACCACACCACACTACGCGCGGCTTTTTTCACGGGAATCAATCGCCCATGAATTTCAATATGATGTTCAATACGCCTCGTTCCTGCGGCTATCCGCTCGAATAATACATCCAGGCGCGCCTCGCTCGCGGCATCGCCATCAGCATCTGCGGCCACAATGAATATTGGCTCACGGGCCACCGCCCGCAGACGGTAATCATGACCGCCATCCACGTTCAATACCTTCAGCTTGCACTTGAGCAACTCAATCGCAGGCAAAAAATTTTGCCGCTGCAAACCGTGCGGATACAGGCCATCGGGCGGATAGTTTGAAGTGGTCAACAACACCACGCCACGCTCTACTATAGCCGCCACCAGCCGCCCCAGAATCATCGCATCGGCAATATCATCGACATGAAACTCGTCCAGACACAACACGCGGGTGTGTTTGGCAATGTTGTAGGCCAGGGCGATCAGCGGGTCTTTTTTTTCGGCCAGCAGCTTCATCTCGTGATGAACCTCAGCCATGAAATTGTGAAAATGGATGCGGCGTTTGCGGCGATAAGGCAAGCACTCGTAAAACGCATCCATCAGAAATGTCTTGCCGCGCCCAACCCCGCCCCAAAGATACAAACCGTTTGGCACCTCCGGGCTGAGCAAGCTGCGCCCCAGAAATTGGTTGCGCTTGGCTTTAAAATCAATCAACTGATACCAAAGATTATCCAGTTTATCAATTGCAGCGGCTTGGGCCGTATCATAAACAAAGTCCGGCAATTCGCTGGCGGCCTGATACCAGACCTTGGGACTCATGCTGCCATCAGGAGGAATGGTAATAGTGTGGTGAGACATGGACAGTTTGATTTTCAGCTTTACAGCACTACATTGGGTTGGGAGGTTTTTCGCTAATTTTGCAATTATGCCGCGTTTCCAGATAAATCGCCCGAACGGAAAAACAAATGCTCCAAGTTACAAAATATTCAGGGCTTGAAAAAACTTCATCGCCAGTTAATTTAAAGCTGAACACGAAGCTGCCGACCATGTGATTTTTATCACAGACAGCCGCCCGAATCCCTCCTATTCTGCACTCGTCTTTAATCAACCAAGGAGCAGAAAATGAAACTCAACGTAGGCGGTATAGACCGCATCTTGCGTATCGTGGCAGGCTTGACGCTCATCGCGTTAGCCGTTACCGGAACAGTCGGCGTATGGGGTTGGATCGGCGTTGTGCCTCTACTGACCGGCATTTTCAAGTTCTGCCCGGCCTATGCGATCTTCGGCATGGACACTTGTCCAATGCACAAACAGGGCTGAACAAACTTTCCAACCAAACCACGCGCCGTCCAGATACGCCCGAATAGACAATCCTGTTTATCGGGCGTATTGTTTCTCCTACCCGAGGCTCCCCATTACCTGAGCAACTCATGTCCGAAGCTATCGAACACGCGGATCTGCAAATATCCGGCATGACTTGTGTCCGTTGCGCCGCGCGCGTCGAAAAGGCGCTCAACAGCATGCCGAAAGTTTCCGCTACGGTGAATTTTGCCACGGAAAAGGCGCGTATTGATTTCGACCCGCAATCCGCAGATATTTCCGCGTTGATCGCGGCAGTGCAGCGTGCCGGCTATGACGCTCACCCGCAACGTGATTTCGCGGCAGAAAAAGCAAGCCGCGCAGAAGCCTATCGCCACGAACGCACACAATTCGTCACCGCCCTGCTGCTCACCCTCCCCCTGCTGCTGGAAATGGGAATGATGTTCGTCGGCCTTCACGCCATGCTCCCCATTTGGCTGCAATGGCTGCTCGCCACCCCGGTGCAATTCTGGATCGGCAAACGCTTTTACACCGGCGCATGGCACAGCCTGCGCGGCGGCAGTGCAAACATGGACGTACTGGTTGCGCTCGGTACCAGCGCGGCCTATTTGCTGAGTTGCGCCATGCTGCTACTCCATACCGGCAAGCCGGTGTATTTCGAAGCAAGCGCCACCATCATCACGCTGGTACTGCTGGGCAAGCTGCTGGAAGCACGCGCCAAGGGCAAGGCTTCCGCCGCGCTGGAAGCCCTGATTAATCTGCAACCCAGACTGGCGCATGTGGAACGCGATGGCGTCATGGTTGAAGTGCCCGCAACCCAGGTCAAAACGGGAGACATCTTTCTGGTGCGCCCCGGCGAAAGCGTGCCGGTAGATGGCGTGGTGCTGGAAGGCTCATCCAGCATGGACGAAGCCATGCTCACCGGGGAAAGCCTGCCGCAGGAAAAACACGCCGATGACAAGGTATATACCGCCACGCTCAACCAGCACGGTCTGCTCAAATGCCGCGCCGTAGCGGTCGGCGCGCAGACCCAACTCGCCGCCATCATCCGTCTGGTGGAA
>PLBS01000083.1:0-3653 GCA_003134595.1 Gallionella sp. | reverse complement strand
CATCTTCGTGCCGGTGGTGCTGGTGATTGCTACGGCGACTTTCATCGTCTGGTGGGCGCTCGGTAGCGGTTTCGATGTGGCGTTAATCAATGCGGTATCGGTGCTGGTCATCTCCTGCCCGTGCGCATTGGGGCTTGCCACGCCGACCGCCGTGGTGGTCGCCACCGGACGTGCGGCACAAGCGGGCATTCTGGTCAAGGATGCCGCCGCGCTGGAACACGCGCACAAATTGTCCGTACTGGTAGTGGACAAGACCGGCACCCTCACCGAAGGCAAACCCAAAGTCACCGATTTGTTGCCCGCACCGGGCAGCGATGAAAAACACCTGCTGCAAATCGCCGCCAGCATGGCGCAAGGTTCCACCCATCCCTTATCGCGCGCCCTGCTGGAATATGCCAGGGAGCTACTGGTGACGCCCACCAAAACCGACAACTTCAGTGAGCTTTCCGGTAGCGGACTGAGTGCAGAGATCGGCGGTGCGACCTATCTGCTCGGCTCCCCAGTCTTCATCGCCAGCGAAAATATCGCACTGGATCAGGCACAGATTCTTGCCTTGCAACAACAGGGGAAAAGCGTCATCGCCGTAGCGCACGCAAACACTCTGCTCGGCATCATCGCCTTCGCCGACACGCTACGCCCCAGCAGCGCCGATGCGGTGGCACGCCTCAGCGCAATGGGCATCCGCGTGGTGATGCTGAGCGGCGACAACGCCGCCACCTCGCAGGCCATCGCACGACAGTCAGGCATCGCCGAATTTCGCGCCGAAGTGCTGCCGCAGGACAAGGCCGCACACGTACAATCATTCAAAGCCGAAGGAAAAATGGTGGGCATGGTGGGCGACGGCATCAACGATGCGCCCGCACTGGCGGCGGCGGATGTGAGCTTCGCCATGAAAAGTGGCAGCGACATCGCCATCGAAGCGGCAGACATCACCCTGATGCGCAACGACCTGATGGGCGTAGTGGATGCCATCGACCTGTCGCGCACCGCGCTGCATAAAATTCGCCAGAACCTGTTCTTCGCCTTCGCTTACAACGTGCTCGGCATTCCGCTGGCCGCGCTCGGCATGCTCAATCCGGTAATCGCAGGCGCGGCAATGGCGATGAGCTCGGTGTCAGTAGTCAGCAACGCCCTGCTGCTCAAGCGCTGGAAGCCTTATAATACAATTCATTGAAATGGGAAGCAGATTTAACCACGGATTAATACGGATGTTTACAGATGGGGCTTAACCGGTGTCAATCCGTGTTTATCGGTGATTCATAGCTTGAAATGAGAAAGAACCATTACCGTCTATTCCATATACGACTCGAAGATATCGCGGAATAATTGGTTGTTTTGCTTAAACACTGCAAGAATAGTCGGATCGAAATGTTCCGGCTGAGTGCGTCCATCGCCGTGCGTTATGATGTTCATAGCCTTCAGATGATCGAATGCGGGCTTGTAGGGTCGCTTGCTGCGAAGGGCATCGTAAATGTCGCAAATATTCATAATGCGCGCTGACAGTGGAATAAACTCACCACGCCTGCCATTCGGATAACCCCCGCCATCCCAGCGCTCGTGATGATTGAGCGCGATCTCGGCACCCATCTTGAGATAGGGTGACTTGCTGTTGCCGAGGATCTTTGCGCCCATCGAGGCGTGTCCTTTCATGATCTCCCACTCATCCGGTATGAAGCCACCCGGCTTGAGCAGCACATGATCCGGAATGCCTATCTTACCTATGTCGTGCATCGGACTCGCGTGAAATATCTTGTCGATGAATTCGTCATCCAGGCCGAGCAGCTTGGCAAGCTCCCGGCTGTAATAGCTGATGCGTTTCACATGAGCGCCGGTGTCCTCATCTTTGTATTCTGCCGCGAGCGTCATCGTAAAAATGGTTTCCAGATAGCTTTCCTGGAGATCGGCAGTCCTTTCCCTCACGCGCTGTTCCAGCAACTCGTTATAATTGTGCAATTCCTTGTGCAATAAACGCACTTCCAGCATATTTTGAACGCGTAGCAGCACCTCGGACAACTCAAACGGCTTGCTAATGAAATCCTTCGCTCCGGCCTGTAGCGCGTGCAACTTGTGGCCCGGTTGGGCGGTAATCGCGAGGACGGGAAGATAGCTGCCTGTTTCAATTTCCTTCAGGCTTTCCATCACTTGGAATCCGTCCATGCCGGGCATCTGAAGATCGAGCAGGATCAAGTCGTAGCAGTTCTTAAGGTGAAGCTCGCAGACCTCGCCCGGAACCATCGTGGACGTAATTTCATCATAGCCGGCATCACGCAGCATTTGATCGAGCAGAAAGACATTAGCTTCCTGATCGTCAACGATCAGGACTTTGCCATGAAGAATATCAGATGAATTTATCATGAGAATCGCAACGCTAATTTGATCTTATGGGAGCCTCTAAAAATTCAATTTTCTAAGCNNAGGCAAGGCGCGAGTAAAAAATTGCGACGACACATATGACTGATATGTTAGGAGTAATTTTTTATGAGCAACGCAGCATGGCGACGAAAATTGGATTTTTAGAGGTTCCCTTATAACATCCTACACCCATCCTGCCATCCAAAGTTGATCGCGAGACCGAAAAACAACAGGGTCAAATACCGTCTTGCTTTGCCATTTAGCAGGTCATTTTTAGACTGGGGGCAACATGTGATATTCTTCCGCCTTGGGCTTATGGTGGCTTTCCCCCGGAATTTACCAATAGATTGGTTTATTGGGGAAGTTACGGGACTCCACTTTTATTTTTGCGGCAACCAAATAATTCATTTATAAATTTCAAGGAAATTCAGCATGGCTAGCGTAGAAACCCTGGGTGCATTACAGCGCCGTCTTAATGCATTTATTCCCCAGCAGCAGATTCGTGGTGAAGTCGAGGCGCGGATTAAGCGCTTGGGGCGCACCGCCAAGGTGCATGGTTTCAGACCGGGCAAGGTGCCTTTCAAAATCCTGGAACAGCAGTATGGCGCGCAAGTACATCAGGAGGTACTGGGCGATGCACTACAGCGCTCTTTCACCGATGAGGCGCGAGCCAACAGCTTGAGAGTAGCGGGTTACCCTGATTTCGAACTCAAGGCTGCCGATCCTGCCGCCGGGCAGATTGAATACAGCGCGACTTTTGAGGTTTACCCAGAAGTTATTATGGGTGATGTCACTGCAGAAAATGTGGAAAGGGTGAATTACACCCTGAGCGATGCTGATATCGACAATACTATCACCACGCTACGCAAGCAGCGTGCAACATTCGAACCCGCTGACCGCGCGGCACAAAACGATGATCAGGTGCGCATTGATTTCAGCGGGAAGCTTGATGGCAAAGTATTTGAAGGGGGTGAGGCCAAGGACTTTCCGGTGGTGCTGGGCCAAAAACGCATGTTGCCGGATTTCGAAAATGCCATCGTCGGCATGAAAGCGGGTGAAACCAAGTCCTTTGACATGACTTTTCCGGAAAATTATCACGGCAAGGATGTGGCAGGCAAGCAAGTCACTTTTACCATTACGCTGCACGCGGTGGAAGCCCCGCGCCTGCCTGAACTGAACGATGAACTCGCCCGATCACTCGGCGTTGACGATGGTGATGTCAATAAGCTCAAGGCGGAAATTCGCGATAACCTGACTCGCGAAACCGAGCGCCGCATCAAGGCGCACAATAAGAATAATGT
>PLBS01000178.1 GCA_003134595.1 Gallionella sp. | reverse complement strand
TACGGTCGAAGTGTCCTTGGTGGAGAAGGAGTCGGGCCGCGTGCGTGGCAGCAGAACGTGGCCGATCAAGGCTTCGGCACGGGATGTCAAGACCGTGCGTTCGCGAGTGCTGATTGAAGCCGAGAAGCTGCTCAAGCAGGATCTGCGGTCAGCGATCATTGAGTTTGCGTCAGGTTAAGCTACGATGCCGCGCGCTTTTGCGCCAGTGAGACAGGTTCTGCTGGTAAGTGTTTGGCGACAATCGCGTTGTGACCGGTTCGTGACAATCACCTTGGCCGGTTGATGGAATGTTCAACCGGCGTGGATGACGTTTGTCGTGACGGCTACTGGGGTGCGGTCGGAGATGGATTATCCGTAGTCGCCGAGGGTGTATTTGTTGCCGGGGAGGGCTGCGGTTGTGCAGTATCGCTGCTCTCTTCGTCATCGTATCGTTGACGCGGCGGGTTGCCTTCATACACTTGGCTTAGACGACGAAGCAAGTAAGCATCACGAATGAATTCGTAGGGATCTATCATCGCCTCAGTCAATACTTTTTCTGAATCCAGAAGTTCGGCACGCCAGCTGATCCCCCTGGTCAGGTAAGCCTGGTTACGTGCGCGCATGTCTTTTAGCTGGTACATCGGGCTTGGGTAACCGTCAACATACAATCCAACGCTGTCGCGCAGCGTGCTGGGTCCTAATATCGGCAAGACGAGGTAGGGGCCGTTGCCAACTCCCCACTTGCCCAGGGTCAAGCCAAAATCTTCATCATGTTTTTTTAAGTCGCCAATTGATGCAACATCAATTAACCCGAAAACGCCGACAGTGGAATTCACGAAAAAACGCATCCCGTCAGAAAAACCTTGCACCAGCTTAAGTTGAAGCAAATCATTGGCGGTGACGACGACATCATCCAGATTGGAAAAGAAATTTGATACCATGATTCTGCCGACCGTCGGCATTACCGCTTTGTATCCCCGTGCGACGGGCTTAATAACAGCTTTATCGACGCTATCGTTGAATTTATATATGCCGCGGTTAATTGATTCCAGCGGGTCGGCCGGATTGTGCGCATGGGTCGAGGCGCAACCTGTCAAAGCGATGGCAGTGAGTACAATAAGAGTGCGTATGGCGTTCATTGTTTATTTGCTGCAGTGAATTCGCTGCGATTATATGAGTGTGGGGCTGGTTTGCGCCAGTTATAAGCGTTGGGCGGGCGGAGCCAGTTCGCCGATATGGAAACTGAATTTTCCGCTGTTACGTTCGGCAAAGTAATGTTCAAGGCTGAAGCGCACCGGGCGAAACGCGATTTCATCCCACGGTATTTCAGCCTCGCTGAACAGTTTGACTTCCAGACTTTCCGGCCCAGGTCCAAAATCCAGAGCTAGCAGTTTGGCGCGGAACAGCAGATGCACCTGATTGATATAGGGCAGGCTGTACATCGAATACAAGTCACCGATCGCAATGCGCGCATTGGCTTCTTCCAGCGTTTCGCGCGTGGCCGCCTCGGCGGTAGTTTCGCCGTTTTCCATGAAACCGGCGGGAAGTGTCCATAGTCCGTGGCGAGGTTCGATGGCGCGACGACACAGCAGGATTTTGTCCTGCCATTCCGGAATGGCACCGACAATCAGTTTGGGATTCTGGTAATGCACCTCGCCGCAGCCGGTACACACGTGGCGCGCGCGGTTGTCATCCGGCGGGATCCGCAGTTCGACCNNAACCCATATGCGGCGCGGCGAAATTTTTTCCACGCCTTGCATTTGGGCGAACTCTGAATTTTTAGAGGCACCCTGAAATTTCACTCGAAAGGTTGGCGCTAAACAAAATAATTTTCAGATGCGCTACTGCGATTTTTCGCTGCCCTGGTTTGCCGGCGAGGCGGCTTTGGGGAAGTTCTTGTTCAGCACGCGCTGCGCATCGTCGCGCAGTTCCTTCATGCCCAAGTCGTCATAGCCTTGCACCAGTATCAGCAGCGCATCGTGTATCGCGGGCGTATTCGGATATTGCGTCAACACTTCCTTGGCGCGGTTCACCGCGGCGATGTCCGCGCCGCGGCGCAGGTAGTATCTGGCGACATGGATTTCATATTTTGCCAGCGCGTCGAGCAGATACTGCATGCGCAATCTGGAATCGGCTGAGTACCTGCTGGCGGGGAAGCGCGTTACCAAATCCTTAAAGGCGGCAAACGAATCTTGTGCCGCTTTTGGGTCGCGCTCGGTGGGGTCTTGCCCGAACGCCAAACCGAACAAACCGATGTCGGCATTGAAGTTGGCCAAACCCTTCACATAGTAGGCATAGTCCACATGCGGATTGTTCGGGTACTGCTTGATGAAGCGATCGGCGGCGGAAATGGCGGATTCCGGCTCATTCTGCCGGTAATAGGCGTAAGCGATCTCCATCTGTGACTGCTGTGCGTAACGCCCGTAAGGATAATGCGATTGCAGGGATTCAAACTGTTTGACGGCTTCCTCATAGCTGTTCTCATTGAGATTTTTCTTGGCATCGTTATACATTTCCTCGACGGAAGGCGTTTTTGCCGGATTGTTGGCATCCGGCTTTGAGCCGAACAAACCGCAGGCGGTTAACGTAAGTAACAGGAATACGGCTAAACTATGGCGCATGACAAATCCAGAAAATAATTTGCGCGATTATACCAAAGGTAGGCAATCCGCTATTCAACAAGTTGAATGCGGAGTTGACACTAACGTAAACCCGCGCGTTTCCGACGTGCTGCATTTGATCGTTCCCGATGATTACGCCGGACTGCGCCTGGATCAGGCATTGGTTAAATTTTTCCCCGAGTATTCGCGCAGTCGCTTGCAAGAATGGATCACTCAGCAGCAAGTCAAAGTGGATGGCGAATTTGCCACGACCAAGCAAAAAGTCTGGGGTGGCGAAAAATTGGAAGTGCTTCCGCAAACCCATCCTGCCGAACAGCCGTATCAGGCCGAAGACATCGCGCTGGACATCGTTTACGAAGACGATGCCTTGTTGGTGATCAACAAGCCGGTCGGGCTGGTGGTGCATCCGGGTAGCGGCAACTGGGAAGGCACATTGCTCAACGCCTTGCTGCATTACGCACCGCAATTGGCAGACGTGCCACGCGCCGGCATCGTGCATAGGCTGGACAAAGACACCAGCGGTTTGCTGGTAGTGGCCAAAACCCTGACTGCGCAAACCGCACTGGTACGCCAGTTGGAGGCGCGCAGCGT
>PLBS01000012.1 GCA_003134595.1 Gallionella sp. | reverse complement strand
TCAGCACCATCGTTATGCTCGGCATTCGCAATCGCCGATTCGAGAGCCTTCTTGATGATAGTGGCGGCTTTTTTCGGGCTGAAGGTCAGGATGTTGAGCGCTTGCGCAACCGGCAAGCCGCGAATCTGATCAGCCACCAAACGGCCTTTTTGTGCCGAGAGATGAACCTTTTTTGCAACTGCAGTAGTCGTTGTCATCATGCCCCCGGTTTCTTGACCACTGCTTTTTTATCAGCAGAATGGCCCTTGAAGGTGCGCGTCAGGGAAAATTCACCCAACTTGTGGCCCACCATGTTTTCAGATACGTACACCGGGATATGTTGCTTGCCGTTGTGCACCGCAATTGTCAGACCGACGAACTCGGGCAATACCGTGGAACGGCGCGACCAGGTTTTCACCGGGCGCTTATCGTTAGCCGCGCGCACTGTCTCAATCTTCTTGAGCAAGTGAGCGTCAACAAATGGACCTTTTTTAATCGAACGTGCCATATATATCTACCCCTTAAACCTGAAAGCGACGACGCACAATCATGCCGCTAGTGCGTTTGTTGCGACGTGTGCGGAAACCCTTGGCCGGCACACCCCATGGACTGACCGGGTGACGACCTGCAGCAGTCTTGCCTTCGCCACCACCATGCGGGTGATCTACCGGGTTCATGACCACACCGCGAACGGTTGGGCGGACACCGCGCCAACGCATCGCACCGGCCTTGCCGATAGAACGCAGACTGTGTTCGGAATTGCCCACTTCGCCCAAGGTCGCTTTGCAATCGATGTGCACTTTGCGAATTTCGCCGGAGCGCAAACGCAATTGCGCGTAACTGCCTTCACGAGCCAGCAGCTGCACTGAGGTACCGGCGGAACGCGCCAACTGCGCACCCTTGCCCGGCAACATTTCGATGCAATGGATGGTCGAGCCGACCGGAACGTTGCGTAAAGGCAATGCATTACCCGGCTTGATCGGCGCTTCCGAACCGCTTACCAAGGTCGCGCCGGCTGCAACACCCTTAGGCGCAATGATGTAGCGGCGTTCGCCATCGGTGTAGCACAACAAAGCCAGGTTAGCGCTGCGGTTTGGATCATATTCCAGACGTTCTACAGTCGCGGGAATACCATCTTTGTCACGCTTAAAGTCAACCAGACGGTAATGCTGTTTATGACCACCACCCATATGACGCGTGGTGATGTGTCCGTTATTGTTGCGGCCTGCGGTCCTGTTTTGTTTTTCCAGCAATGCTGCGACTGGTTTACCCTTATGCAGGTCAGGATTGACAAGGCGCACGACGGCACGCTGCCCTGGAGTTGTTGGTTTTAGTTTAATCAATGCCATGGTGATTATCCTTGCTCATTTGCTGCAAAATTGATTTCCTGACCGGGAGCCAAGCATACATACGCCTTCTTCCAATCGTTGCGACGACCGATGACACGACCGCTGCGCTTGACTTTGCCCTTGACGCATGCCACTTGCACGCTGTTCACGCTCACCTTGAACATCATTTCTACGGCAGCCTTGATCTCAGGCTTGGTCGCATCCGTTGCGACACGGAATATCACTTGCTCATTTTTGTCGGCAACGTAAGTTGCTTTTTCGGAGATTTGCGGAGCAAGCAACACGTTCATCAAACGCTCCTGACTGAATTGTTGGGTACTCATGCGAACATCTCCTCAATTTTAGCCACCGCATTGCGCGTCACCAAAACGTTTGGAAAACGCACCAAACTGACCGGGTCGGCTTGATCGGCTTCCAGCACCAGCACGTTAGCCAGATTGCGCGAGGAAAGATACAGGTTCTCATCAATGCTGTCGGTAATGATCAACAAGCGAAAACGATTTGTATCCACACCCAGGCCCTTGATCTTCTGCGCCAACAACTTTGTTTTGGGCGAATCAACCGTCAGGCTGTCTACGACCACCAAGCGATTTTCGCTGACCAGTCTTGACAAGATCGAAGCAAAACCTGCGCGATACATCTTACGATTTACTTTTTGAGTGTAATTTTCTTCGCCGGTGTTCGGGAAAATCTTACCACCACCACGCCACAGCGGGCTGGATGCCATACCGGCACGCGCACGGCCGGTGCCTTTTTGCGCATACGGCTTACGGGTACTCTTAGCGATTTCGCTACGGCCTTTTTGCTTGCTGTTGCCGGCACGCGCATTCGCCTGATAGGCGGTAACCAACTGGTGAACCAGATCCTCGTTATATTCGCGACCGAACAGTTCGTCGGAAGCCTTCAGGTTTGCGGTTGGCTGACCTTTATCGTTAATGACTTTAAGTTCCATTACACACCTGCCTTTACTGCGGGACGCACAATAATGCTGCTGTTTATACAACCCGGAACAGCACCTTTTACCAGCAGCAATTGACGCGCAACATCAACACGCACGACCTGTAGATTTTGCACGGTCCTTTGCACGTCACCCAGATGACCGGTCATACGCTTGCCCGGGAACACGCGACCCGGATCCTGCGCCATACCGATAGAACCGGGCACGTTATGCGACTTGGAATTACCGTGCGATGCACGACCCGATTTGAAGTGGTGGCGCTTGATGGTGCCTGCGTAACCCTTACCTTTGGATACACCCGTCACGTCCACGAGTTGACCCACCTGAAAAATCTCCACACTGACCACAGAACCTGCTTGCAGGCCAGCCAGTTGTTCAGGGGATACGGTGAATTCTTTTAGTGCACTCCCCGCTTCCACACCCGCCTTGGCGTAATGTCCGGCGGCAGCCTTGCTGACGCGACCGGGACGACGTACTCCGTGTGCCAATTGCACAGCGGTGTAGCCATCGGTACCTGCGGATTTAACCTGAGTGACACGATTGTTGGACACTTCCAGCACAGTCACCGGCAACGAAGAACCGTCATCGGTAAATACGCGGGTCATGCCAATCTTGCGACCGACAAGTCCTAAGCTCATTTTAATTTCCTCTTGTTAAGGGGCTGACTACAATTGGTCAGCCGATCTGTTATTGCAAAAAAACTTAGCTTGTAGCTGGTGGCTAGTAGCCTGTAGCCTGTAGCCTGTAGCCTGTAGCCTGTGGCTTGTGGCTTGTGGCTTTTAGTTTTTGCTACCCGCTACTAGCTACTTGCTACTAGCTTCTTTTACTACTGCAACTTGATTTCCACATCCACACCGGCTGGCAGATCAAGCTTCATCAGTGCATCCACCGTCTTGTCGGTAGGATCAACGATGTCCATCAAACGCAGATGGGTACGAATCTCAAACTGATCGCGCGAAGTCTTGTTGACGTGCGGGGAACGCAGCACATCGAAACGCTCGATCTTGGTCGGCAACGGCACCGGGCCATTTACCACCGCACCGGTACGTTTTGCTGTTTCAACGATACGAGCAGCAGACTGGTCGATCAGGCGATAATCAAACGCCTTGAGGCGAATGCGGATTTTTTGACTTTGCATAATCTTCTCTTGCATTTACGCGGCAATGCCGCTAATTAAAGAACGAAATCGCGTGATCCAGATACAGACCCAGTCCACGCGAGGGCGCGCATTGTAGCCTTACTCGATAATCTTTGCAACCACCCCGGCCCCGACCGTACGACCGCCTTCGCGAATCGCGAAGCGCAGGCCTTCTTCCATCGCGATCGGGTTGATCAGGTTGACCGTGATGCTGACGTTGTCGCCCGGCATCACCATCTCGGTACCGGCCGGCAGTTCGACTGCGCCGGTCACGTCGGTGGTGCGGAAGTAGAACTGGGGTCGGTAGCCCTGGAAGAACGGGGTGTGACGCCCGCCTTCGTCTTTGCCCAATACGTAGATCTCGGCGGTGAACTTGGTGTGCGGGGTGATGGAGCCGGGCTTGGCCAATACCTGACCGCGCTCGACTTCTTCACGCTTGGTGCCGCGCAGCAGTACGCCGACGTTGTCGCCTGCCTGACCCTGGTCGAGCAGTTTGCGGAACATTTCGACGCCGGTGCAGGTGGTCTTGAGCGTGGGTTTGATACCGACGATTTCCAGTTCTTCGCCGACCTTGACGATGCCGCGTTCGATACGGCCAGTGACCACCGTGCCGCGACCGGAGATGGAGAATACGTCTTCCACCGGCATCAGGAAGGCGCCGTCCAGGGCGCGCTTCGGTTGCGGGATGTAGCTGTCGAGTGCGTCGGCCAGACGGAAGATGGACGGTTCGCCCAGGTCGCTTTGGTCGCCTTGCAGGGCTTTCAGTGCGGAGCCTTTGATGATGGGGATGTCGTCGCCGGGAAAGTCGTATTTGGAGAGCAGTTCGCGCACTTCCATTTCGACCAGTTCGAGCAGTTCTTCGTCGTCGACCATGTCGCATTTGTTCATGAACACGACGATGTAGGGCACGCCCACCTGGCGCGCCAGCAGGATGTGTTCGCGGGTTTGCGGCATCGGGCCGTCAGCGGCAGATACGACCAGGATCGCGCCGTCCATTTGTGCTGCGCCGGTGATCATGTTCTTGATATAGTCGGCGTGGCCCGGGCAGTCTACGTGGGCGTAGTGGCGGTTGGCGGTTTCATATTCGACGTGCGCGGTGTTGATCGTGATGCCGCGCGCCTTTTCTTCCGGCGCCGCGTCAATTTGATCATAGGCCTTGGCTTCGCCGCCAAATTTCTTGGCCAACACCGTCGTGATCGCCGCGGTCAGGGTGGTCTTGCCATGATCCACGTGGCCGATCGTGCCTACGTTGACGTGCGGTTTGGTGCGTTCAAATTTGCTCTTTGCCATGAT